>NZ_AMPG01000002.1:356397-712794 GCF_000299415.1 Candidatus Microthrix parvicella Bio17-1
CGTTGATTTCGGTCACCAGGTCGTTCTCCGACAGGCCTGCGTCCAGCGCGCGCTGGCCAAACGCCTTCACGACCGGACCATTATCGGTGAAGAACAGGCCGAAGTCCTCGCCAACCGTGCCGATGATGGCGGCACGGCTGCCCAGCGTGGCCGTGAGAACCAACTCCCGGCCGTCCCGCTCGACGACGAGCGGCACCGTTTCCCCGGGACGCGAGGCGACCTCGGCCCCAAGGTCGCCAAGATCGCGCACGGGGTCGCCGTCGACCGACAGCACCCGATCCCCCGGCAACATACCGGCGGCCTCGGCTGCCGAACCCGGTACCACCGTCTCGACCGACCACTGCGCTGGGTCGGCCTGACCGAAGAAGGCGAACTGGCAGAACAACAGGATGAGCGCCATCAGGAAGTGCATGGCCGATCCGGCCGAGGCCATGGTCACCCGGTGTTTGAAGGAGGCCTCCCGGTAGCTTCGGGGCTCGTCGGAGGCCGACACCTCTTCATCGCGCAACATGCCGGGAACCTTCACGAACGCACCGGCCGGGATTGCTCGAATGCCGTATTCGGTCTCGCCCCTGCGAATCGACCAGATCCGTGGGCCGAACCCGACGAAGAACTGGGTGACCTTCATGCCCGCCCGTTTGGCGGTGAGGTAATGCCCAAACTCGTGCATGGTGATCATGAACACCAGCGACAGGATCACGACCAGGAGGGCCAGGCCCTGCCACCACCACAGCCCAACAAGCGCGGCGACAACCAACAAGAGTCGCCAGGCACCCGCCCGCTCGATCTCGGGTTCCGGGAGCGATCCGTCGGGAACGACATTGGTGGTTGCGGTGGAAGTCTGCGGCTTCTCGGATGACCCGCGCTCTGACGAATCAACTTCGTTCTGAGCGTGTGTCGCGGGCTCCGTGGGGCCGACGACGTTTGGCTCATCGGGGATGGTGCTCGGCGTGTCACTCACGTCGGTCATGTCGGGGGTGTACTCCTCAACGGCGGCCCGAAATGATGTGGCGGGTCACCTCGCGTGCGCGTCGATCGGCGTGTAAAACGGAACCAACGCTGTCGGCCAGTGTGCCATCCCATTGGCCGAGTGCCTCATCGGTCAGCTCACCAATGGCCGTCCAGCGCAGCCCCCCGCTGAGAAACGCCTCAACCACCACCTCGTTGGCCGCCGACAGCCACGCCGGCGCCGTCTGGCCCAGCCGTCCGGCCGCATAGGCCAGATCGAGGCATCGGAAGGTGGTCCGATCTGGCGGCTCGAAGTTGAGCGTGACCGCGCGGGTCCAGTCCATGGCCCCAAACGCGGAGCCCATGCGGTCGGGGTAGGTCAGGGCGTAACCAATCGGCAGGCGCATGTCAGGCATCGACACCTGGGCCATCGTGGTGCCATCGGAGAACTCGGCCATCGAGTGCACGATGGACTGCGGGTGCACCACGACGTCGATGTCGTCGTAGTCGACCCCGAACAGCTCGTGGGCCTCGATGACCTCCAGGCCCTTGTTCATCAGCGTGGACGAGTCAATGGTGATCTTGGGTCCCATCGACCAGGTGGGGTGGTCGAGCGCCTGCTCAACGGTGACGTCTGCCAGCTCGGCCGCGGTTCGCCCACGGAAGGGACCCCCGGAGGCCGTCAACACCACCCGGGCCAGACGATCCGGATGGTCGTTGGCCCTGAGGCACTGGTGGATGGCGCAGTGCTCGGAGTCCACCGGCACCAGTTCGGCTCCATGCGTGGCTCGGGCCCGTTGCACCACGGGCCCTCCGGCGATCAGGCTCTCCTTGTTGGCCAGGCCCAACCGCTTGCCGGCGTTCAGGGTGGCCAGGGTGACGCCAAGCCCGGCAAAGCCCACCACACCGTTGATCACCACGTCCGCCGAAGCCGCGGCGGCCTCGAGCGCCGCCGGACCCACGTCGAGGGTTGTGCCGACGGGAAGTTGGCCGGCCAGGTCGGCCGCCCGCGACTCGTCGGTGATCACCACCACATCGGGGTGAACCTCGGCAGCCTGTTGGGCGATGAGTTCAACCGAACCATGCGCGCTCAGCGCCGAGACCCGAAACCGCTCAGGTTCGGTGGCGATGACCTCCAGCGTCTGGGTGCCAATCGAACCGGTCGAGCCGAGTACCGCCACGTCGATCATGGTCAACCTTGCTGTTCTACCAGCCCGTGACGGTGACGAAGTACGCCACCGGCAACACGAACAGCAGCGCATCGAAACGATCGAGAATGCCACCGTGTGCGGGCAACAGCGTTCCCATGTCCTTGATCTGCAGATCGCGCTTGAGCAACGACTCGCTCAGATCGCCCAGCGGCGCCGCCAACGGGCACAGCACCGCGAACAGCGCCGTGCGGGTCGAGAATCCCTCGCTCCCCAGGAGCGCCGGCGAGGTGACGGTGAGGTACACGAACGTGACGAGGATCGAAACGACCACGCCGCCCAACAGGCCCTCCTGGGTCTTGTTTGGACTGATCGCCCGCAGCGAGCCGCCCAACGGCGAGGCCCCCATCGTTTTGCCGATGAAATACCCGGCCGTGTCGTAGGTGACCGCAGCCACCACGGCCCCGAAGAGCAGCCACGCTCCGCCCTTACCATCCGGAGAAATGCGACCCAGGCCGATAAGGAGCGACGCGAAGCTTCCGAGACCGCCGACGTAGAGCATGCCCAACATCGTGGCGCCCAGGTTCTGTACCGGCTGATCACCCGGCGACACGAACAGGTACCACAGCAACCCGGCCAAGATCGTGAGACCCAGCACGATGGGGTAGGCAGCCGATCCAGCCTGATAGGCGCCGATGACCAGCCCGACGATGCCCGCCAGGCCGACCAGACCGGCCGGGGTGTACCCGCCGCGGTGCAACGCTCCCATCATCTCGGTGCCTGCCAGGCCGAGCACCACAACGATCAGGATCATCGCCGGGATCTGGCCCAGCGCAAACGCCGCCACCCCGACGGCCACCAGTCCGAGGCCAACCATGATCGCCTGAGGCAGGTTGCGCTCGCCGCTCGCCGGCTCGGGCGCACGCCGTCTGGGCATCGGTGACGGTCGCCCACCGTCTGCGTTCGCCTCGGGCGGCCGGGTGCGGGGACGCTGCAGGTCGCCGCTGGGCTCGGCGGGCTGGCGACCCTGCGGTCGCCGTGCATCGGTACCCTGCTGAGGGGGCGCCGGCGGAGCGGCCACACCCCCACCTGGTGGCCGACGGCCCGGTCCGGGAGCACCCTGGGACCTACCTGCCGGTACTCCCGGACGGGGTGCTTCGCTTTGGGCACGGGGCCGGGGGGCGGGCGGAGCCCCTGCTGAAGGCGGAACCGACGGGGTCGCCTCCGTGGATGGGCCGGTGCCAGATCCTGGGCGCTCAGCAACGGAGGTTGGTTGATCGGCCGGATCGATCGAGTAGTTGTCGGAGAGGTACGGGTCGTCCTCGGGGCCGATGCCTGCATCGTCAAGCGCGCCAACCCGCAGGTGGGTGTCGGCCAGGTCGTCGAAGGCCATCGGCGCCTCGTCGCCACGGGTTTGGCTTTCACCCCGGTACACGGGGCCCGTCACCGGCCCGTGTTGGCCGGTGCTCACCACCGCCGGCACTTGGCCGGTGGGTGGCGCCGACCAGTCGGGCAGTTCGAAGCCGTCGTCGGGATCGGCTGCGTCCTCGGAACGCACCAACGCTCCGGTATCACCCTCATCAAACCACGATGCGAATGGGTCGTCGTCCTCTGGCCCAGCCATCACACCTCCATCAAATCAGCGGTCTTGGTCTCGATGGCCTCGTCAACCTGTGCCTCATAGGTCTTGGCCAACCGATCGATCTTCTCGATCGCCCGACGCGCGTCGTCTTCGGAGATCTCCGAATCCTTCTCCAAGGCCTCCACGTCTTTACGGGCGTCGCGCCGCGTGCCCCGCAGCGAGTTCTTCCCATCCTCGGCCTTCTGCCGGGCCAGCCGCACAAAGTCTCGTCGTCGCTCCTCGGTGAGCTGCGGAAACGCCAGACGGATGTTGACGCCGTCGTTGCTGGGGTTGAGGCCCAGGTTCGATTCCTGGATCGCTCGCTCGATCGCCGACATGGCGCCCTTGTCAAACGGTGTCACCACCAGCATGCGGGCGTCGGGTACCGAGAACGAGGCCAGCTGCTGGAGCGGGGCCATCGCGCCGTAGTACTCGACCATGAGCTTCTCGACGAGCGCGGGATTTGCCCGGCCCGTGCGGATGGAGGCCAGATCGGAACGTGTGTGGGCGACAGCACGCTCCATGCGATCGGCGGCATCGTCACAGATGAGGGAGACCAGTTCTTCGCTCATGGTTGACCCACCCTACCGATGCCGCACCCCCAAGGCGGGGAGGGTCGCACTCCCTAACTGACCAGGGTGCCGATGCGTTCGCCTGCAAGAAGACCGGCCAGGTTGCCCGGCCCCATCAAATCGAACACAACGATGGGCAGCTCGTTGTCCATGCACAGGCTGGTGGCCGTGGAGTCCATCACCTTCAAGCCCTGCGACAGAACGTCGAGGTAACTCACCTCGGTCAGCAATTCCGCATCCGGGTCGACCTTGGGATCGGCCGAATACACGCCCTCGGTGCCCGAGTGGGTTCCCTTCAACATCACTTCGGCTTCGATTTCAACCGCCCGCAGGGCAGCCGCCGTGTCGGTGGTGAAGAAGGGGTTGCCGGTACCGGCGGCAAAGATGACCACGCGGCCCTTCTCAAGGTGCCGCATGGCCCGCCGCCGGATGTACGGCTCGGCCACCTGTTGCATGTGGATCGCCGATTGGACCCGGGTTTCCTGGCCCAGCCGTTCCAGCGTCTCCTGCAACGCCAGCGCATTGATGGCCGTGGCCAACATGCCCATGTAGTCGGCCTGAGTCCGGTCCATGCCCGCGCCGGCGCCGGTGAGGCCACGCCAGATGTTGCCGCCGCCGACCACGACGGCGAGGGCCACGTCAAAGCGCCGCTTCACCTCGACGATGTCGTTGGCCAGCCGGGTGACCACCTCGCCATCGATACCGCTGCCGGCATTACCGGCAAACGCTTCGCCCGAGAGCTTGAGAAGGACCCGGGACCAACGTGGAGTTGTCATGGGGGGAGAGGTTACGACTCGCCGATGATCGCCTGGGCGAAGCGGACCACCGATGCGTCGCCGAGACGATCGTCCACCGTCTGCTTCTCGCCAAACATTCCCTGCTCGGGCAGGACGCGCTCGGCGTACCAGGCACCCATGCGGCCCTCGACGATTTTGGGCACCGCCTGCTCGGGCTTGCCCTCCTTGCGGGTGAGGTCCTCGAAGCTCAGGCGGGCCTTGGCGGCCAGCTCATCCGATACCTCGTCCCGGCTCATGGCCGTGGGCTTGGCGAACGCAATGTGCAGCGCCACCTCGTGCACCAGGTCGGCGTCGTCGGTGCCGGTCACCTCGACCAGCACGCCGTTCACCCCGCGCCCGTCCTGGATGTGGAGGTAGGCGTCCAACACGTTGCCCTCGGCCGCCTCAAAGCGCACTGCCGAACCGATCTCGATGTTCTCACGCTTGGCGATCTTCAGGTTGTCGAGATCCTCGGCCACCTCGGACACGGCTTCGGGCCCACCGGCGAGAACGGCATCGGCCAGCTTCTGCGCAAGTGCGATGAAGTCCTCGGCCTTGGCCGAGAAGTCGGTCTCCGACTTCAGCTGCACCATGGCGGCAACAGAGCCCGCCGTGGCCATGGCCACGGCGCCCTCGTTGTTTTCGCGATCTTCGAGCGCCGCGACCTTGGTCAGGCCCTTTTCACGCAGGATGCGTGCCGCCTTGTCCCGGTCGCCCTCAGCCGCAAGCAGGGCCTTCTTGCAGTCCATCATGCCTGCGCCCGTGGCGTCACGCAGCGCCTTGACGTCCTTTGCGGTGACCTCGCTCATGCTTCCTCCGTGCTGCTCGTCGAGTCGGCGACCACAGCGGTGGGCGCGGGCTCTTCGGCGGCTGCGGGCTCGGCGCTCTGCTCTGCCGCTGCTGGGGTGGCCTTGGGCTCGCTCAGGCGACGCTCGCGCTCGGCGGCCTGGGCGGCTGCCTCATTGCGGGCCTGGTCCTGAGCAGCCTGATGGGCGGCCTTCTCCTCGGGAGTGCGCTCGATGGGCTTGGGCGCCTCAGGGGCGGAGGCGGGTGAGGGGTCGCCGTGGCCTCGCTTGTTGCGGATCTGACGACCCTCGTTGACCGCGTCGGAGATCACGCGGCTCATCAGGCTGCCCGAGCGGATGGCGTCGTCGTTACCGGGGATGACGTAGGTGATGATGTCCGGGTCGCAGTTGGTGTCCACCACGGCCACGATGGGCAGGCCCAGCTTGTTGGCCTCGGTGACGGCGATATCTTCCTTCTTCGTGTCCAGAATGAACACGGCGTCAGGCAACGACTCGAGATCGCGGATGCCGCCCAAATAGCGCTCCAGCTTGGCCAGCTCACGGGTGAGCAGCAACGCCTCCTTTTTGGGCATTGCCTCAAACTCGCCGGAGTCCCGCATGCGCTGGTACTCCTTCATCTTCTTGATCCGCTTGGAGATCGTCTCGAAGTTGGTGAGCATGCCACCCAACCAGCGCTCGTTGACATACGGCATGCCGCAGCGCTCGGCGTAGCTCTGCACCGAATCCTGAGCCTGCTTTTTGGTGCCGATGAACATCACCGAACCACCGTCGGCAACCAGGTCACGCACAAAGATGTAGCTGTCGCGCACCCGCTCGAGGGTTTGACGCAGATCGATCAGGTAGATGCCGTTGCGCTCGCCGTAGATGAAGCGCTGCATCTTGGGGTTCCAACGACGCGTCTGGTGTCCAAAGTGGACACCCGCATCGAGGAGTTCCTTCATGGTGACGACTGGGGCCATGGTGGTGGTTCCTTCCTTCGGTTCGACGATTCCCGGGGGCGATGCGCGCAAGGCGACCGAAGGTGCGCCCGGGTGATGATGTCTTGGCAGTACCGACCCGTTTGGGCCGACCGGCGATGCTAACGCCTGATCGACCGCTGATCACAGTTGGTTTCAATCACCGCTCCGCCGTCCCACTCACTCCACGAGCACGGCGGGAGACCCGCCAAAGAAGGCGGCGGGGTCCAGGTAGCGACGTCCGTCAAGAAGGCCCAGGTGCAGGCGGGTGACCGTGCGACCCACCGGTCCCCCCTGAGCCACCGACTGGCCCGACCTCACGAAGATGTCTCCCAGACCGGTGTAGGTGCTGCGCAGCCCGGACGGGTGATCGATCGAGACGACACCCCGGCCGGCTACTTGGCCCGCAAAGGCCACGACGCCATCGCCAATGGCCCGCACCGGCGTGCCCGGGGCTGTGGCGTACTCGATACCCCGGTTGCCCGGGCCGAATGGGCCCGACGGAGCCCGAAACGGGTCTGCTATCGGCGCGTCCACGGGAGGGACGAACCTGGGCCGGGACCCGTTCCAGGTGGGTCGGTCCCCTGGCCGGGCCGTTGGGGTCACCGGGGCCTTCGGCTCCGCCCCCGGGAGCGGTGTTAACGGGCCCAACAGCACGATCGCCAACGAGGCGGCCAGCGAACGGAACGTCGACATCGGTCTACAGGTGCGCGTTGCCGAGGGTGTGGAACCGACTTCGCAACCCAACCACGGCCTTGGCGTGAATTTGACACACCCGCGATTCGGTCACTCCAAGCACGCCACCGACCTGCGCCATCGTCAACCCCTCGATGTAATACATGCCCATCACCTCGCGCTCCCGCTCTCCCGCCGCCGCAAAGGCCTCAACCAACAGCTGTCGTTCCGACACCAGATCCATGTACACCAACGGGGAGCGTGAGTCATCCGTCATCTCGAGCTCATCACCCCCCGGACCTGTCAGCTCATCGAGCGCGACCAGGCCCGCCGTGCTGATTTGGGACTGCGCATGGTTCAACTGCCCCTCGGTCCAGCTCAAGGCCTCAGCCAACTCCTCGTCGCTGGGTGCCCTGCCCATCTTGGCCTGCAGATGGCCGGATCTCTCCTCGATCTTGCGGGCCTTGGTGCGCACCGAGCGGGGCACCCAGTCCATCGATCGCAGCTCATCGGTCATCGCTCCGCGGATGCGGGGGATGGCAAAGGTCTCAAACTTGAACCCACGTTCTGGTTCGAATCGCTCGACTGCCTCGATCAGCCCGAACATGCCCGCCGACACCAGGTCGCCCACCTCCACATTGCGGGGCAGCCCCGCCGCCAGGCGGCCTGCCACATACTTCACCACGGCGGCGTAGTGCTCGATCAACCGGTCTCGCTGCCACCTGATGCCCTCGTCCCGATACTGCCGCCACAGGTCACCGAGTTCGGATTCCGACACCGGCCGACCATCGGGTCCGGCGATGGACACGTCAGGCCCTGGGATGCGCCGAGTGCACAGCCGTTCGCATGCGCTCCCGGCTGACGTGGGTGTAGATCTGAGTGGTCGCAAGGTCCGAGTGGCCCAGCAGTTCCTGCACCGAACGAAGGTCCGCGCCACCGTCGAGCAAGTGGGTGGCGAAGCTGTGCCGCAACGCATGAGGGTGGGTGGGCACGGGCGAACGACGGTCGACGATTCGACGCACGTCCCGTGGGGCAAGCCGCTTTCCGCGGGAGTTTCGAAACAGCTCGGGCCCGCACCCCACCGCAGGGTTGCCGGGTCCGGGTGCACCCAACTGCGAATCGGCCCGAGCGAGGTGATCCCGCACCGCAGCCACCGCGGCGTCGCCCATCGGCACCAGGCGTTCCTTCGAACCCTTGCCGAGCACCCGAACAACGCCCCGATCAAGGTCGAGGTCCCCGATGTCGGTGCCGCACAGCTCCGAGACCCGCAGCCCCGACCCGTACAACAGTTCCAACACGGCGTCGTCGCGCCGAGCGGTGGGCCGATCCGGCTGGGCATCCTCATCGAGTAACTGCGCCAACTCGTCGGCGCGAAGCACCCGAGGTAACCGCTGGGCACCTCGGGGGGTGCTGAGGCCGGCGGTGGGGTCGGTGACGATGGTGCCTTCTCGAAGATGCCAACGGACGAGGTGTCGAACCGAGGCAAGGGATCGGGCCAACGTGGCGGGCGCAAGGCCGGCGGCCGCCCGCGAACGCAACCAGGCCCGAACATCGTCACGTTGCAGGGATGATGGATCGGGGACGTCTGCGGCAGCACAGAAGGCGATGAACCCCACCAGGTCCCGGCGGTAGGCCGAACGCGTCGAGGAGGCCAGGGCGGCGCCCCCAACCACATCGTCGAGGCGCCAGGATTCTCTGGAAGCAACATCCATACAGATGTGTTTGAGGCTATCGGACCATTCCGCAATTCCATTGGCAACCGGGCACAGCGGCCCGCGGGCGCGCACTCACCACTCATTGGCCCCGCCCCGTCTGCTCGTACCAGCCTGCCCGTTCCACCAGGGCACCCCGCTCGCACAGGCGGCCGACAGCACCGGCCACCTCCAGCAACGTCGCCTGTACCTCCGACCGCTCGAGCGCATCGGCGATTCGTTCCAGGCTGACGCTCTGCCAGCCGGCCGCCGCCAATACGGCCGCCTCAACCGGATCTGTTGGCGTGTCCTCCACGGTTGATCCATCCGTTGAGGCACGATCGGTGATCTCGGCAACACCGGGAAGCGAATTCTGGCGAGCATCAGCATGTGGGCGACGGCGCGCGGCGGGCCGGACCGGTTCACAACTGCTCGCCTGACGGGAGAGGGCGCACAGCACGTCCGTCACGTCGACGCAGGGGTCGCAGCCTTCCGAGATCAGCAGGTTGGTGCCCTCCGCCACCCGTGACCGCACCGAGCCCGGCACCGCCAACACCGGCCGCGACCGGTCGATGGCCTCGCGCACCGTGTGCATCGAGCCACCCGAACGCGCCGACTCAACCACGACCACCACGTCTGCGAGCGTCGCCAGCAGGCGGTTGCGCGCCGGGAAACGCCATGCGTTGGGCGCCACCCCCGGAGGCCACTCCCCCAACAACCCGCCACCGGCGGAGACCTGGCCCCACAGCACCCGGTGCTCCGGCGGGTACACCTGATCAGGCCCACACCCGATCACTCCGATCGTCAAGGTCGGCGCGACGCCCAACGCGCCGCGATGAGCGGCGGCGTCGATACCCCGGGCCATACCCGAGAGCACCGTGATGCCGCGTCCAGCCAGTTCGGCGCCCAGTTCGGCAGCCACCTCCTTACCCACCTGAGAGGCCCGGCGGGTACCGATGATGGCCACGGTTGCCTCCCCGTGGCCGGGGCCCGCACCCCGACCACGGCGAATCAGGACCGCCGGAGCACGCGGATCATCCGCCAGACGGTCGGGGTAGCCCACATCGCACGGAAGAAGCGCCCGGGCGTCGGCGCTTGCGAGGGCCCGGGCGGTGCGGGCCACCACGTCGCCGACCGCCACCTGTTGCTTCCACACCCGCCACCGCTCGGACGTCACCTCGGCACACACCGGAGCGTCTGCGGACTGAACGAGTGCCAGTGCCGTCCGGGGGCCTGGGTCGCCACACCAACGAGCGAGCAACCCCATACCCATGCCTTCCAAACCGGCGAGGGTTGCCGCCGAGACCGCAGCATCCGAGCCGACGCCAGGCCCTTGTTGGGTCTCCGCGCCACCGTCCATCTCGGCAGCGCCCACCGCGCCGCCGCCCATCACGCCACCGCCCATCACGCCACCGCCGCCAGGGCCACGCCAACCTCGGCCCGAAGACCCAACGCCACCTGCATTGTGGGGGCGTCCAGCGTGCCGTCGGCACCGTCAAGGTCGCGCAGCGTCAACGCCACAGCGCGCACCCTGGCCATGCCGCGGCCGCTCAGCCGACCGCTGCGCAATGCCGAGTCCAAGACCGCTCTGGCCTCGGGCGTCAGCCGGGTATGGTCCTCCAACTCCGCCAGGCTGAGTTCCCGGTTGGCCGCCACCCCACGACGTCGGGCCGCACCGCGTGCCTGGGCGACACGTTCCGCCACCGCTGCCGAAGTCTCGCCGGGCGGAGCGTCCACCAAGTCCTCGGGTGCCATGGCCTCCACACGCACTCGAAGATCAAACCTGTCGAGGAGCGGCCCCGAGATCCGCCGCGCATAACGACGCAGGGCCGGCTCGCTGCACCGGCAGCGTTCGGGCGTACCCGCACCGCAGGGGCACGGGTTCATCGCCGCAATCAGCAGGCAACGGGCGGGAAACGACACCGACGCGTGGGCCCGGCTGACCCTGATCGATCCGTCTTCCAACGGCTGGCGCAACGCGTCGAGCGCGTGGGCGGGGAACTCGGCCAGTTCATCCAGAAACAACACGCCCCCGTGAGCCAGGCTGACCTCGCCGGGCCGCATCTGCGAGCTTCCCCCGCCGACGAGCGACACCACCGTGGCGGTGTGGTGCGGGGCACGAAAAGGGGCGGTCACCACCAGTTCTCCCGCTGCATCGCACCGCAACGGGCCAACACCCGCGGGGCCGCTGTCCGCCGCCCCAAGGCCAAACAGCGACCCGGCAGCCGAGTGCACCCGGATCACCTCAGCCCCGCGCACGTCGTCCAACGGCGGCAGCAACCCCACGCTGCGCTGCGCCAGCATCGTCTTGCCCGAACCAGGCGGCCCCAGCATCAGCAGGTGATGGCCGCCACCGGCCGCAACCTCAAGGGCCTTGCGAGCCAGGCGATGGCCGCGCACCTCCGACAGGTCGGGACCCGGCGCCACCGGTGACACCACCAGGTCGGGCGGGTCCGGCCAGAACCGATCCCCCGAAAGCGACGACACCACGTCCGCCAGGTTGGTGCCCACCAGCACCTCACGGTTGGACAGCTGTGCCTCGGCGGCGTTCTCGGCCGGAACGACCACCCGCATGGCCTGGGTCGCCTCCACCAACGGCAAAGCACCCCGCACGCCGCGGACCGTGCCGTCCAGACCCAGTTCGCCAAGCAGCCCGACGCTCTCCACCGCTGAGGCCTTCAGCTGGCCCGATGCCACCAGGTAGGCGACGGCGATGGGCAGGTCCAGCGCCGAGCCACTCTTGCGCAGTCCCGACGGCGCCAGGTTCACCGTCACCACCTCGCTGCCGCTGAACCTCAGGCCCGCGTTGATGACCGCGGCTCGGATTCGGTCGCGCGATTCACGGCAGGCCGCATCGGGCAGACCCACCATCACAAATCGGGGTAGCCCGGTCTTGGCGACGTGCACCTCCACCCAAACGCCTCGGCCCTCGACGCCGAGCAGCGTTGCAGACGCAATGGTGGCCAACATGTTTGCCTCGTGTCCTGTGAGCGGGGAGGCAAGGTGTGGGCCACCTGCGAGCCATGGTTCGACCTTACGGTGGCTCCCCGGCCGCGAGAACCCCGAAACGCGGGTAGCGCGACCCGCGCCTCGATCCCGCGGCTCATTCGGGCGCGGATTCGCAGGGTTGGTGTGTCGTGGGCCCGGTCGGTCGGGCACACTGGTGCCATGGGCTTCAACCCTCATCAGAAGACCGACAAGACACCCGCCGACTTCCTGATCGTGATCGCCGCCCTGGTGGTGTGCGCCGGCCTGGTGGTCTGGGGCATTTTCGGGTGAGCCGACCTCGCCGGCGCCAGGCTCCAACCGACCCGTTCGATCCCGGCTCGGTCGAGGTTCGCCGCATCCAGCCCTACCAGGCCAACAAGACCTACACCTGCCCCTGGTGCAACCGGGAGCTCCCTCGGGGTCTTGGCCATGTGGTGGTCGTGCCCGACGGCGCCGCCGACCTTCGCCGCCATTGGCACCACGGTTGCTGGGAGAAGCGGGTCAGGGCCGGGTGATCCGGCCAGGACGCGTTGCTGTCAGCCGATGGCATCGACCTGGAGCGTGTCCCCGGCGGGCTGCAGCACGGCGGTGCCGTCCAGGCTGATCACGGCCGGTCCGGTCGGCGCCTGTGGCCCCACCTCGATCACCTTGCCCGCTTCGGTCACCACCACCAACTCCGACGGCGGCTCGGCAGGCGGCCCCGAGGTATCCGCAGGAGCGGAGCCGCGCGATGGCGAAGTGGTCCCGGAAACCACGCTGGTGGCCGAACCCTCGCTCGTCACGTCGCCGGCATCGTCGTCGCTCAGGTCGCCCAATTGCGCCACGCCCAGGAGCGCCCGATTTGCACCCCCGCCATACAGCTCGACCAGCGGAGTCTCGTAGGTGGCTACCGAGCGTTCGGTCGCGTCACCGGTGCCGACATCCAACCTGCTGACCGTCACCTCGCTGCCTCCGTCCCTGCTGGGGCCCACCGTGATGTCCGTCAGGATTCCCGCTCCGCACATCAGCGCACCCGCCAGTCGGGCATCGAAGCCATCGATGTCCACCTCGAAGAGCCGGGGCGCCTCACCCTGCCGCTTCGCCGCCGGCGTGGGAATCACCTCCACGGTGCGCGATGGGGGCTCCAACACACCGCGGTGTTCCGGCGATGACAGCACGAATGCGGCATCGTCACCGGCGCAGAACCGAGAGCGGGGGCTGTCAAACTCCTCTCCGCCTTGCGAGGCCTCCGCAGCGTCCCGGAGGGCCGCGTTGTCGTACGGCGCCGACCGGAATGCCTGACCGGCCTCCTTGATCGTGCGGGCATCCACCCAGTAGGCGGTCACCTCGGTGTCGGTTCGGACCGACACCAACACCAACGACCCGCTCGACCCCACCACCTCATAGGTACCAGGGTCGTCCCACAGATCGCCGGACCCCTTCACCTCGCCGTCGACGCTCAGCCCGATACCTCCGACACCCCCGCACACCCCGGAGGTACCCTGACACGACGAATTGAGGATGAACCAACTCCCATCGGACAACTGGGTACCGGCGATCATCCCACCGTCGGCAGGCCAGTCGACCTGCCCGTCGGCGCCCACCTTCACCAGGTGTGTCGGCCGACCCGGCTCGCCGGTAGCCACCAGAAACTCCGATGCTCCGGCCACCACGGGCCCCTCATTGGGCTTCACCGAGATCGGCCGGGCGCTGGTCGAGTCGTCGAGCCCTCCGCTGCATCCAGTCGCAACGAGCGCGATCGCCGTCATCAGCCCCACCGCAGCGGCCGTACGGGTCCCAAACCGCCGGCGCCGTCCCATACAAAGACGGTAGCCGCTTGGAAAGTAAGGAAAGGTCATTGCCTTCTTTGAACATCTCGGCCCAACGGCCCACACCAGCCTGCCCGGCGGGCCGGCTACTCGGCGACGAGCGGCTCGATCCGGCACGATTCAGGAACTGGTTGGTCGAAGTCATCGAGCGCGGCCACCTTGCCCCTGCGGTACAGATCTTCCCGCACTGCCTCTTGAAAGATCTTCGATGCCGGCAGGCCGTGCTCCTTGACCTGCTGGTACAGATCTTTGGGGAGGCACAGCTGGATGCGTGGCATGCGCCTACTACCCCAGCACGTCGCCTCCCCCTCGTGGCAGAGCCATCAGAAGGCACCCTCGATCACGGAGACCTTGCCCGCAAGCACCGACGCCACGTCGAAGCGAACCTGTCCAACGCCGCCACCACATTCGGCCAGCCACGCAGCCCCAAGGCGCCGAAGCCTGGCTTGCTTGGCGTGGCCAACCGCAAGAGCCGGCACGCCAAACCGGTCGCTGGTGCGGGTCTTCACCTCGACGATGGCCACCACCCCTTTTCGCCGGACCACCAGGTCGATCTCACCGCGGGCGCACCGCCAGTTGCGATCGAGCACCTCGTAGCCCCGCGACTCGTACCAGCGGGCCACCTTGGCCTCACCCCAGGCGCCAAGCGCCTGCCGCGACCGGTCGATCGGCGGGGTTTCCGCGAAGGAGGACCGGGTGTCGGATGTGCGAGTGGAAGCGGGCAGTCGACTGGAGGTCATCCGACCAGCATGGACGGACCCAAGCAGGCACGGAAGGGGGACCGCACCCCGGGGGGTGCGACCCGTTCGGCGCCGCGGCGCCGGGTCTCAGTCGCGCAGTTCGCGGATCTTGGCTCGCTTGCCGACGCGATCGCGCAGGTAGTACAGCTTCGCCCGTCGGACGTCGCCGCGGCTGACCACCTCGAGGCGGTCGATCGTGGGGCAGTGCACCGGCCAGATGCGCTCGACGCCCACGCCGTAGGACACCTTACGAACGGTGAAGGTCTCGTGCACGCCGCCGTGCTCACGACGGATGACAGCACCCTGGAACACCTGGATGCGCTCCTTGGAGCCCTCCACCACCTTGACGTGCACCTTGACGGTGTCGCCGATGGCGAAGTCCGGAATGTCGTCGCGGACGGTACCGGCGTCGATGAGATCGGTGGCCTTCATGATGTGCTCCGGGAGGATTGCGGCGCTCAGGTTGATCACCTGAGCCGAACTGTGGGGCCGCGTGTGGACGAACGGGGAACCGGGTGATGGTAGCGGCAACGGGCACCGCCCACCAACCGGGGCCGCTCGCAGGTGGCAGTTACAGAACCGCCGTCAGAGCCGCTCGATCACCGTCGCGGCGCCCATGCCACCGGCGGCGCACATGGCGGCAACGCCCCACTGGGTGTCGGTGCGAGCCAACTGATGGGCCATCGTGACGAGCATGCGCGCGCCGGTGCAGGCGATGGGGTGGCCCAGCGAACAGCCCGAGCCCACCTGGTTGGTGATCGCGTGGTCAAGGCCCAGCTCGCGGGACGATGCCACAGCCATCGACGAGAACGCCTCATTGATCTCCACCGCATCGACGTCGTCGATACCGATACCGGCCAGCTTGAGCGCCTTTGGGATCGCCAGCGTGGGGGCCAGACCGTTTCGCTCCACCATGTCGGCCGCCGATGCCCAGGAGCGGATCGTCGCCAGCGGGGTCAGACCATGACTGGTGGCGAACTCGCGGCTGCACAGCACCATGGCGGCAGCGCCGTCGTTGAGGCCCGAGCTGTTGCCGGGGGTGACGATGGCACCCTCCAACATCGGGTTGATCACCGGCAGAGACGCCAGTTTCTCGAGCGACGAGGTGCGACGCGGGTGTTCGTCGACGCTGAAGTTGTTGCCGTCGCCGAGCGGAACGGGCACCAACTCGGCGTCGAAGTAGCCGTTGTCGATGGCTGCGATTGCCCGCTGATGGGAGTGAAATGCCCACTCGTCAGCCTGCTCACGAGTGACGCCGGCGATACGGGCGGTGTTCTCCCCCACCGTCATCGCCATATTGAAGGCCGGCGTGATGTCGGTCTCGGGGTGGGCGGCGGGCAGCCAACTCTGCTGTGACCCATCGGGACCCGGCTTCATGGTGGCCGGTGCCGTCGACATCGACTCGGTACCACCCGCGATACCGCACTCGACCATGCCCGAGGCGATGTTGGCGGCCAGGTAGTTGACCGCCGACATGCCCGAGGCGCACCAGCGCTGAATCGCCGCACCGGGCACGCTGTCGAGACCCAACTCGATGGCCGTGTAGCGGGCGATGTTGCCGCCACCCTGCATCGACTCGCCCATCACGAGGTCTTCGATCGCCTCGGCGGGCACACCGGAGCGCTCAAGGGCGGCCCCGACGGCCACCTCGGAGAGCTGCTGGGCGGTCGTCGCCGCCAGGGTGCCCTTGTAGGAGGTGCCGATGGGGGTACGAACAGCGCTTGCGATCACTACGTCAGCCATCGACTCATCCTACCCGCCGGGCTAAAACGAGAACACGTTCTCGTTTCAGCCAACGCGCCTCTGCACTTGATGGTCGGTTCAATCCACGTGCTGAGGTGGTATTCCACCTCAGAGGCCTCTGAATTTCGCAGGCGTCTGAATTTCGCAGGCTGATCGACCCCACTCGTCCCCCGTCCAGATCCCGTTGCGCTGCAACCAGATCGCCGGTCCCGTGCCTTCGGTCCCTGAATCCTCGGGCAGCCAACGCCTGCACGACACCGGCACGGAACTCGGCCGGATTCCCCAAGCCTGCGAGCTTGAGATGGATGACCAGCTGGGAAGGAATCGGCCGAGAGCCTTCGTTTCGACACTTCAGCGTTTCGACAGTGTCGATTTCGTCGGCGAGCTCCGCAACCTCGGCAGCCACGGCCCTGGCATCGGCATGCAATCGCCGCACGACCGCTCAGCCCAGGTGGAACTCGGCGAGCAGCTTTCGGTCGGCCGCCGTCAGGCCACCTCGGGCCTCGATGAGGTCCGGACGGTCGGCCAGCGTGCGGGCCAGGGCCTGAGCCCGGCGCCAACGGGCCACCCGAGCGTGGTCGCCGGATGTCAACACGTCGGGCACCTCCCAGCCCCGAAACTCGGCCGGGCGGGTGTAGTGCGGGTACTCGAGCAGGTTCTCGGAGTGCGACTCCTCCAAGGCGGAGGTGGCGTTGCCCATCACGCCGGGAACCAGGCGTGCAGTGGCCTCGATGAGGGCAAGGGCTGCCACCTCGCCACCGGCGAGCACGAAGTCGCCCAGCGACACCTCACCGTCCACCAGGTGGTCGCGCACCCGGGCATCGATGGCCTCGTAACGTCCGCACAGCAGCGAAAAGCCACCGCCCGCCGCCAGTTCGGCCGCCATCGCCTGGCTGAACGGCCGACCGGCGGGTCCCAGCATCAGCAATGGACGCGGCGGCTCGATGGCCTCGACGGCGCTGAAGATGGGCTCCGGGGTCATCACCATGCCCGCGCCTCCCCCGAACGGGGCGTCGTCGACGCTGCGGTGCACGCCGGTGGTGTAGTCCCGCAGGTCGTGGGTCCTGACCCGCACCAGATGCCTGCGTTGCGCCTTGCCCAACAACGACTCACCCGCGAAGGCGTCGATCAGTTGCGGAAAGATCGTGAACACCGCGATGTCGAGCCGTGGCGCATCGGGGGATGGCGACACGACTGCCGGCCCGTCCACCGGCGTGGCGTCAGGCGTAGAGGTCGAAGAGCCCATCGGGAACCTCAACGGTGATGCGGCCATCAACGGGGCCATCGACGATGAACGTCACCGGCACCAGCGCACCACCCTCCAACACCAACAGATCGTGTGCGGGGTTGGCCTGCACCGACTCGACGACGCCGCGCCCGATGCCATCGGAGGACACCACGGTTGCGCCGACCAGTTCGTGCACCCAGAACCCGTCAGCATCGTCCAACGGTGGCGCGGACAGTACGACGCCTCGCAACGCATCACCCTGCTCGCGGGTGGACACCTCGGCGAAGCGCACGAGATGACGGTCCTGGTGAGGGCGCGAGGATCGAACGGTCAGCGTGCCACCTTCGTGGTGCAGGACCGAACCGGGCTTCACCCGTTCGAGCCGGTCGGTGACCAACTGCACCACGACCTCGCCCGCAAGCCCGTGGGGCTTCAGGAGGCGACCCACCTCCAACAACTCCTCCCCTGTGCTGGAGGCAGTGCCGGGATCGGTCAGGAGTCGAACTCCACGTCCACCGACGAACCGTCCTGGTGGGCGGCGGCCCGCACGACGGTACGGAAGGCGTTGGCCACCCGGCCACGCTTGCCGATGACCCGCCCGAGGTCGCCCTGGGCGACGGTGACGTCGATCTGGGGGGTGTCGCCCTCGGTGTTGACGGCGACCGACACCGCATCGGGCTCATCGGCCAGTGCCTTGGCCAGATACTCGGCCACCTCGGTGGCCTTGGAGAGGTCGCTCATGCGTCGCTCCCGGAGGCCACGGCGCTCACCGGCTCGGAGGTGGGCTCGGGGGCGGCCTCCGGCTCGGGCACCTGAAACACCTCGGGCGCATCTGCACCGGTGGTGTGGGCGGCCCAGGCGCCACTGAGCTCGAGCAGTTTGCGCACTCGCTCGGAGGGCTGCGCGCCCTGGCTGAGCCATTTGACCGCGGCGGTGTTGTTCACCTTGATGGCGGACGGCTCAGCCCGGGGGTTGTAGGTGCCGATGATCTCGATGAAGCGCCCATCACGGGGGGAACGTTGATCAGCAGCGACGATGCGATAGGTCGGCTGCTTCTTCTTTCCCACCCGGGTGAGGCGGAGGCGTACGGCCACAGTGAAACTTCCTGACGTTGAGTGGAGGGGGTGTTGTTGACGCGGAGCGGCCGTCCATTCTTGCCGCTGGACGATCCTCGGACAACTCAGCGGGTCGAACGCCGCAAAGTTCGAGGGCCGGCCATGACCGGTGAATCAGCCCAGGCCGGGGAAGCCCTCGGGCAGGCCCAGGCCGCCCAGGGGGTTGCCCTGCTCGTCCAACTGGGGCAATTGGAAGCCACCGGCAGGCACCTTTGGACGGTTGGAACCCTTCGGCGTCGTTCGACCGCCGCCCTTACCCCCCTTGCCCTTCTTCTTCTGCTTCTTCATCTTGCGAGCCTTCTGCTTGGCGAAACCGCCGCCCATCGACTGCATCATCTTGCGCATCTCGCCGAACTGGTCGAGCAACTGGCTCACCTCTCCCGGTGAGGTGCCCGACCCTTTGGCGATGCGGGCTCTGCGAGAGCCGTCGACGATGTCGGGCTCGGTGCGCTCGGCCCGGTTCATCGAGTGGATGATCGCCTCCACCCGCGCCAGGTGGGAGTCCTCCAGCTCGACGTCACGGATCTCTTTGGGCATGCCGGGCATCATTCCGACCAGGTTCTTGATCGGACCCATCTTCTTGATGGCGGCCAACTGATCGAGGAAGTCGTCCAGTGTGAACGTGCCCGACATCAGCCGCTCGGCGGCGACCTCGGCCTCGGCCTCCTCGTAGACCGATTCGGCCTTCTCGATGAGGGTGAGCATGTCGCCCATGCCCAGGATGCGACCTGCCAGCCGGTCGGGATGGAACAACTCGAACTCGTCGAGCTTCTCGCCGGTTGACGCAAAGGCGATGGGGCGACCCACCACCTCCTTGACCGACAGGGCGGCGCCGCCGCGTGCGTCGCCATCCAGCTTGGTGAGAATCACACCATCAAGCTCGAGGGTCTGGTGAAACGACTCGGCGACGCCGACGGCATCCTGGCCGGTCATCGCATCGACGACGAGGAAGGTGTAGTTCGGGTTGACCTCGGCAGAGATACGCCGCACCTGGTCCATCAGCTCTTCGTCGATCGCCAGGCGGCCCGCCGTGTCGACGATCATCACGTCGCGCCCGGTTCGGCGGGCCTCGGCGAGCGCACCGGCCGCGACCTCCACCGGGTCGCCGGTGCCGGAGGCAACCACGTCGTCCGGTGCCGAGTACACCGGCACGTCCACCTGGGCGGCCAGCGTGCGCAGCTGCGCCACGGCGGCGGGACGCTGCAGGTCGGCACCCACCAACATCGGTTGCCGGCCCTGGGCCTTGAACCAGCGGGCCAGCTTGGCCGAGTTGGTGGTCTTACCTGAACCTTGAAGCCCCGCCATGAGCACCACGGTGGGTGGCTTTGATGCGAAGGCGATACGGATGGCCTCGCCGCCGAGGGTGGCGGTGAGTTCCTCGTTGACGATCTTCACCACCTGCTGGGCGGGGTTCAGCGCTCCGGAGAGTTCCTCCCCCACCGCGCGCTCGCGGATGCGGCCCTGCAGCGTCTTGACGACCGACAGGTTGACGTCGGCCTCGAGGAGGGCGAGGCGGATCTCTCGGAGCACCTCATCAACATCGGCCTCGGAGAGCTTTCCCTTGCCGCGCAGCTTGGTGAAGATGCCTTCAAAACGGTCGGTCAGTGATTCGAACATGGGCCTGCGATCCTACCGCCCGTGCCGCACCCGACCACCGGCCCCGTGCCTACCAGCCCGCCCGGGCCGACGAAAGACCGTCCAACAGCGAGCGTGGGCCCGAGCGGCGATACCACTCCAGCCCGTAGACATCGCCAAAGTCGGCCCGAGCCAGACGCATCGCAGAGCTGTGGGCCGGAACCTGGCTGGAATGGGCCGCCATCGCCGCCCGCTTGCGGGCCAGTTGCGCCGCCACCTCGACCGTCAGGTCGATCTCGACGCTGGGTGTGCCCAACATCGAGTTGACCAGACCCAGGTCGACGCTGCGGTGGGCCTCCTCCACCAGGTGGCTCTCCACGAAGTGAAGGTACTCACGGTCGACGGTGGCCTCGTACACGGTGGGGCACCCCACCAGCGTTGCGGCCGCGTGGGCCACCCGATGCACCGCCACGTGATCGGGATGGCCATAAATGCCCACCTCGTCGTAGCCGACCACGCAGCCGGCACCCACGTCGTCGAGCACCCTGCCCAGGGCCGCCGCCGCGGAGGCCACGTTCTGGTTGGCAAAGCCCTCGGCGCTCTGATCCGTCCCCTCCTGGGGCGAACCGGCGCGGGGAGGCAGCGTCATGCCGCTGTCTCGAAACCCCAGCCAGCGCACGTCGGTCACCCCGAGCACCCCGGCCGACCACTCGGTCTCGGTTCGGCGGATCGAGGCCATCTGAGGGTCGTCGCCGCCCAACTCCCCACCGGTGGCGAACACCAGGGTCACGCCAACGCCCGCCTCGGCCAGGGCCATCATGGTGCCACCGGTAAAAATTGCCTCGTCGTCTGGATGGGCGTGAAAAAACACTGCCGTGTCGACGGTCAAGGGCGCTTACTCCTCGAAGAGGGCGTCAACGAATGCACCGGCGTCGAACTCGATCAGGTCATCGGCACCCTCGCCCAGACCCACCAACTTCACCGGGATGCCCAGGTCGGACGCGATGGCAAACACGATGCCTCCCTTGGCCGAGCCGTCCAGCTTGGTCAGCACCACACCGGTGACCTCGACCGCCTGGGTGAACTGTCGGGCCTGGGTCAGGCCGTTTTGGCCGGTGGTGGCATCGAGCACCAGCAACACCTCGACCACCGAACCCTCGCCCTTGTCGGCGACCCGCCTCACCTTCGACAGCTCGTCCATCAGGTTGGACTTGGTGTGCAGCCGCCCGGCGGTGTCAGCCAGGACGACGTCCAAATTCTGGGCCGCGGCCTTGGCAACGCCGTCGAAGATCACCGAGGACGGGTCGGCCCCTTCGGCGCCCCGCACCAGTTCGGCGCCGCAGCGCTCCGCCCAGGTACCCAACTGCTCCGCAGCAGCGGCACGGAAGGTGTCGCCCGCGGCCATCAGCACCGAGGTGCCCTCGTCGGTGAGGCGGCGCCCCACCTTGCCGATCGTGGTGGTCTTACCCACACCGTTGACACCGACGAACAACCAGATGCTCGGCGGCGAGTTCGACCGCTTCAGCTCCACCGAACCAGCCAGCCGGGACTTCATTTCGTTCTTGACCGCCTCGATCAGCTCCGCAGGCTGCGTCAGGCCCTGCTCCTTGACGGTGGCTCTCACCGAGTCGAGCAGTTCGGTGGCGGGCCCCACACCCACGTCGGCCCGAATGAGCGCCTCCTCCAGCTCCTCCCAGGACTCGGCGTCGATCGCCGAGCGGGACAGGATCGAGCCCACGTAGCCCGAAAACGTCGATCTGGCACGCGTCAACCGGTCCCGGAACGATGGCTTGAGCGGCGGCGCCTCGACGACGGGTAGGGCCTCCAGTACCGGCGGCGCCTCTTCGTCCGGGGGGACCGCCACCAACGTGTCGCCACGGTCGGGCAGGTCGGGGCGCGGCTCGGTGAGCACATCTCCGGGAGCCGTCGGCTCGTCCGCCGAGGGACCCCGGCCCACCAGAAAGAATCCAGCGGCTGCTGCCACCACAGCGACGCCAACAATCAGCAGTATCCATTGGAGGTCCACGGCGGGGACCCTACCGCCGACGCCGAGATGCACGGCCAAGGGCGCCACCCGCGACTCCGGTCCGGGGCTGAGAGCCGGCCCAGCATGCCGCGGGGCTGCACATCCGGAGGCGGCGGGCCTCGTACCCTTGACCAGCACGCCGCCACGGTCCGACCCTGGCAACCCCCCGCTGCGGCGCCGTCCACTCGGCGCCGCCCGCCCGACACACAGGAGAACCGGTGGATCAACACAACCCCAACGACTGGACCGCCCCGTCGGGACCCCCGCTGGTCGGGGCGATCTCGCCCGAGCCACCGCCGCAGGCGGCCCCCACGCCCGCCGCCCTCTCCGGCGAGGCGGAGACGCTGGAGCGGGTGCTGTTCGAGATCAAGAAGGTGATCGTGGGCCAGGACCGGGCCATCGAACGCATGCTGGTGTGCCTCATTTCAGGTGGCCACTGCCTGCTGGAGTCGGTGCCGGGGTTGGCAAAGACCCTGTCGGTGGAGACGATGGCCAAGGCCGTCGGCGGCACGTTCAGCCGCATCCAGTTCACGCCCGACCTGTTGCCGTCGGACATCACCGGAACCCGCATCTACCGGGCCAGCTCCGAGACCTTCGACGTGGAGTTGGGTCCGGTGTTCGCCAACTTTCTGCTGGCGGACGAGATCAACAGGGCGCCCGCCAAGGTGCAGTCGGCGCTGTTGGAGGTGATGGGCGAACACCAGGTGAGCCTGGGCGGCAAGACCCACATCCTGCCCGACCCGTTCCTGGTGCTGGCCACTCAGAACCCCATCGAGTCCGAGGGCGTCTACCCGCTGCCCGAGGCTCAGCGGGACCGGTTCATGATGAAGGTGCTGATGGGTTACCCGAGCCCCGCCGAAGAGGTGGCGATCGTCGACCGCATGGGCAAGGTGCCGCCAAAGGCCACCCAGGTGATCTCCCCGACCGACGTGCTGGGGCTCCAGGCCGCGGCCCGCGAGCGCTACATCGACCGCAGCGTGGTCGAGTATGCGGTCAACCTGGTGCTGGCCACCCGTGCACCCGAGAACTTCGGGCTGGGCGACCTTCGGGCCCTGATCGAATACGGCGCCAGCCCCCGCGCCAGCCTGGCCCTGGTGAAGGCGGGCCGATCGCTGGCACTGCTTCGAGGCCGGGCCTACGTGTTGCCCCAGGACGTGTTCGATGTGGCCCCAGAGATTCTGCGTCACCGCCTGGTGCTGACGTACGAGGCACTGGCCCAGGACATCGACACCGAGGCCGTGGTCACCCGCATCCTCTCCACCGTGCCGGCACCTCGGGTGACACCGTCGCAGTCCAACGGCGCAGCCGATGCCTACCACGGCGCGGTCACCGACGCAGTCGCCTGGCCGTCCTGACCCGATGGCCCTCCGTCGATCCCAGCCCGGCTCGCCCCCTGAGGGGGGTGCGACCGCCGGCGCCGAACGCATGACCACCGCAGGTGGCGGCGCGCCGGTGGCCAGCACGCAGGAGGTGTTGCGTCGGCTGGAGCTGAACGTCAACCGCCGTCTCGACGGCATCCTGCACGGCGAGTATCGAGGCCTGGTGCCCGGCCACGGGTCGGAGCCCGGCGAGACGCGCATCTATGCCCCCGGCGACGACACCCGGCGCATCGACTGGAACGTCACCGCCCGTATGCAGACACCCCACATTCGTGAGGCCGTCGCCGATCGGGAGTTGGAGGCCTGGCTCTGCGTCGACCTCTCCCCCAGCCTGGACTTCGGCACGCACACCTGGGAGAAACGCGACCTGGCACTGGCCACCGCCGCCGGCATCGGGTTTCTCTCAGCACGGTCGGGCAACAGGGTGGGCGCCGTCCTCAACCTGGGCTCCGAACTGGCCGTGGTACCGGCCAAACAAGGCCGACGTCATCTTCAGGCCATCTTGGGTCGCATTCAGACCGCTCCCCGAGCCACCAGGGGCGACGTCGGCCTCGGTGAGACCCTCGACCGGCTCGGCCGGGTGGCCCGCCGCCGCGGCCTGGCCGCGATCATCTCGGACTTCCTCGACCCGATCGACTCCTGGCGACAGCCGCTGGCCACCGTCGGCCTCCGCCATCAGGTATTGGCTGCCGAGGTGCTCGACCCCCGAGAGGTTGACCTGCCGCCGCTGGGTTACGTCGAGCTGACCGACCCGGAGACCGGCCGCACCCGTGAGGTGCACGTCACCAAGGCCGTGCAGGCCCGCTTTGCCGAGGCTGCCATCGAGCAGCGGGCCGGCATCGGCGCCGCCATCAGGTCCACCGGTGCCGACCACATGGTGGTGCGCACCGACGGTGACTGGCTGCTCGAGCTGGTGCGGTTCGTGGCCAAGCGACGCCACCGGGCGGCCAACCTCGGCGCCGCACGGGTGGCGCCGTGAGTCGCGACACCCCCGCCCCTGCCAGCCGCACGGCGCACTCGAACACATTCGCCGGTGATGTCATTTCCGTACTGAGGAGTTTCCAGCTGTGAGCAACTTTCTAAGCCCCGGGTGGCTTTTCGCCGAGCTGATCGTGCTGGCACTCGCCGTCGCCTACGTGGCCTGGTCGCTGGTGGGCAAACAGCGCTTCGCGGTTCGCTACTCCAACGTGGAACTCTTGGACAAGGTGGCCCCGAAGCGTGCGGGCTGGCGACGCCACGTGGTGTCTGGGCTGTTCCTGGTGGCGCTCGCATTGATGGTGGTCGCCCTGGCGCGCCCCCAAACCGACGTGACCGTCCCCACCGAGAAGGCCACGTTGATGCTGGCGATCGACACGTCCCTGTCGATGGAGGCGACCGACGTCGACCCAAACCGCCTCAAGGCGGCCCAGGCCGCCGCGGTGAGCTTCATCGACAACCTGCCCGACAAGTTCAATGTGGGCCTGGTGGAGTTCTCCGGATCGGCCCAGGTCCTGGTGCCCCCCACCACCGATCACTCCAGGGTGCAACGCTCCATCGGCAAGCTGAAGCTGGACGAAGGCACCGCCATCGGTGACGCCGTTGACGTCAGCCTGAAGTCGATCAACGACTTCACCGCCGATGCAGAGACCTCCGGCGATGCGGCGCCCGCTGCGGTGATCGTGCTCTCCGACGGTGAGACGACCGTCGGTCGGCCCACTCTGGAGGCCATCCCCGTGGCCAAGGAGGCCGGGGTGC
This sequence comes from Candidatus Microthrix parvicella Bio17-1, assembly GCF_000299415.1. NCBI lineage: Bacteria > Bacillati > Actinomycetota > Acidimicrobiia > Acidimicrobiales > Microthrixaceae > Candidatus Neomicrothrix > Candidatus Neomicrothrix parvicella. The sequence goes on from NZ_AMPG01000002.1 coordinate 381,927, forward strand.
CGGTCTGGACCATCTCATTCGGCACGCCCGAGGGTGTCATCACCATTCCCGGCGAGTTCGGCGGTGAGCAGTCGATCCCCGTGCCGGTGGCGCCGGAGCCGCTCAAGGCCCTGGCCGAGGGCACCGGTGGGAAGGCCTTCACCGCCGAGTCGGCCGGTCAGCTCAACAAGGTGTACGAGGAGCTCGGTTCGGCCATTGGCCAGGACACCGAGCTGGCGGAGATCGGTTGGCGCTGGACGCTCGGTGGCTTCGCTCTTCTGCTCGTGGCGGGCGGCCTGTCCACCTGGTGGTTCCGTCGCATGATCTGACCCTTCGGCGGCCGGTGCCGCCGTGGCGAACCCAACAGGTGCAGCAGACGCTGCCCACTCTGCCTGCTGGGACCACTCTGCCTGCTGGGACCACTCTGCCTGCTGGGACCACTCTGCCTGCTGGGACCACTCAGCCCTCTGGCTTGGGGACCACTCTGCCTGCTGGGACCACTCTGCCTGCTGGGACCACTCAGCCCTCTGGCTTGGGGACCACGACCGGCCGATCGATCAGCCGCTGATACTCGGTCTCGTCGATCTTCAGAATCTTGAGGTACCGCTCGCCGGCAAGTGGCGGCTTGCCCGATGCAAGCTCGTAGGCCGCCAGCAGTTCGGGGTCAAACGGATCTGAGCTGTAGTAGCCCGCGGCGACAGCGGCCAGGAACGACCGGTCGTCGATCGGTGCCTCCCGAGTCTCGTCGCCTTCAGGCACGTTCTCAATGATCGCGTCCGCGAACCCCTCCCCGTAGCGAGCGATCAGCCGGTCTCGGCCATCCTCGGCCACCACCAGGTTCGGGTCGGCCCGAAACTGAGCGAGTAGTTCTTCTCGCAGCGCGGCGGCGACACGATCGACATCCCATCGCTTCAGCAGACGTCCTGCGCGCTGCTCTGGATTGTTCGACGACTCGATCGCGTAGGTGGCGCCGGGGTCGATGTCCGAGAGCACATCGGAGTCACCAAAGTTCTTCACGAGGAACGCCGACTGCACCTCGTGACCATCGACTGTGAGCGCCAGATCGAGCATTGGCGACACCACCAGGACCGCGCCGATGCCCGACTCCGTCAACGTGACCTTGCCATCACCGTCGGCTGCTTTGAGCATCAGGGCGCGCATCTCGGCCAGATCGCCGAAGATCGACTGCTCGCGAAATCTGTCGTCCTGACCTGGGTTGACCTTGGCCGCCACCACCGGGACCACGGCCAGCACCACCAGCCCGAACGCCCCAAGGCCTCGGAACAACGCAAGCCGCTGCGGTGCCCGCCGCCGTGTCCATCTGCCCGCCACATCGGTGGCCAGCCATCCGGCCACCACGACGAGGCCGAGCCCCACCACCGGGGTCCAGCGGTAGAAGTTGATCCGAAACTGCTCCAGCGAGTCGGGCACGTTCATCGTGTTGACGAACCCGGCAAACGCCAACCCCAACGTGACACCCAACCACACGCGGGCCCCGCGTGACCGGGGGCCTGCCCGGAGTGCCCCTGCCAGCAACACCACGACGGTGACTATGGCTCCAGCGATCACCAAGGTCGACGGCGGGGCCACCAGCCCGGATTGTTCCAACTCGGTGCGCACCAACAGCGTGGGCGCCGTCACCGCCCGCAGTGCCACCCCTGCGGCCACGTCGGCCGGAACCCGCGGTCCACCGCCACCCGAGTAGCCCATCATGGCGGTGAGGTTGCCCGTGCCAAAGAACTGGTCGAGGAGCACAGGCAGCCACAGCACCACTCCAAGCACCGCCGCACCACCGCTCCACCGGGCGATCGACCAGCGCGTCGAGCGATCCGGGGCGCGAAGCACCGCAGCAAGCACCCCGCCCAGCGCAATCGCCACCAACACCGCCGCAGGTAACACGATCGCCAGATGTTGTTGGGCCACCCACGACCCGTACGCGACGGTCACCGGCAACAGCCGGAAATCGCCTTGTGCCACCGCTGCCGCACCGGCAAAGAGCACCAGCAGGGGTAGGCCCCCCGCATTGGACGAAAGCGGGTCGATCAGCAGGGCACCCCCCGAAACCGACAACACCCCGGCGAGTGCCATCGCACCGATTGCACCTGGCATCGGGCCTGCACGCCGAAAAACCATCCAGGCGGTCACCAGCACGGCCGAGAAATACAGCGCCGACATCGCCAGGATGGTGCCCAGCGCGGGACCGAGCACCCGTTGGGGCACCGCCAACCAATAAAACTCGATCGGCCCGGGATGAGCGATCACCTTCGCCCCGTACAGGTGGCTGGTGGACGGCTGGCCCACCAACGGAAAATCCCCTCGGGAGGCCTCCTGCGCGCGCAGGCTGATCAGTGCGTCGTCCCCGAGCGGGTACCAATCCGCCCGAATTGCGCGACCGACGCTGAGCACAAAAGGCGCCATCATCACCAACACGAGGACGCCGGCCACCCACCGCTCCCGAGCCTTCAGATCCCTGAGGCGGTAGGGCGGCCGTTGCGATGGGGCGCTGGGCATCGGTGCTGCCGACGCCGGTGATGTAACGGTCATTCGTCCTCGAGCTGGGCGAGACGACGGTCTCCACCAACCGGAACCTCACGGCCTGGAGGCGGGCGCTTCCGCCGTGCGTTCCCGTAGGAGATCAGTTCACCGAGCAACCCGAACGACAACAACTGCACCGCCACAACACACAACAACACGCCGGTGACCAGGGCCGGGCGGGTGCCGATGGTGGCTCCAGAGAGTCGCTCGATCAGCATCCAGGTCAGCAGCCCCCCGCCCAACATGCCCGACAGCAACCCCAGGCCACCGAACAGGTGGAAGGGCCGACCGGTGTACTGGGTGAGGAACTTCACGGTGAGCAGGTCCATCATGCCTCGCCAAAAGCGGTTGAGGCCGAACTTGGTGGTGCCGTGCAACCGGCTCCGGTGTGTCACCGGCACCTCTCCGACCGCGAAGCCCGACCAGGCCGCCAGCACCGGCAGGTACCGGTGCAACTCACCGTGCACCGTAAGTGCCGTGGCCACTTCAGAACGCATCATTTTGAACCCGCTGTTCATGTCTGCGGCATCGATGCCCGTCGCGGCCCGGGTAACCCGGTTGTACACCCGGGAGGTCGACCGCTTCACCAGCCGATCCCTTCGGTTGGCCGAACGGCTGCCGGTCACCATGTCGAGACCACCGTCGACCGCCGCCAGCATGGTCGGCAACTCGGCGGGATCGTCCTGTCCGTCGGCGTCCATCAGCACCACCACCTCGCCTCGGGCACGGGCCAGCCCGGAGTCCAGCGCCGCCGACTTACCCAGGTTGGAGCCCAGCCGCACCTGACGTAGGCCCGCCAGCTCTTCGCCCAATCGGTCCAGCACGTCGCGGGTGCCGTCCGTTGAACCATCGTCGACCACCAGGATCTCCCAGGACAGCCCCAGCGAGTCGAGGACGCCGCGCAACTCGGACAGTACGTCGGGAAGGTTGTCGGCTTCGTTGTACGCCGGCATGACCACGGAAAGTGCCGGCACGTTCATGACCAAGAGACTACCCAAGGGTGGCCGTCCCCTTCGGCGGATCCTTTGCCCCATGGGCTCCCACGTTCTGGAGGGGCAGATCCACAGCGGTGCGTCCATCTTGATGCGGGTGCCCGGGTTGAGCTTGTGCTGGGGCTTGATCGGCACCACGCTGGAGGCGTGTCCGCCCCCGACCCACGACGTCTGCCCCGTTGGTCGGTGCCGGCGCTGGGCGGTGCCATCGCAGTTTTGGCGATCATCTTCGTGATTCGCTCGCTGAGTCGCGATTGGGACCGCATCTCCGACGCGTTCTCCACCATGGCGATCGCACCGGCGCTGTTCGCAGCAGCGTTGGCGACCGCGTCCATGACCCTCATCGGGATGCTGTGGGGGCTGGTCCTCACCGAGCGGGGTGCCCCGACGCCACCCTGGACGGCGGTTCGTTGGTACTACGTGGGCGAGCTTGGGAAGTACCTGCCGGGCGGGATTTGGCCGGTACTCGGTCGAGGTGAGTTGGCGCGCCGTTCGGGAGCGCCCGCAGGAACCGCGTACGGCTCCACCATCATCTCGTTGCTCTACCTCTATGGCGCCGCCGTGCTCACCGTTGCTGGCGGCGCCCCATGGCTGGACCGGCTACCGCCATGGGCCCGCGTCACCGTGATCGTCGGTGGTGCCACGGTCATCATCTGTCTGCACCCCACCATCGGCGCGTGGGTGCTGGGCAAGATCGAATCCTTGTCCGGACGGCAGCTGAAGATCGCCTCGCCACCGTGGGGACGGGCGCTGAGATTGGTGGTGGCCTACGTCCCGGCGTGGTTGGGAATCGGCTCGGTCAGTTGGGCCCTGGCCGTGGCGTTGGGCTTTGACATCTCTCCGGTGGGCATCGTCGGCGCCACGGTGGCGGCATGGCTTGCCGGCTTTCTGGCGATCCCGGTACCCGGCGGAGCCGGGGTTCGAGAAGCCACCTTCGTGCTGCTGTGTGGACTGCCACGGGCCGAGGCCGCCGCCATCGCCGTCGCCGCCCGCGTCATCTTCGTTGTTGTGGATCTCGCCGGCTTCGGCATCTGCGCACCATCGGTGCGTCACCTCACCAAGTCGGCCGACCGAAGGTCGCAGGCAACCGATCGGAACGGGCGGGACTAACGACGCGGTTTGGCCACAGCCAGCAACCACGGGGTCACACGGGTGACCTCGACCGATTCGAAATGCGGCTCGAGCACCGCTCGTAGCCGTCTCGGCGTGAACTGCTGGAGGTGTTCCACATCGTTGCCCCAGCGGGCCAGGTTCTTACCGCGCACAAAGTTGCCGCCACGAAAGAACGGCTCATGGGGCACCGTGAGGATGCATCGGCCTCGGGTGATCCGAGCCAGTTCGGCCACTGCACGGTCCACGCTCGGGAGGTGTTCCAGCACCTCCTGGCACACCACCGTGTCGATCGAGCGATCTGGGAACGGCAGGGTGCCGATGTCACCCACCGACGCCGCCAGTCCCGGCACGGCCACAGCGGCAAGCGCAACCTTGGCACGGCGATACTCCACCCCGATGGGCACGACGCCCTCGGGCACCACACGTGCCAGAGCCAGTCCCTCGCCGGTGCCAATATCGGCAAGCCGACCCGGCGTCGACCCGATCTCGGCTGTCACCCGGCCCAGCAATCGCCCGATCAACCGTCGGACCACCGGGTTGGAGGTCGTGTACTTCTGCTCGTCCTGGCCGGCCGCCTCAGGGTCCACCCCGGGCGCCAAGCCGATGCTTCGGGTTTCGATGTCCGAACTCTACCGGCAGCCTCCGCCGCGCCCTGAGAATCGAGGTTCCCCCCTATCGTGCTTCTCCGGATGCAGAAGGGGGGAACCTCGATTCGACCCGCCACTCCATGAGCCCAAGTCCCCGGGACGCGACACCCGGTGACGGCCCACGCCTACCGTCGTACCGTGGCTCCATGTTCGACGAGGCCGCTGCCGCAGCGCTTGCAGCCCAACAGCACGGCCTCGCAACCCGGACACAACTGCTGGAGCTTGGCTTCACGAGGGGCATGCTCAACCAACGTTTCCGGTCGGGGCGTTGGACCCCGCTCGGTCGCAGCGTCGTGTCGTTTGGCCCCGCTCCACACGAACTCCGGGCTCGCACCATGGCGGCGCTGCTGGCCGTGCCAAACAGCGTGGCCAGCCACCGCACGGCCGGACTCCTGCACGAGCTGCCGGGCCTCTACATCAGCCGACCCGAGCAGCGGCGGTTGCTGCGGGGGCCAGTGGAGCTGTCCACCACCGGACGCAGCCGGGTTCGCCCATTCGATCTCCTAATCCACGAGCGAACCACGATGCCCCGGTCGCTGTACCTGCACGGCATTCGGGTGACTACGGTGCCCCAGACGCTGATCGATCTGGGCGCCGCGCTTGAGCCGCGACTCCTCGATCGTGTGATCGACATGACCGTGGCCGCCAACCGCTGCCCGTTGGAGGCGCTGGAGCGGCTGCTCGACGAGTCCCCAGGTCAAGGCGTTGCCGGACGGGCAGCAGTGCACCGGATCGTCACCTCCCGTCACCTGCCGGGCGGATCGATGAGCGTCATGGAGCGCCTGTTCTGGGAGCGCATCCGTCCGTCGGGTCTCGCCATTCCAGAGCGACAGGTTCAGATGCCGTGGGGCGCCACCGTTGACCTGTTCTGGGTCGCCTGGCGGTTGATCGGCGAGCTGGACAGCCGCTCCTGGCACGAGCGACAGCGGGACCGGGAGCGCGATGCCCGCCGGGATGCCGAGGCCCTCAGTCGGGGATTCGCCACCTTTCGCATGACCTGGGAGATGATCACCGACGAGGTTGAGCGCACGATCAGCCTCCTGGCATCCACGATGGAGCGGCGCACCGTCTGACGGCGCGGGAACGCCACGGCGGGCACGGCGGTCGACGGGCCAACCGGTTGGGTCGGCCGCTCGAAGCGAGGCGTGTTGCCAACGCGTGCCGGGCGCCGGGCAAGGTGGCGACGCGACATGATGGTCTCTGTCTCTCCACTCCGGGTGCCCTTGGATGGCCAGGCGCTAACCCGCCACTCGCTTTTCGGACAGCACCTTGGAGGAGCCGCCAGGTTCCATGGTGACGCCATAGAGCACGTCGGCGGCCTCCATGGTTCGTTTCTGGTGGCTCACGATGATCAGCTGCGCGGCGTCGCGGAATTCTGCGACCAGGTCGAGGAAGCGATGCAGGTTGACGTCATCGAGGGCGGCCTCCACCTCGTCCATCACATAGAACGGGGAGGGGCGGCTGCGAAACACTGCGAAAAGGTAGGCCAAGGCGGTCAACGACCGCTCGCCACCGGACAGCAACGACAGCTTCCGCACGTTCTTGCCCGAGGGTCTGGCCTTGAGCTCGATCCCGGTGTTCAGCAGGTCGTTGGGGTCGGTGAGGCTGAGCGACCCCTCCCCGCCCGGAAACAGGGTGGAGAACAACGCCTCGAAGTGCCCGGCCACATCGGCATATGCGGCGGCGAAGACCGAGACAATCTCGTCGTCGACCGCCTTGATGATCTTGGACAACTCCCGCCGTGAGGAGCGCACGTCCTCCAACTGCGCCCCAAGAAACTCGTGACGCTCGGACAGTTCGGCGAACTCGGCCAGTGCCAGCGGGTTGATCGGTCCCATCAGCCGCAATTCCCGCTCGAGCACTCGGAGGTGTTCAGCCGCTCCAATGCCCTCGGGCAACTCGGGGGCCGGGGCGGCCTCGGCAACCTCGGGCTCCACTTCGAGCTCGGTCCGGACCTGCTCGGTAAGGGTCTCCAGACGCAGCTTGAGTTCTGCGTCGGCCACCTCGGCCTGATGCCGGCGCTCGGACAGCTCGCCGAGCGAACGCTCGCTCGCGACGCGCTCCGAGCGGAGGGTCTCCAACTCGCCGGTGAGGGCTCGGGCCTGCTCGCTCTGCGCCCGTCTGGCCTCCCGGACCCCCACCAGATCGGATTCGACGACTCCAAGGCGCTTGGCCACAAAGGTTGCAAGGCGTTCGGTGGCCTCTGCTCGGGCGTCCAGCTCCACCCGACGCTCGGCGGCGGCCTCCGCCTCGGCCCGGTTGCGCTCCAACCGGTCGCGCACCGAGACCCGGCGGTTGGTCAGCAGGCGGCGGCGCTCTTCAACTCCGGCGGCCCGCACCTCCAGGTCGCGACGCAGCGCTGCAGTGGCCGCCGCCCGTTCGTCCAGTCGGGCCCGAGCCTCACCAAGCGCCCGCTCCCGCTCGGCGAGGTCAGCCTCCTCGGCCTCCAGAGCGGGCAGGCGGCGCTCCAGCTCCAGTCGGTGGTCGCCGTCGGCCCGGTGTCGCTCGGCCAATTCGGCGACATCGGCGTCGAGGCGCACCGCCTCCCCCTCCGCTTCAGCGATGGACCTGGTCGACCGTTCGATGCGCTCGCGGGCCGAACGCCGCGTCGCCTGGGCCGAGTCACGGGCCCGCTCGGCCTGACGAAGCTCACCCTCGGCTTCCCGAACGGTCGCCTTCGCAATGTTCAGTCCGGTAGCGGCCAGGTCGTGGGCCGCCTGGGCCTCCTGCGCCCGCGCCTCGGCTTCTTCGAGCGCAGCGCCCGTGGCCTCGGTGGTGGAGGTGCCCACCCGCCAACCGGTCAACCCAAAGCGGTCGCCGTCGCGGGTCACCACCACCCGCCCCTGGTTGGCCAGCGCCACGTCGACGGCCTCCGCCCAACCGCCGTCGACGCACACGGTCCCGCCCAGCAGGGCACCCAGCAGGCGATCGACCGCAGCGCTCTCCGGTGCCGCCTTGGCGCGCACGTGGGCGCCAACCATCGACGTTCCGGGGATCGGCCCTTCCGTCGGTGCACCTCTCGACGCACCGAGTGCCAGGACCGCACCCGCCGCGCCGTCGACGCTGAGGGTCTCGAGGGCCCGGCGAGCCGAGGTGGGGTCGGCCATCACGACCGATGCCAAGGAGTCACCGGCGGCCGCCTGGAAGGCGGCCTCCCAGCCCGCGTCGACCTCCACCAGGTCCAGCAGGGTGCCCAGGTAGCCGTCCACCTCGGCCAGTGCCGCCGCTCCGGCGCGACTCCGGGCAGCATCGAGCGCCTGGCCCAGCGCCTTGGCACGCGCCGCCCAGCTCGCCCGGTCATCGGCCGCCCCCCTGGCCTCGGTATCGGCGGCGCTCAGCGCGGTGCCGGCTGCTTGCACCCTCGAATCCAACGCCGCCACCAGCGCATCGTGGTCCTCATCGCCCTGCGCCAGCTCCGCCTGGGCCAGTTCCAGCTCCTCGGCCAATCCGGTCAGACGCTGTCCCAGCTGATCGCGGCGCTGGTTGAGGCGCAGGGTGTCCCGCTCCTGCTGGTCGATGCCGCGCCGCAGCGCACCCAGCTCGGCCCGGGTCGCCGCAGCATCACCGCTGGGCTTGGGCACCCCCCCGCCCCAGGTGGCCTCGAAGTCGGCGCGGGCCGTGGCCAGCCCCTCCTCCGCTCGGCGCCACTCGGACTCGGAGGATCCCAACGTGTCGGTGTCGTTGTCGACGCCTGCCAGGTCGAGGTCCAGCTGGGCGCCCTCCGCCTCCAGCGCAGCGATGACGCCTTCATCGATAAACGACTCGCGTTCGCGCGCCAGGTTGCGGCGCCGCTCGGCCAGCAGCGCGCCCTGGCCACGGGCCCGCTCGCGCAGCGCCTCGTAGCGGGTCAGAAGCCCCGAGTGATCCACCTCGCCCAGTGCGGCCAGGTTGGTCTCCGCGACAACCACCCGTGCATCCAGGTCGGCCAGTGCCGCCCGCAGTCGCTGGTCTTCGGTCCGCATTGTTTCGCCGTCAGCGGCGCGCTCGTTCAACTGGCGTCGCAGCCCGGCCAGGCGCTTGCCCAGCAGATGGATGCGCAGGGCCGACAGCTCGGCGGTCAGGTCTCCATGTCGTCGGGCCGCCTCGGCCTGACGCCCCAGTGGCCGCAACTGACGCCGCACCTCGCGCAGCAGGTCACCCACCCGGGTCAGGTTGGCCTCGGTGGAGTTGAGTCGACGTTCGGCCCGTTCCTTGCGCTTGCGATGCTTGAGGATGCCGGCGGCCTCCTCGATGATCGCCCTCCGGTCCTCCGCTTTGGCGTTGAGTACCGCGTCGATCTGCCCCTGGCTGATGATGACGTGCTGGGTGCGCCCCACGCCGCTGTCCGAGAGCAGGTCCTGCACGTCCAGCAACCGGCACCGAGCGCCGTTGATCGAGTACTCGCTGTCCCCGGAGCGAAACAGCACCCGTTTGATCGTCACCTCGGCGAACTCGATCGGCAACATGCCCGCCGAGTTGTCAATCGTGAGCGATACCTCGGCACGGCCCAATGCCGACCGATTGTCGGCGCCGGCGAAGATGACGTCGTCCATCTTGGCCGACCGCACCGCGGAGGGCGCCTGCGCGCCAAGAACCCAACCGATGGCATCGACCACATTGGACTTGCCGGAACCGTTGGGTCCGACCACCACGGTCACGCCCGGCTCCATCCTCAGGGTGGTCGAGTCGGCGAACGACTTGAACCCCTTCAGTTGCAGGCTCTTCAGGAACACGCTGGGTCAGACCTGGGTCTGCTCGCAGTAATAGGTCCAGCCGTGACCGTAACGTCGCTTCACGACCGGCCCACGGGCGCGGGGGCTCATCAGGCCGTCCTTGCGGTACACGGCCAGGTACTCGCCGTATCCGCCGGTTTTGCCCGACAGATCCTCGAACGGCGGGTCGTCAACCGCCGTGCCGCCGTACTTGATGGCGTCGTGCATCGTCTCCACCACCGCCCGGTAGAGCCGCCGCACCTCTTGGGCCGACAGCGAGGCCGGGTTGCGGTCGAAGCGAAGCCCCGCCGTGTAGAGGATCTCGTCGGAGTAGATCGGGCCGATGCCGACCAAGAAGCTCTGGTCCATCATGATCGATTTCAGTTTGCCGCTGCGACGCAGCAGTGCGTCGCCAAAGGCCACCCAGGACACCGGCGTCGCCACCACATCCATCCCCAGGTTCCCGGCGTCGGGCAACCCCAACAGATCGTCCTGGGCCAGCAGGCGAACCTCGGAGGTGTTCTCGGGATCGTTCAGGCGGATCGGCTTTCCCTGGCTGAACGAGATCACCATGTCCGGTTCCGGTTCGGGTCGAGGCGGCGACGAGTCGGTCTTGCGGCTTTTCGACTTGGCCTTCTCCGGAATGTTCTTGCGAACCCACGCGCCGTTACCCAAACGGATCACCATCGCATTGCCGGTGGCAAGACGAAAGACCAGGTAGGGGCCCAGCCGCTCCACGTTGGACACCTTGACCCCATCGGTTCCCTCGGTGAGTGCAGCGGCCGTGGTGTCCACCAACAACTTCTTCTTGTGCACCTCGATCGAGACGATCTTCTTGCCGCCCGCCTCCCGCTCGAGGTCTCTGCGAATCACTTCGTACTCGGGAAGTTCCATGGGTCTCCGTTCGATACTGCTCGGTGCCGGGATGGTGCCGGACCCCGGTGTTGCGATCGCTTCTCTGGTGCTGATACTCGCGGGCATTGGCGCCGGGCGCCACTAGAGGGTTCGCTCAGGGGACTCCAGCGTCCTGAGGGCGGTCTCCGCCACCGCCTGTTCGGACTGTTGTTTCGATGTGCCGGTGCAAGGTCCGAACTGTTGACCGAGCACCTTGACGGTAGTGCTGAATTCCCTCCGATGTTCAAGACCCGACATGACGGTGGTGTAGTCGGGCATGAAATCCGCCCCGTCGGTTCCGTCACGTTCACCCAGGTCGACAACCAGCCGTGCGGCCAGTTCCTGCAGCCTTGACTTGGGATCGAAGGCTCCCAGACGTTCATCAAAGACGTCGCTCAGCAGGTCCATCACCACCCTGCGGGCCTCGATGATTCCACCGTCGAGATAGACCGCCCCCAGCACCGCCTCCATGGCGTCGGCCAGAACTGCACCGTTGTTGCGCTCCCCTTGCAAATCGGCCCCCTTGGACAGCCTCAGCGCCCTCCCAAGTTCCAGCGTGCGGGCCAGATCCGTCAGCGTGGCCTCGTTGACGAGCGTGGACCGGGCCCTGGTGAGTCGGCCCTCGGAATGATCACTTCTGCGACGGAAGAGCGCGTCGGACACGACGAAGCCCAGGACCGAATCACCGAGAAATTCCAACCGTTCGTTGGACTGGGCAAAGCCTTGTTGACCGAGAACCGAACGGTGTGTCAGCGCCAGCGCCAGCAGCACAGGATCGGTGAACACGTAGCCCAGGCGTTCGGACAGGGCGCGGTCCTCCGACGAGTGGTCGATGGTTGGCACCTTGCGTCGTTTTCCCATAGCTGAGAAGACTCCTCGCGGTCACCGACGCCATGGCGGTGAGGACGGGCGATCGAAGTCGAACCCGGAACTCAGGAGTCCATCCGGGCCATGACGTAGTCGACTGCATCACGAACGGTCAGCAGGTCCACCAGGTCTTCATCGTCGAAGAGCACTGCGCAGGATCGTTCGGCGAGCTCGTCCTCGATCAGCTCAACCAGTTCCACCAGGGCCAGGCTGTCGGCCCTCAGGTCCTCGGCGAACCGGTCGTCCTCAGCGATGGTGTCGGCGTCGCCCTCCAGGATGTCGGCCAGTTGCTCCCTGACGAGTTGCAGCACGGCATCACGATCAAGCGACTGGCGTTCCATGTGTGTCTCGGCGGGCACCGCTACCTCCAGGGTGTGGTTCGGGCGCAGTAAGAGGGCGCACGGAGCCAAGGACACTACTACCGCTTGGGTTGGGCCTCACCTCGTTCGGCTGCCCCGGCGGGAGTCCCTCCTCGGCCGGCGCCGGCGGCGAAGCGACCGGCACCCGCCAACGACTCGCCGCTGCGCAACGTGTCCAACCCCAGCCGAGTCTCGTTGGCCAGGGCAGCTCCAAGCCCGAGGCCCCATTGTTCGTTGCACGACCTTCGGTCGTTCCTCAGACATGTCTGAGGCAACGCCGACAACGACGTGGCCAGCTCGATCGCCTCGTCCAACGCCTCACCCGGCTCGCAGACCCGGTTGGCGAGACCCCACGCGCCGGCCTCGCTGCCGGACACGCTCCGACCGGTGAGAATCATGTCCATGGCGCGGCTGTGCCCGACCAGCCGGGGAAGGCGAACCGTCCCGCCATCGATCAGCGGCACGCCGAAGCGTCGGCAGTACACCCCGAAGGTGGCGTCGCTCGCCGCCACCCGCAGGTCGCACCACAGGGCCAGCTCCAACCCTCCGGCGACGGCAAAGCCCTCCACCGCCGCGATCACCGGCTTGTTCAGCTCCAGCCGGGTGCAGCCCAGCGGAGCCGGTTCCGACAGGTCTCCGGCGACCCGGTTGCCGTTGCCCTCGGCGATGGCGTGCAGGTCGGCGCCTGCGCAGAACGTTCCGTTCGCACCGGCCAACACCGCCACATCGAGTGTGTCGTCGGCATCGAAGCCGACGAACGTCCGATGCAAATCGTCCGCCGTCGGGCCATCGATGGCGTTGCGGCGCTCGGGCCGGTTGATGGTGACCACCAGCGTGCGGTCGACGGTGCGGATACCCAGGTTCATGTGCCCAGGCTGCCAGAGCGTCGCCGCGCCGGCGACGCGTACCATCGGGCGCATTGGCGCAAGGCCGCTGAGGGCCATGTGTCCGGGGGAATGGGGAGGGTCAACCATGAAGTTCGATCGACGCGGATTCCTGACGGGTTCGGCCGGCTTGGCGGGGGCGTTGGCCCTGACCTCGTGCACCAGCAACGGCCGGCGGGCCGACGACCAGCCCGAGTGCATCGATGGTGCCGGCTGTGCCACCGCGCTCTCCCAGCCTGGAAGCGATGGGCTGATCGACGAGGCGGTGTACCAGCGGCGCATCGACGAGTACCTGAGGTTCGCAACCGCCGAGTTCATCCCCGGCAGCGCTCCCGGCGTGGCCGGTCATCTCATTCGGGCAGGTCGAGACCCCGACTACCGCTGGGCCGTCGACGAGGTCACCGTCGACGCCTTCGCCGACACCTGGGACAAGATCGATTCGTGGGAGGACACCCGCGACTTCGACCTGATGTACCTGCTGTGGCTGCTCAAACTGGGTGCCGGGTCCGAGTCGAGTGGGGCCACCGTCGGCAACAACATGACCACGCTCAGCCCCAAGCTGCTTCAGGCCATCGAGCAGCGGCTGGTCGACAACCGTTACCGGTACAACGACCCCAACCCCGACGGACGCCTGGACAACCTTTGGTACTGGTCGGAGAACCACATCGTCATCGGGCGGGTCATCGAGTTTCTCGCCGGGCAGCACCTCAGCGAGCAGACCTTCACGGTCACCGGCCTGACCGGCGCCGAGCACATGGAGCGCTCCAAGCCCGAGATTCTCCAGTGGATCAGCGAGCGCGCCCGGTTTGGCTTCTTCGAGTGGCACTCCAACGTGTACATGCTGAAAAACATCACCCCGTTGATCACCTTGATCGAGCTGGGCGACGACCCCGAACTCACGGTGCCTGCGGCCATGGCCCTCGACCTTTGCCTCGTCGACCTGGCCGCCCACACCCACGCCGGGTGCTACACCGCACCCCGGGGTCGCACCTACAAAAAGGACAAGATGACCTCGCGTGACGAGGCCACCTTTGGCACCGCCAAGCTACTTTTCGACGACACCACCTTCGACTACCAGAGCCACACCGACACCGGTGTCACCTACCTGTGCGCAGCCGGCGCATACCGTCCGCCCCAGGCGGTCGTCGACATGGCCTTGGCCAAGGCGCCCGGCGTGGTTCGCGAGCGTCACGGCATCTTCGTCGACGACGCTGCGCCGGTGGCCGAGTACCCCAAGGCCCCGTTCGGATACCACTTCGATGACCCGGCCAACCTGTCGTTCTGGTGGAGTCTTGGAGCGGTGGGCACCTGGCAGGTGGCGGGTATTGGCCTGTCCGAGGCCAAAAGGTACGACCTGTTCGAGGTACCCCTGTTGGCCCAGGTGAAGGCGCTGGTCGACCTCAACGGCGGCGACATCGACCGCATCCGACCCTGGCTCCAAAAGAACCACGCCATCGTCAACTTCGGGTTTCTCGGCGAGGCCAACACCTACGCCTGGCGAGGCGACGCCGTGTCGCTGGCATCGGTGCAGGATCACCGATTTGGCCAGATGCGCGATCAGGCCCACAGCTGGCAGGCGGCCATCGACGCCGACGCCCTCGTCTTCACCAATCACCCGGTGACCGACCGAGATGAGAGCACCGACTGGGCCGAAGACGGGCGGCCCGGCTACTGGACCGGCGAGGCGTCCATGCCCCGTTCGGCCCAACACGAGCGGGCGGCCATCCACATCTACCAACCGGCGTGGGACGAGACCACCGACGAACTGTTGTGGGGCGTGTTCGGCTACCAGCCCTTCACACACGCGTACGTGCCGCAGGACCGCTTCGACGAGGTGGCTCAGGAAGGCCGCTGGACCTTCGCACGAAAGGGCGAAGGTTGGATCGCGCTGTGGTCGTGGCGCACCCCCACCTGGCGCGACTACGACCCCACCAGGTTCGCCACCGATGGCATGGAGCAACCCTTCGACCTGGTGGCCGAGGGCGGCCCCGACAACGTCTGGATCGTCGAGGTCGGCGAGGCCGCCGACGGCGGCTTCGCGGCCTGGAAGGCATCGGTCTTGAAGGTTGAACCGCAGGTGGAGCGCACCGACAGCGGCTTCGTCGTCAGCTACGACTCCGCTTCGGCGGGGACGATGACCTTCGGGTCAACCGGGCCCCTCACGTTGGACGGGTTAGAGGTGGACCTCGGCGACTTCCCACGCCACGATTCGGCGTTCGGCACGGTCGACCACCTGGACACAACGATGGAATTCACCACCGAATCAGCCAAGCTCAAGCTCAACTTCGAGGCGAAAACACGTGCGGTCGGCCTCGTGTAGGCCGGACCGCTCTCGATCGAAGCCATGTCACCGCGGCTGCTCTCCGCCGTCGACGTCGTTGTTCCTTGCCTCTTGGCCAAGGCCACGATCGCGACCACCACGCCCGCGACCAGCGCCAAGAAGGAGAGCCCAATGAGGCCGACCCACACCCATTCGTTCAATTTCTAAGAACCAGCGCCATCAGGTTCATTCACTCGATCAGGAGCGAAATCCCCTGCGATGGTCGACCCAAGCGGGTCTAGCTGACCTCGATGGCCTGACGGCCGTGGTACCAACCGCAGTTACTACACACGGCGTGGGGGCGCTTCGGGGTGTTGCAGCGATCGCACAGCGACCGGGGTGCCGACTCGAGGCGCCAGTTGGAGGCCCGACGGCTGCGGCTCTTCGCCTTGGAGGTCTTGCGCTTGGGAACAGCCATGAGAAACACCTTGATCGAGGGGTACCCCACACCATTGCATGGGTGTGAGCGTCGGGCAGCCGACAACGATACCGCCCAGAGCCCACCGGATGCACCTCGGGCGCCGACGGTGGCGATTCAGCGGTCGGGGTGAACCTCTGCCAACGCCGCCCATCGAGGGTCGGGAGGGCGCTCCTCGGTCTCGGCGGGCCCGTCATCTGCATCGTCGGCGACGGTCACCGGGTGCCCCTCTGGATCGGGTCCGGCACAGTCCTCGCGACACAGCGGTGCCAGCGGCAACCCGAGAACCACGGCCGCTCGGACCGCCTCGGTGACGTCGATTCGATCGTCCTCGATCCCCAACTCGCCGTCCAGTGGGTAGGGCCGCGCCACCTCGTCGATCTCACCATTGGTCACCCCCGATACCGGCTCCAGGCAACGGCGGCACTCCCCCGTCCACTCCGCCTCCGCCGACCCGCCGATCACCACACCATCGGACAGCGCCTCCAACCGAAGCTTGACGCGTGCCTCGGTGCCGTCCACCAGCCGGGTGCCGATGACCTCGGCGCCGGCCAGTGCCACCTCGGCATCCACCTCGTCCACATTCCCCACCCGGCGTCGCAGCTCGGCGACGGGCACCAGCAGTCGGCGGGGAGCACCTCCGCGCGGGCCGGAGGCACCACAGTGGCCAGTGCTGCTACTGCTACTGCTGCTGCTCACGCTCAGCGTCCATCGCGTCCTGGTCGAAGAACAGCGCCTCCGACAGCGAATCCTCCTCGTCAGGCGCCAGCGCCGCCTCGGCCAGCGAAGTGGCCGACAGCTTCTGGCGCCCGGCGCCAACCGCTCGCGTGATTCGCTCCAGCACGATCTCGAAGCTGGCCAGCTTCTGGTCGCAATAGTCCTCCACCTCGTGATGCATACGCCGGGCCTCGGCCTCAGCGTCCTCGGTGACCTTGCGTGCACGGCTCTCAGCGGTCTTCACCACCTCGGTGCGCTGCACCATGTGGGCCACTCGGGCCTTGGCATCCGAGATGATCTCCTCGCCATCACGCCGGGTCTTCGCCAGGAACTCGTCGCGTTCCTTCAGCAGCCAGCGGGCGGCACGCAGTTCGTCTGGCAGTCGGGCAACGGCATCGTCCAACAGCTCCAGAATCTCTTCCTTGTTGATGCGAACCGAGGCCGACATCGGCAGGCCGGGGGCCCCTTCGATCAGGTCGACAACCCGGCGCAGCAACTGTTCGGTGCGCGGCATTGTGTACCCCGCGGTGTCCAGGGGCTCGTCGGCGAAGTCGACGTTGAGGTCCTCGACCGGGGCCTCCTCCACGTAGTCGCCGGCCGAGTACGCCTGGTACTCGCCGGAGGCCAGTGGCCTGGTGTCATAGCCGTCGTCATCCCGATAATCGTCGTCAAAACTCACGCCGTCGGTCATGTGGGGTTCTCCTCGTTCGAATCGGCGAATTTGTGCTGGAGCGCCTCGGCAACCGCCGGGGGCACCATCGCCGTGATATCGCCACTGAAGCGGGCGATCTCTCGGATCAGTTTGGATGCCAGGAATGAATGTGAGCTGGCGGATGGGATGAACAGGGTGTCCACGCCAGAGATGGTGGTGTTGGTCTGGGCCATCTGCAGCTCGGATTCAAAATCCGAAACGGCACGCAGCCCCTTCACAATGAAGTCGGCCTTCACCTCTCGTGCCAGGTCCACCACCAGGCTGGAGAAGCTGGTGACCGACACGTTGTCGAGGTGATCCAGGCTGGCCTCGATCAGTGCGCTCCGCTCGGCCAGGTCGAACAGCCCCGAGTGCTTCTGGGGGTTGTACAGGGTGGCGACCACCACCCGATCAAAGAGCCGGGAGGCGGTTTCGACGATCTCCACGTGTCCGTTGTGGATGGGATCGAACGAGCCGGGATAGAGCACCGTGGTCACGACGGCGAGGCTAGCTGCGCTGGGTGCCCGGATGCGGAGCAGGGCGCTCGGATGCGGTGCAGGGTGCTGAGCGAGGTCTCACAGCCGATGCTTCACGGAGCATCTCGGTAGAGCACCGACACCCAGGTACCGCCGTAGCGGCGGGCCCGCTGAAGCGTCCACCCCTTGGGGGCCTCGGTCTCCACGTCTCGTTCCACAACCGCCCACTCGGTGGTCAAAGCCGCCCACAGCCGATCCCACCCGTCCCACGCGTAAGGCGGGTCGAGGAGCGCCACATCCCAGGTTCGGGTCGTCGATTCGAGAAAGGCGAGCGCCTCAGCGCGCACCACCTCGGCCGGCTCGGTCAGCCCGACGGTGGCCAGGTTGGCCCGCACCACCCGCACGGCCCTGGCGTCCCGTTCGACGAACGTCAGCTCGCTTGCGCCCCTGGACAGCGCTTCGATACCGAGCGCACCGCTGCCAGCGAACAGGTCGACCATAGTGGCGTCCTGCACCAGACCCAGGGAACCCAACGAGTTGAAGGTGGCTTCGCGCACCCGGTCGCCCGTCGGGCGGGTTCCCGACCCGGGTGGCGCCTCCAGGCGGCGACCCGCCGCAGACCCAGCGACCACCCTCATGCGCGCTCCCCCAAGGCTCGATCAGCGTGAGGGTCGGTAACCAGCAGGGTCAGGGCCACCCAGGCGACGGTCGGGTCGGTCTCGGATGGCTCAACCAAACGCTTCAGGGGGACCGTCGGCGCCAGGGCGGCCAGCAACCGATCCTCTTGATGCTCCAATATCCCCGCCACGATGACCGTGCCACCCCCGGCGGCCATTCGTCGCACCGACGGGGCCACCGACTCGTGCTCGCCAATCAGCAGGTTGGCCAGCACCAACCGGGCGGCCTCACCTTCCGGGGCATCCAGCTTGGCAACATCGGTTCCCGCCCAACGCACCCGATCGGCCACCCCGTTGGCGGCGGCGTTTGCCAGGCCCACCCGCTCGCCGGCCGGGTCCAACTCCACCAACCGCACCACGCCCGCACCCAGCAAAGCGGCGGCGATGCCGAGCACGCCGGAACCGCTGCCGACATCGATCACTTCGTCCGGCACCACCAGCGGAACGCCGACTTTCGCACCGTCGAATCGTGCTGAGAGCAGTTCCAGAGCCATACGCGTGCTCTGGTGCGAGCCCGAGCCGAATACGGCGCCCGGGTCGATCACCAGGTCGATTGCCGCTTCGGTGGTTTCATCACCCGACGTTGGCTCCACCCACGGCGGTCGCACCACAAACGGTCCGACCGTCCACTCCCGGGCATGTTCACGCCACCCGTCCAGCCCGACATCGAGGGCCACGGTCGTCAACGAGATCTCAGTGGCACCCATCCCACGTAACGCCTTCACCAGGCGCTCGATCGCCCGGTCGGGGGGCGGATCAAGCCAGCTGATCACCCATTCGGTGACGCCAGGGTCGGCCGCCTGTTCCGAGATCCCGTCTGGCAGGATCAGGTTCTCGATCAACCCGCCCCACACCAGAGCTTCAACGCCGTCACCGCGCTCGTCGGCCAGCCTCAGGCTCAGTTGCACCGGGGTGGGTCCGGTCAGGTCACACATGGGCGTCCATGGTCCCAGAACGCCGACGTCACGGCCGAACCACCGCGCACCGACAACCGGCCGGGGAGCACTCCCCGGGCACCGCTCCCCCGCAGGATGGCTGCGAGGCCTCGGTCCAGGTGGAAGGATTCGGCCCGTGGCCTTTGGACAATCACCCGGCCCTCCAGCGGGACAGCGTCAGGTGAACCGGCTGTTGGAGCTGCTCAACGAGGCGGGTCACAGCGACTTCCGTGACGCACGCGGGCCGCTCGACCTCACCCAGCGTCAGGCCGCGGGAAGGTTCACCCGCGGCGAGGCGGACGCCTTGATCGAGCTGTTGGAGACCGAGTTGGAGCAGCAACGATCTGACGCGACGGACGCCGGTCCGAGTCCCGAGCCACACGGAAGCAACGAAATCGCATCTTCGACGACCGCAACGCCCACAGCACCAAGACGCATCTCACGCGACGAGCGCCGGGCCAAAGAGGCGCAGCGAACGCTGCGCGACGTGAGCGACGAGGTGTTGGCCACCGAGTTGCAGCGGCGCGGCTGGGTGGTCATGGAGCCATGATCGCCAACATCGTCTTGGTGGTTGTCGGGGCCGTGTTGGTACTGGTGGCGTTCACCGACCTGGTGAACACCCTGGTGACGACGTCGTCCTCCACGTCCCGCTTCGCCGACCGGTGGCCCTCCCGCGTCGTTGCCAAGATTGGGTTCCGTCTCGTCCGCGCCATGGCGGAGCGCATACCTCAGGACAGGCCGATTCGAGAGCGCCTACTCGCCACGTATGGCCCTTTCCTGCTGCTGGTGTTGTTGACCCTGTGGGTATCCCTCCAGGTCGTGGGCTTCGGCATGATCTGGGCAGGCGTTGGCGGCGTGAAGGGTGTCGACTCGGTACTGAGCTCGATCTACTACTCCGGGGTCTCGTTCTTTACCATCGGCTTCGGCGATGCCGTTCCGGTCGAGTTTGTTTCCCGTTTCGGCGTTTTGGTCGAGGGCTTCGCAGGCGTGGTGACCACGGCGCTCGTCATCGGCTATCTGCCGACGCTGTATGGCGCGTACTCCGACCGGGAACAAATTTTGATGACCATCGACGATGGCTCCGGCGACCGCATCACCCCAACCAGCTTGATGAAGGCGTGGGCACCCGACGGCGACCCGGCCAAGCTCGACGCCCGCTTTGCCGAGTGGGAGCGCTGGGCCGCTGCCGTCGCCGAGACCCACGGTTCGGCACCCATGCTGCGCCTGTTCCGCAGCCACGACCGACGGCAAAACTGGATCACCGCTCTGGGTTTGCTTTCGGACGTCGCCGTGCAGTCGCAAATGGTCGTTGGTGCATCCAACGGGTCGTCGTACTGGTTTCTGCGGCGGGCCGAGACGCTCTTTCGCCAGATGACCGTTCGAGCAGACCTGGGGCCCTGGCGTGCCGAGACGCGTCTGACCCCGGTGGAGCGCGACCTGATGTTTCGGGAACTCTACGACGAGCTTGAGCAGCACGGCTTCGAGCTGTTGCCCTACGACCTGTGCGTCGAGGAGGGGACCAAGCTGCGAGCCATGTACGCCCCGTCCATGGAGTTCCTCATCGATACGATGCTGTGTCCGCGAGGGTTCTGGGCCCCACAAAGCATGGTGCAGCCCATGCCGAGCCCCGACAGACCATGAACCTCGAATCGGTTCTTCCGATGCCCTGGCTTCATCACAGCAACCCATTTTCGTAGTACGGTAGGTTCATGTGGAAATCCACAGCTCGGCAGGTCGCCAAGGAGTATCTACCGCCGAGATGTTGCATGCGTTCGACCACTCGGTGCTGGGCGATGACCTCGGCGAAGTCCCGGACCGGTGGCTCGTCATCGGACCGGACTGGGCGGCGAACCTGCTTGAGATCATCGTACTCATTACATCCACAGGTGAGCAGATGATCATTCATGCCATGCGACTCCGCGCAACCCACCGAATACTGCTCGACTCATGACAGATCGCAACTACGGACACACCGAGTCAGGCGCTCCCATCACCGACCAAATGATCGAACGGCTGGCAGACGAAGCGGAAGCCGGCTTTGACGTCGATGAGATCCTTGCTCGCCGGGGCAAGCGCGGGCGCCCGCGACTCGGGTCGGCGCCGTCGACGGTCGAGTCCGTGAGACTCGACCCCCAGTTGAAGCAGCGGCTCGCAACCCGCGCCAAGGACGAAGGGGTGCCGGTCTCCGAAGTGATCCGCGAAGCGCTCCGCCAACACCTTTCCGCAAGTTGACCATCCCCGGCACATTGAGGCATCGAACCAACCTCCATCGAGCGGCGAGACGCGAAAGAATGACCGAGTGAATCGAACGGTGCACCCATCACTCACAGCCGATGATGTGGTTGATCCCACCAGGTTGGACGGCGCTACAGCGCAGGCGGTGGTGACCGAGTTGATCATGATCTACGACGCCGACGGCGGCCTACGGGGCGAGTTGGCCTACGGCTGGGGCAAGCTGCGCCGCACCGCCCACTGCTCGCTTTGCTCGATCACCCACGGCCTCGTCAGGGAACGACGGTCGTGGGCAGATTGGCGCTGCAGCGTGCCGGTGCCGGTCGAGGCGCTGCATCGCAACGAGCGGTCCCCCGAGGTGGAGGAGATCACCGGCGACCGCACCCCGTGTGTGCTCGCATGCGTCGACGGAGCGTGGGTCTTCGTCCTGGGTCCCGGCGAGTTGGACGCCTGCGACGGCGACGTCGATGTGTTCGCCAACGTCCTCGCCGCCTCGCTCGAGCGAGTGGAGTTGTCCTTCCCGGACGGCTCCTGAGGTGCCGAGGGCGGCTCCGTGCCGGTTTCGATAGCAGCTTCGGATCGCCCAGCGAAGCGAAAGCACGCGTCGGATCACGTCACCTGCTTCATGACGGCAAACCCAAGAGTGGAGCTGGAATTGCAAGGGGTTTGGGGATCGTCAGCGACGGACCCTCACCTCCTGCTGCGTAGCCGTATTCGTGGTTCGGGTTGAGCGTGAACAGCTATGGTCACCGGTTATGGGACGAAGCGTTGTGGGTCGGGTAGTTACTGGTTGGTTGTTGTTGATTGGAGCGGTGGTCTTGGGGCTACCGGGAAGTGTCGAGGCCGCATCGGCCCAGAGCCCACCGGCCCAAATCAGCAGTGCACCAGAACCCGGACCCGGCGGCATTTGTGTGTCTCCCGGACCGCACGGGTTCTCCGACGTGCCATCGAACTCCTACTACAACCTGGCAGTCGGCTGGCTGGTGGAAGCCGGGATCACCTCCGGTGTCGCACCCGGCAAATTCGCGCCGACCGCAACGGTCACCCGAGGCCAGATGGCCGTGTTCCTATGGGCCTCAGCAGGTTCACCGCAACCAGCCGGAGGCCACAGCTTCACCGACGTCAAACCGGGCGTCTATTACGAACAGGCGGTTATCTGGCTGGTCGGCGAAGGAATCACCTCCGGTGTCGCACCGGGCAAATTCGCGCCGTCCGCGAAGGTCACCCGCGCACAGATGGCGGTGTTCTTGTGGGCCGCAGCAGGTTCACCAAGCGTGGAAGGCACCCACGACTTCACAGACCTGAACGCAGGCTCCTATTACGAGGGGCCGGTCACCTGGCTGGTCGGCGAAGGAATCACCTCCGGTGTCGCACCGGGCAAATACGGCCCGACCCGGCCCGTCACCAGAGCCCAAGTGGCCGTGTTCCTCCACGCCTCCGCGTGCACAAAAGCGCCTGTGGGCACCTCGATAGCAGCCGGAGACAGCTCCTCGTGCGTGTTGAACGATGACCAGACGGTTGCGTGCTGGGGGCTCAACGCTGAGGGACAACTGGGGGATGGGACCACCACCAACCGCCTGGCGCCAACTCAGGTTCCGGGCCTGACCTCGACCATTTCGCTCACGGCCGGTAGATCGCACTCTTGCGCCTTGAAGGCACACGGCACTGTGGCCTGCTGGGGAAGTAACGACAGCGGTCAGTTGGGGGATGGCACCACCACCAACCGGCTGGAACCAACCCTTGTGCTCGGCCTCTCGGGAGTGCTGGCAATTGACGCCGGCGACTCCCACACTTGCGCCGTGAAACGCGATGCCAAGGTGGCTTGCTGGGGCTTCAACTACTATGGCCAGTTGGGAGATGGCACCACGACAAACCGACTGACACCAACTCCGGTGGTCGGCCTCTCCGGCGTCTCCGCAACCGCTCTTGGCTCTGGACATTCTTGTGCCCTGAAAGACGACGGGCAAGTGGCCTGCTGGGGCGGCAACTACAACGGACAACTAGGAGATGGCACCACTACAAGCCGACTGACACCAACTCCGGTGGCAGGCCTCACTGAGGTCCTCACGATTGCCGCCGGGGCACGGCATTCATGTGCCCTCAACGTCGAGGGAACGGTGGCGTGTTGGGGGGACAACGATCGTGGCCAGTTAGGCGACGGGACAACGGCCGAGTCGCTAACGCCAACGCCGCTGGCAGGCATGTCGGGGATGACCGGACTCGCCCTCGGCAGTCAGCACTCGTGCGCCTCCAAGCAGAATGGGGGGATGGCCTGCTGGGGCGACAACGGCTTTGGTCAAATTGGTGATGGCACCTGGACTAATGATCGCCTGACACCTGCAACCGTCGTTGGATTGTCTGAGTTCTCAGAGTTGACCGCTGGTGAATCCCACTCGTGTGTCCTCAAGATCGACGGAACAAAGGTCTGTTGGGGGGGAAACGAGTTCGGGCAGTTGGGTGAAGGGACCACGATCTTTCGTTTAAAGCCACCGGTGTGGCTGACAGGAGTTGCTTCCATCGCCACGGCCGGGCATCAGTCGTGTGCTTTGAAGATCAACAGTACCGTTGCTTGCTGGGGATCAGGGACGCTCGGAGTCGAGCGTGCGGCAGTTCCCATCGATGGATTGTCGGGAGTTACGGCAATCACGGCAGGGTGGTCATCCATGTCTCAACTCGCCCACTTCTGCGCACTAATCGACAACGGAGCTGTGGCGTGTTGGGGGGACAACAATTGGGGCCAATTGGGTGATGGCAGCCAAATCAAGAAATGGACACCATCACTGGTGGTCGGGCTCTCTGACGCTACTGCGATCACCGCAGGTGAAAGCCACAGCTGCGCACTCAAAGAGACGGGCACGGTAGCCTGCTGGGGCCTCAACGATGGCGGCCATATTGGAGACGGCACCTATGCCACCAGTCCGCGGTTAACAGCAACGAGTGTGGTTACGCTTTCCGATGTTCGAGCAATTACTGCTGGTTCTGACCATACCTGTGCGCTGAAAGCAACTGGCACGGTAGCCTGTTGGGGACTCAATCAAAACGGGCAACTCGGAAATGGGACCATCCCAGACCCCGTGGGGGTGAGTGGCAGCGGGACTCCCGTGTCAGTTTCGGGCCTGTCAGGAGTGACGATGATCGATGCCGGCAGGAACCAAACCTGCGCAGTACTCGACACGGGCACCGTTGAATGCTGGGGGACGTCTGGCTCTATATTTGGTAGCACTCCGGTGCCGGAACCCGTGCCAGTGATCAACTTAACAGGAGCCACTTCAGTAGCTGCTGGAGGTAATCATTCCTGCGCGTTGCAAGGTGATGGTAACCCGGCGTGCTGGGGGTGGAACGGCGACGGTCAGCTGGGCGATGGATCCACCAACCCTCGGTCGGTCCCGGCACCGGTAGATGCGCTGCACGGAGTGCAATCCATCGATTCGGGAATTGACCATTCTTGTGCACTTAAAGTCGATGGCTCAGTAGCCTGTTGGGGAAACAATCTCTGGGGTCAGCTCGGCGTCGGAGATCTCTGGGGTTCTCCACAGTGGTCTCCAACGCTCGCTGTAGAGTCCTAACGCTGCGAAGCCGTTCGGGACGAGGTCACAGTTGAGCCTTCCACAGACGCCACTCTCCAGAATCATCTCAAGCACCGCGAAAACCTAAAGCCTGCTCCTTCCTGCCGAAAGCAATCGCTGACATGGCGCGCTTCCACGGCAGACGCTTATGGTCACCGGTTATGGGACGAAGTGTTGTGGGTCGGGTAGTTACTGGTTGGCTGTTGTTGGTTGGAGCGGTGGTGTTGGGGCTACCGGGAAGTGTCGAGGCCGCATCGGCCCAGAGCCCACCGGCCCAAATCAGCAGTGCACCAGAACCTCCCCTGCGTGCAGCTTGGAGATGACGACGGCCGCATTGGGCTGGTGCCACACGTGATCCACCGTCACTTCTGTGGGCACAGAGACTTCTGTGGGAACAGCACTGCTCGATGTGGCGCCGCTCGCCGGCACATCGGGGTCGACCACCCGACGGGGGGGCGTCGGACGAGCCGACCAACCAGTTCAACAGAACCGGCAGGCCGTAGGGTCGAGGCGGCTGAACGCATCGCCAAGCTGGCGGACGACATCGAGCAAGGCTCACTGCAACCTCCAACCTTGGTGCCAGAACAGATACCCGAAACCGTTCTGAGAAATTCAAGACTCCTTCCCGAGATCGGCGTAGACCGCCCCTAACTGTCACAGGCCTCCTTCATACTGGGATACATGTTCGATGAGGCGGAATCGACTAAGGGCGATGGCACCCCGGCCGACCGTTCGCGGGCTGATACCGACCATTCGACGGCGCTGACCGCGCCGATGGCCGAGGTGGTCGAGTTGGCCACCCTGCGTCACCGCATCGATGTGCGCGAGGCCAAGTTGCTGGCCGACCTGGACGCCACTGGCGACACCATTGCCTACGCCGGACACCTGACGGGCCCGTGGCTGGCCAACAGCACCGGCATCGGCCGGGCGGATGCCAGACGGCGGGTGCGGGTGGCCGCCGAGCTGCGTGCCCACCACCCCCGCATCGCCGAGGCGTTCAAGGACGCACGGCTGGGTTGGCACCACGCTGCCGCGTGGAGCCGCCACGTCACGCCACTCCTCCGGGCTTTGATCGACGGCTACATCGACCCGCTCGTCGACCTGGCCCAGGTGGCTACCTACGACCGTTGGGTTCAAGAACTGCGTGGTGTGTGCGACCTGCTGAACCAGGACGGCAACCACGATCCCCTCGGCGACGCCGGCCGCAACCGGCTGCACCTCAACGAACTGCCCGGCGGGGTCACCCGGCTCTCCGGCGAGTTCGTCGGCGAACTCGCCCTGAAACTCCGGGCTCACCTCGAAGCGGTCACCGATGAATTGATGTTGCAGTATCACCGAGCCTCCGAGGAGGCCGGAGGCGACCTGACCGTCGCCCCATCCCGCCCTCAAGCACGCGCCGAGGGCCTCGTCGAGCTGTGCGAACGGGCTGCCGGGGTAGACCTCGATGCCACCAAGGCGCCCGAACCCGAGGTGGTTGTGCACTTCAACGCCGACAGCGGCGAACTACGCGACACTCACAACGAACGGCTGGACCCACGGCTGATGCGCTGGCTGATCACCGCCGCCGTCATCCGGCCCCTGGAGACGTCCGGCAATGGCGACGCGCTGCGCATGGGCCGGGCTATCCGCTACGCCAACCGGCACATGCGCCGGGCGCTGACCGTGCGCGACGGGGGCTGCATCTTCCCGGGCTGCGACCGGCCCGCCTCCTGGTGCGACGCCCACCACGTCGACGTGTGGGACAACGGTGGCCCCACCGACATCGATAACCTTGCACTCGTTTGCAGATTTCATCATCGGCTGACCCACCGGCCCGGCTGGACCATGCGCCGTCGCCAGCTACCGGATGACCCCAGCCTGGTGCTCTTCGAATGGCAGACCCCATACGGGCACACCGTGCACAGCCAACGCTGCGGCGTGCGCACAGGGGCGCCGCCCGAAGTGTCGGCCGCGTAAGCGGCCGCCCCGGAACCGACCACTTCCAACCAAATCGGTACCTTCCACCCGGGATGGGCGCTTCGGCGCGTCGATGCCCAATCAGCCTGGGAGTTGCCTGCCTCTCGGCCCGGTCAGACGCTCCAAGGTGGCGGCGAACCGGAGAACCGCCAGAGGAACACGGCCATCTGGCCACGGGGGATATCGTTGGTCGGGCTGAACTTCGTGACCGTCGTGCCGCTGGTGATTCCCTCACCGACCGCCCAGGTCATCGCACACTCGTAGTACGCATTGGCGGGCACGTCGGTGAACGGATGATCGGAGCAGTCGTCCACCGGCGGCGACTCCGCCAACCTGTACAAGAACGTCACCATCTGGCCCCGCTTCACCTTGCCCAACGGGGCAAACCTGGTAGCGCCTACTCCCCCGGTGACCCCCGCATCGGACGCCCACGTCACCGCACACTCGTAGAACGCGCCACTGGGCACATCGGTGAATGGATTGTCCGAACAGTCGTCCACCGGCGGCGAACCCGCCACCTTGTACAGGAACAACGCCATTTGCCCACGGGTCAACTTGGCATTGGGCGAGTACTTGCCAGGCGACGTCCCTGCGGTGATGCCAGCACGCACCAGCCATGCCACCGCACACTCGTAGAACACTCCGTCAGCCACGTCGGTGAAGTCGTGGTAGCGCGAGCAGCCCTGGCCCATCTCAGCATCGATGTTGGGTGTCGTGTTAGGTGCGGTGACGCTGACCGGGGTTGCATCGATGCTGTTGATGGCATCATCGAAATACTCCGCACCGTAGGTACCGGACCAGTCGAAGAATTCAACCGTGTGACTTCCGGTCACGAGCTGGACGATCGTGTACTCACCGTTGGAATCCGTGTACCCGCACTGCTGGAAGTCGCTGCTGTCAGTCTCGGCGCACACCTGAATGTCTTCAAGCGGATCATGAGTCACCTCGTCGGTGACGGTGCCGGTGATCAACCCGCCCAATTTGAGTGCGGCGTCGATGTTGGGTGTGGTATTTGGCGCAGTAACCGCCACCGGCGTGGCCGAGTCTCCGACAAAGACGCCATCGAAGTACTCTCGCAGGAACCTGTCGTCCGACGCATCGAAGCTGACGGTGTAGCTCCCGGTGGGCAGCCCAGTGACTTCGTAGGTGCCGTTACTGGTGTAGCTGCATTGATAATCGGTTCCATCGCCGTTCTCGGCGCAGATCTCAACGTCTCCAAGCGGGTCGCCTGAAGCCTCCTCGGTGACCTCACCCGAAATCACGCCGCCCACGGCCAAACCGGCATCGATATTGGGCGTCGAGTTCGGGGCCGTCACGCTCACTGCTGTTGCCAGGTCGGCATTGATCACGTCATCGAAGTACTCGTTGATGTGGATTGCCGTGTAGTCATAAAAAGCGACGGTGTAGTCGCCGGTCGGCAGGCCCGTGATGGCATAGGTGCCATCTGGGGCGGTCCCTGCACACAGACTGGCGTCGTCGTTGTCGGCGCACACCTGGACGTATTCGAGCGGGTCGCCCGACCCGTCCTCGGTGACCGTGCCGGCGATCACTCCGCCCACGGCCAGCCCTGCATTGATGTTGGGCGTCAGGTCTGGGGCGGTCACGCTTACCGGGGTGGCCGATTCGTAGTCGGTCACGTCATCGTAGAACTCGCCCAGATAGACCTGGCCGGGATCGTGAATGTTGACCAGGAAATCGCCGGACGGCAGACCGGAGATGACGTAGGTACCGTCAGTCTCGGTACTGGAACACCGGTAGAAGCCTCCAGCGTCATCGAAGGCGCAAACTTCAATGTCTTCGAGCGGATCACCGGACACATCGCCGACGACAGTGCCGGAGATGGAGCCCCCCTTCGTCAGGGCGGCGTCGATGTTGGGAGCCACGTCCGGTGCGGTCACCCCCACCATGGTTGCGGTTTCGTACGTGGCATCGTCGAAGTACTCGTCCAGGTACTGGTCCTGGTCGTCGTCGAAGGAGACCCGATAGGACCCGGTCGCCAGGGTGCCGATCGCGTAGGTACCATCCGCAGCGGTGGACGTGCATCCGTAACCTTCACCCGTTTCCTCTGAGGCGCAGACGCTGATGTCTTCCAGCGGATCACCGGTGCCATCCTCGGTGACGGTGCCCGAAATCGACCCGCCCCGACTCAACCCTGCGTCGATTCCAGTGGCGTCAGCGGCCGCCGCAATCACAACCGGGGTGGCCGAGTCGTAGTTGGCGGCATCGTCGAAGTACTCGCGGAGGTACGTCCCCGCGAAGTCCTGAAAATCAACCCTGTAGCTATCGTCGGGTAGCGGACCGATGCTGTAGGTGCCATCTGCCGCCGTGTCAGCACATGAGGAGTAGTCGGTGTTGACGCCCGAGGCGCACACCTGAATGTTCTCGAGTGGGTCGCCGGAACCTTCCTCGGTCACCGTTCCGGCGATGGAACCGCCGGTGGAAAGGCCGGCATTGATGCCTGCTGTGGTGTCCGGCGCAGTGACCCCAACCAGCGTGGCTGCGTCGTACTGCACGACGTCGTCGAAGTATTCATCGAGGTGGGTGGCGGAGTAGTCGGTGAACTGAACCCGGTAGTTGCCGCTCGGAAGACCACCAACGGTGTAGCTGCCATCGGCCGCCGTGCCGGTGCACGAATAGGCGTTCACGTCCTCACCCGCGGCACAGACGCTGATGGCGTCAAGCGGGTCGCCGGAGCCGTCTTCGGTGACCGTGCCCGAAATGGAACCACCGGTTGCGAGCCCTGCGTCGATGCCGGCAGTGAGGTTCGGCGCTGTGACGCTCACCGGGGTGGCAGAGTCGGAATCGGTGACATCATCGAAGAACTCGTCGACGTGGATGCCATCGAAGTCACTGAAGGTCACTGTGTAATTGCCCGTCGCCAGCCCACTGATGGTGTAGGTACCGTCGTTGGCCGTGGTAGCGCAGTTGTAAGCGCCGTTGTCCACGCCGTCAGCGCACACGTAGATGTCCTGGAGGGGGTCGCCCGTGCCGTCCTCGGTCACGGTGCCGGAGATGGAACCGGCCAGGCCAAGTGAAGCGTCGATGTTGGCGGTTTCGTTGGGCACCGTGGTGGTGACCGGGGTGGCCAGGTCGAAATCGGTGACATCATCAAAGAACTCGTTGATGTGAGCGCCGGTGAAGTCTGAGAAACCAACGGTGAAGTTGCCCGATGGAAGTCCGCCGACGCTGTAGGTGCCGTCGACGCCCGAATAGTCACATTCGTAAACGTTGGCCTGGTCGAAGACGCAGACATACACGTTCTCAAGTGGGTCGCCCGAGCCGTCCTCGGTGACCGTGCCCGAAACGGAGGCTCCGCTCCCAAGTGCGGCATCGACGCCGGGTGTGGTGGCATGAGGCGTGACGCTGACCGGGGTGGCAGAGTCGTAGTCGAAGACGTCGTCGAAGTACTCGTTGACGTAGATGCCATCGAAGTCGGCGAAGGTAACTGTGTAATTGCCGGCCGCCAGCCGACTGATGGTGTAGGTACCGTCATTGGCCGTGATAACGCAGTTGAAACCGCTATTGTCCCCGCTCGCGCAGACCCGAACGTCGGCCAAGGGAGCGCCGCCGTCTTCGGCGGTCACCGTGCCGCTGATGGACCCGCTTGGTGCGAGCCCGGCGTCAATACCCGACGTGGCGTTGGGGTCGGTCACGCTCACCAAGGAGGCCGCGTCGAAGTCGGTCACGTTGTCGAAGTACTCGCTGATGTACGGACCACCGGAATCGCTGAAGGCAACCACGTAGTCGTCCGATGGAAGACCGGCGAGGGTGTAGGTGCCATCGATGGTGCTGGTGAGCACGCAGAAGTACACGCTGTAGTCAGCGTTGTGGGCGCAAACATTGATGCTGCCGATCGGGTCAGCAGTGTCGTCAGCAGTAACAGTGCCGCTGATACTGCCCGACCCTGCGACAGCCGGAGCCTGGCCCGGCGCCGGTCGGCTGGGAGCCGCGTCCCTTTGGGGCGGCTCGCCTGGCTGGGTGGGCAGTGCGCCTGGCTGGGTGGGCAGTGCGCCTGGCTGGGTGGGCAGTGCGCCTGGCTGGGTGGGCAGTGCGCCGGAGTTGGTCGGACCAGCCGTGCTGGGCGTTCCGCCCTGGGTTGTGGGCTGGGTCCGCGGATCGGTAGGGGTTGCAGGCGGTGCGACGGGTGCCGTAGTCGGGCCGGGCTCGGGCACCGTCGCTGCGGTCACCGGTGGGTCCAAGGGAGTCGGTGACGTGACACCTGGGTCGGGAGACTGTTGACCACCACCGCCTTGAACCTTGACCGTGGTTTCGGGCTGCCCCGGCGACAGCGAAGCCGCATCCGAAGGCACCTCAGAACTCGGAGAAGCACTCACGGGGACGAAGTCGTCCACGCTCTGATCGAGGCCTGCTACCGCCTTGGTCTGCGCTCCCACCGACGGAGCTTGTAACCCCACCAAGGAGGCAATCAGCAAAACTGAGACAAGTGCACGCTTCATAGAAACTCCCCCGAAAGACTCTCAGACCACTTCTTAGCCGGCATTCAATCACCGTTGGTGAGCCTTGTCCACCCAATGTGACCGGAGCGTCTGAGTTTGCGGCTCAACCTTGAATTTGGTTGATGAAATGAGATTCATAAGGGGACCGCCCGAGTTCATCCCAGCTCAAGCCGTCTCCCGAGCGGCCATCTTGAAAGAGGCAGCGACCGACGAGGGAGAGCGATCCAGCTACGGGTGAGCACCACCACCGGCCGCACCTTGTCGCCCTCCAAGTCCGCTCACCAGATCCGCCCCTGACCGACCTCGATCCCAAAGCCGGCCGAACCTGCCTACCCCGACGCTCGGCGGCCAGCCGGAGAATCTCTTCTGGCACCTCGCCGTCGTGGGGCAACTCGTCATGCGGGTCACCCGGCGCGTCCCCCATGTTCAGAACAGGATCGACCTCATATGGAAACAGTGCCAAGGAGGCGACCTCATGATCAATCGTGCTTTGTCGGACGAACAGGTCGAGGGCCCGGTCGAAGCGCTCCGAGTCGCGAAGGTCGGGCTGCGCCCTGAGCCTTCTCAAGCTGACCTGCATCCACCGTGGCAGAGATCCGCGCACGCGGCATGCCACGTACCATGCCATCACCCCTTCATGAGGTAGCCGACCTCGTCCTGACCGAGGATGAGGTCGACCTCGTCGGCGAGACCACCGAGGTCGGCGAGCGAGCCCGCCTGGGCGAGCAGGTCGGTGGCCACCGCCCGGGCCTTGACCACCCACTCGCGGTCACGTCGGAGCGAGGCCAGGCGCAGGTCGTTGCGGCCCTTCTGGCGCTCTCCCATCAGCGTGCCCTCGCCCCGGAGGTCCAGGTCCACCTCGGCCAGCTCGAATCCATCGGTCGTTCGCACCATCGCCGAGATCCGCTGTTCGCCATCGTCGGAAGGCTCTGCGGACACCAGCCAACACGACGACTTTGCGGTGCCGCGCCCCACCCGGCCCCGCAACTGATGCAACTGGGCGATGCCGAAGCGGTCGGCGTCGAGGATGACCATGACAGTGGCGTTGGGAACGTCGACTCCCACCTCGATCACGGTGGTGGCGACCAACACGTCCAGCTCGCCGGCCCGGAACGCCGCCATGGTGGCGTCGCCCTCATCGGCGACAACCCGGCCGTGCAACAGCCCCAGCCGCAGACCCTCCAACTCGCCGGCCGCCAACTCTTCCCGGGTGGTCTCGGCCGAGGCCACCTCCAGCTTCTCGGACTCTTCCACCAGCGGGCACACCACGTAGGCCTGACGCCCGGCGGCCACCTCGTCACGCACCTGCTGCCAGACGACCTCGACCTCAAGCGGGGTTTGCGCCCAGTGGGTGACGATCGGCGTGCGACCCGGAGGCAGTTCGTCCAGGGTGGACACGTCCAGATCGCCGTACACGGTCATGGCTGCGGTGCGGGGAATGGGCGTGGCGGTCATGACCAGCAGGTCCGGCTGGTTGTCGCCCTCCCCCACCTCGGTCAGCGCGGCCCGCTGATCGACCCCGAAACGGTGCTGCTCGTCCACCACCGCCACGCCGAGGGAGGCGAAATCCACCCCCTCGGAGATCAGCGAGTGGGTGCCGACCGCCAGGTCGATCTCGCCAGAGGCCAGCTGGGCCAGCACCATTCGGCGCTGCGGCGCCGACAGGCGACTGCTCAGCAGCGCCACGTGCAGCGGCCGTTCGCCCAACAGCGTGTCGGGCGCCGGGACGACGAAGCCATCGAGCAGCTCGGCGATGCCCCGATGGTGTTGCTCGGCGAGCACCTCGGTGGGCGCCATCAGCGCCCCCTGGTGTCCGCCCTGCACTGCGGCCAGCAGCGCTGCCACCGCCACCAGTGTCTTGCCCGAGCCGACGTCGCCCTGAAGCAGGCGGTGCATGGCCGAGCGACACTCGAGGTCCGCCATGATCTCGTCGATCGCCCGCGCCTGGGCGCCGGTGAGGGGGAATGGCAACCCGGTGAGGAAGCGGTCGACCAGCTCGGGAGAGACTGCCTCGGAGGCCCGCTGTCCCACGGCGTGCACCACCCCGGTGACGGTGGCCTCCCGCTCGGCCTTGGCCGCCACCAGGGCCAGTTGCACACGCAGAAGCTCATCAAACACCAGCCTCGACCTGGCCTTGGTCATGTGGCCCATCGACTCGGGAGCGTGAATGGCCGCCATCGCATCCTGGCGTCCGATCAAGTCGTGAGCGTCCAGCACCGTCACCGGCACCGGATCGGCCAGGCCCCGGGGCGCAATTCGACGCAACGACTCGGCCACCCAGTCGGCCAACTCCCAGGTGCTCAGCTTGGCCTTCTCGGACTGCGGGTAGATCGGCAGGATCCGCCCGGTGCGATCGCCCACCAGGTCGACCACCGGGTTGGTCAGTTGCCGGGCGCCCCGAAACTCGTCGACCTTTCCGTAAAACACCGCCCTGGTGCCGATGGGCAGTTGGCGCTCCCGCCAGCCCTGGTTGAAGAACGTGACCTTCATCGTGCCACTGCCGTCGGTGACCCGCGCCTCCACCATGGCCCGACCGCCCCGCACCCGACGGCTCGAGATGGACTGCACCTCACCGACGAACATGCCTTCCTCGCCCGGCGCCAGATCGGCGATCCGGGCCTCTCGGGTGCGGTCGACATAACGGCGCGGGTAGTGGAACAGCAGGTCGAGCACCGAGTGAATGCCAAGGACCGCCAGCCCATCGCGCTTCTTGCCGCCAACGCCCTTGAGGCGCTCCACACCAAGCGCATCCAGCTCACGCAGTGAGATCGGAGAGTGCTGGGAGCTGGGGCCGGCCGCGGTCACTCCTCTATGCTGACACCTCGCAGTGGAGCACCGACCGCCGGCCACGTTGCGCACGGCCCCGCCTCACCGGTTAGCCTGATCTGCTGCGTTGCGTCGGCTTTCGTCTCGTGCCCGGCGCCTCCCCCAACCCGTAAGGATCTTGCCATGGCCAGTGTCTGCGAAATCTGCAACAAGAAGCCCAGCTTCGGCATGTCGGTGTCGCACTCGCATCGCCGCACCCGTCGCCGCTGGAACCCGAACATCCAGCGGGTCCGGGCCGTGATCAACGGCTCCACCAAGCGCATCGACGTCTGCACCGGCTGCCTCAAAGCCGGCAAGGTCACCAAGCCCCCGGCCCGCAACTGGCAGCCAGAGTCGGCCTGATTCCGGCTGTGCCGTTCGGCGTTGCTCAGCGCCGAATTGGCGCTTGTGAAAAGTTTGCGTTGTAGGGTTATCCTCGCCCCACTCGCATGGCGTTGATCGTCACACGGGAACCTCTGAGGAACGGAGCCCACACGTTGCAAGGTGTGATCAAGAGCTACGACCCATCCACCGGTGACGGCAGCGTCATCAGCGACAGCACGCTCGCTGAATACGACCTGGCGACCGACGCGCTCGACGGCTCACTGTTCCGCATGCTGCGGCAGGGCCAGCGCGTCGTTTTTGAGGTGACCGACGGACCACCCGGCGCCGCTCACCCGGCGAAGGTTGCCACCACGGTTCGCCTGGGCTCGGAGATCGACATGGGTACGCCCGGGTTTCCCGACTCGGAACACCTTCCGGGGCCTGCCCCGGAGACGCGCACAATCCGACACGAAGGAGGCCTGTCCTGATGGCGGGTACGACGACCAACCAAAAGCTGCTCGATTGGGTTGAGGAGTGGCGAGAGATCCTCCAGCCCGATGCCGTCGAATGGTGTGACGGCTCCGAGGAGGAGTACGACCGACTCGCCCAACTGCTGGTCGACGAGGGCGTCTTCACCAAGCTCGATGAGGCCAAGCGACCCAACAGTTACCTGGCCCTCTCCGATCCCGACGACGTCGCCCGAGTTGAGGATCGCACGTTCATCTCGTGTGAGAAGGAAATCGACGCCGGACCCACCAACCACTGGCGCGAGCCCTCCGAGTTGAAGGCCGAAATGCTCGACCTGTACCGGGGTTCGATGACGGGCCGCACCATGTATGTGGTGCCGTTCTCGATGGGCCCCCTTGGATCCCCCATCGCCCACATCGGCGTTGAGTTGACCGACTCGGCCTACGTGGCCACCAACATGCGCATCATGACCCGGATGGGCCAGGGCGCACTCGACGTGCTGGGATCCGACGGTCAGTTTGTGCCCGCCATCCACTCGGTGGGTTACCCGCTGGTCGACGCCGACGGCAAGGAGCGCCCCGACGTCACCTGGCCCTGCAACGAGACCAAGTACATCAGCCACTTCCCCGAAACCTCCGAGATCTGGTCGTACGGCTCCGGCTACGGCGGCAACGCCCTGCTGGGCAAGAAGTGCTTTGCGCTGCGCATCGCATCCACCATGGGCCGCGACCAGGGCTGGATGGCCGAGCACATGCTGATCCTGGGTCTCACCTCGCCCGAGGGCGAGAAGACCTACATCGCCGCGGCCTTCCCGTCGGCGTGCGGCAAGACCAACATGGCGATGCTCGTCCCAACCCTGCCCGGGTGGACGGTGGAGACCGTTGGCGATGACATCGCCTGGATGAAGTTCGACGACGAGGGTCGCCTCCGGGCGATCAACCCCGAGGCGGGCTTCTTTGGCGTCGCACCCGGCACCTCGGACGAGACCAACTTCAACGCCATGGCGTCGTTGGCGAGCAACTCGATCTTCACCAACGTGGCCCTCACCGACGATGGTGACGTGTGGTGGGAAGAGATGTCCGAAGAGGCACCGGCGCACCTGATGGACTGGAAGGGCAACGACTGGACGCCCGACTCCGGCACCAAGGCCGCCCACCCCAACGCCCGGTTCACCTCCCCGGCCTCGCAATGCCCGTCGATCTCAGCCGATTGGGAGAGCCCGGAGGGCGTGCCGATCTCCGCCATACTCTTCGGCGGACGCCGGGCCACCAATGTGCCCCTGGTGACCCAGAGCTTCGACTGGCAACACGGCGTGTTCCAAGGTTCGATCATGAGCTCGGAGAAGACCGCAGCCGCGGCCGGCAAGGTTGGCGACGTCCGGTTTGATCCCTTCGCCATGTTGCCGTTCATGGGCTACAACGTGGGCGACTACTTCAACCACTGGCTGGAGATCGGCAAGGCGACCGACGCCGACAAGTTGCCCAAGCTGTTCTGGGTCAACTGGTTCCGCAAGGACGACGACGGCTCCTTCATGTGGCCGGGCTTTGGTGAGAACTCCCGGGTGCTCAAGTGGGTCGTCGAGCGACTCGCAGGCACCGCTGACGCTGACGAGACCGCCATCGGTCACGTGCCGACGATCGACTCGCTCGATCTCTCCGGACTCGACCTTGATGACGAGACGATGGGCAAGATCCTCGAGGTCGACAACGAGGCGTGGCGCGACGAGGTCGAGCTGATCCGCGGCCATTACGAGTTCATCGGCGAGCGTCTGCCCGAGGAGATGGCCAACGAGCTGTCCGACTTGGAAAAGCGCCTGGCCAACTGAGCCGGTCGGCGTCACGGCGCCGTCAGCCATGTGAGCACGGCCCGGGCCCCAGGCCCGGACCGTTTCGCGTGGTACCACTTTGGAGGTCGCTCTTCGGCCGCCAACCAACTTGCATAGTGTCAATCGAATCCGGTCGAGCCCGTCTCGACACGATGACGAAACGGGGATCCATGCCTTCCGTCAGCACGTTGATCGAACACCTCGGTGAGTTCAACCCGCGCATGCACCTCGCCGAGACTCCACCAGCGGAGGCGATCCACCAGATCGACGCAGGTATCCATCCCTCGTCGCAGGTGATCCCAGGATCCGGTGAGACCGAGATCGCCCGCTACCTCTTCACCGGGGGAATCCTCTCAGCGGTCTCACAGAACAGCGGCATGCCGATGCGCCTGTTACCCGAGGCCGAGGCTCCGGACGTCCAACTCATTCCGTTCGTCTCCGGTGAGGGCGTCGTCGTCGTGACCGACCGTCGCCTGCTGGGCCAGATGAACGGTGAGAGCCCGTTGAGCGACAAAATCGATGAGCACGCCGACGGCCACCTGTACTTCTCGATGGGTTACGAGGACGTGAACTCCATCTCGATCAGCCAGGAACCATCGCCCATCGGGGCGGTCAAGCAACGTCGCGTCAACGTACAAGGTCTCGAAGTTCTGGGGGCGCTCGGAGTGGAGGTGTTCGCCGCCGTGACGCTGGGCGACGGTGACGTCACCCAGTCGACGCTCAGAAGCGGGCGGCCCTTCTTCGACCAGGTGGTCCTGGCCGCGGCAACCTATCGAATGGGCCTCGACCCCAACGCGGCCGACCAGGAGCAACTCCGGCGGGTCGTGTCCGGCCTGTACTCCACCGAGGATGGCGAACTCGTCGCCGACCTGATCGCCGAACGTGAGTAGCGCCGAGGGGGTGCGCTGAACCTTGCGTCGTGAAACTAGTCACAAACAGGAAAGTTGATGTCCCAACACTCAACTTTCGTGGCATACTGACCATCGTCAACACCGACGGTCCAGTCCGCAGCGACTGCCACAACAGGAGGCCACATCATGCTCACTACTTGGGATCCCTTCCGAGACGTCGAGCGGCTGTTCGAGGTCGACCCCCGAACCCGCTCGATCCCTGCGCCCTTCGATGCCGTTCGCACCAGCGACGAGGTGGTACTCACCTACGATTTGCCCGGTTTCCGAGCCGACGACGTCGATGTCACCGTCGAGAACCACGTGCTCACCCTGACCGCCCGCCGAACCCAGGACGAGTTGCCCGAGGGCGCTCAACGTCTGGTGAACGAGCGGCGTTTCGGAACCGTGCGCCGTCAGGTCACCTTGTCGGACACGCTGGACGGCCAGAGCGTGAGCGCCAACTTCGACAACGGCGTGCTTGAGTTGCGCATCCCGGTGTCGGCCAAGGCCCAGGCCGTGAAAGTGCCGATCGGGGTTGGCACCACCAGCATCGAAGCCGAGGCGAGCTCGGCCGACGAGCCCGTCGGTGCTCCGGCGGGCTGATCCCTTCGTCCGAGGGAACGGCCCGGTCAGGCCAGCTGGCCGAGACGCTGCACCAACACGTGCAACCGCCCATGGGCGGCGTTGTTAAACCGGAGCCGCAGCCTGGGGAGGTCGGGGATGTCGTTATCCTCCACCTCCACCGCTGCGGCTTCGGCGCGTTCGATCGTGCCGCAGGTCAGCAGGTCTCCAAACTCGGCATTCAGCGTGTCCAGCGCCTCGTCGGAGACATCTGTGTTCAGGCGTATGTACAGCTTGTTGCCCACGTGTCGGATCGAATGGAACACCCGATAAAAGTCTCGCACGTACGCGACGGCCTCAATCGGGTCGGATGTGATGTGCACGATGTCGAGGTCGACCGGTGAGATCAGCCCGCCATCGAGCAACTCCACCTCCACGTAGTGGCGCCAGCTGCGCCAATACGCATCGCCCGGCGGCTCGAAGAGCACCACCGGCGACGGCGGCGCCTTGCCCGTTTGCATCAGGGTGAGGAGTTCCATCGTCTCGTCCAGCGTGCCAAACCCGCCCGGAAAGACCACGTAGCCCGACGACTCCTTGGTGAGGGTCAACTTGCGGCTGAAGAAGTAGCGGAAGTTGATGTTCTTTCCGTCGAACAGGGCCGCATGCTCGGCACCGCCCGGCTCGAACGGCAACACGATCGAAACCCCGAAGCTGGCTTCCGGGCCCGCCCCCTCGACCACGGCGGTCATGATGCCGGGCCCACCACCGGTCAACACCATCCAGTCGGAATCCGCCAACAGCCGTCCCACCTCGCGGGCCATGCGGTAGGCCTCGCTGTCTTCGGCGGTGCGGGCCGAGCCGAACACGGCGCACTTGCGCACGTCGCCATACGGAGCAAACACCGCAAACGCATTGCGTAACTCCTTGAGTGCCGAGTTTACGATCTTCACGTCTCCACGATCGGTGCGTTCCCTGCCCATCCGCATCGCCGAGGTCACGATCTCCGTGTAGAGGTCGTGATTGCCGTCGAGGTCGGCCTGTTCCACCAGTGCCTTGATCGACTCGTCCAACTGGATATCACCGGTGCGGTAGCGGGGGCGACGGGTCATGCCAACCAGCATGGTGCATGACCGGCCAACCGACGCAGCCGCAACTCACCCGCAGCGCCTGACCCCCTCGACACCCCGTGAGGATTCAGCCTCCTGGAGGGACGAACTCCTCCTGGGGGGGCAAGCCCTACGATGTGCGAGGAGGCCTGGTGGAACGACGTCAACTACTTCGTATGGGTGCCACGGGCGGCGCATGGTGGGCCACACTGGCCACGGCCGGCGGATGCTCCTCGCAGCGCGACGCCGAGCGGAACGCCACCCGGGGGTCGACCTCAACGCGGCAGCCCGTTCCCGAACCGACCGCCATGGTCCGCACCAACTGGTCAAAGGACCCCTGGGCCCGTGGCTCGTACAGCTACCTGCCGGTGGGGGCAACGCCCGAGCTACGCCGGGCGCTGGGCACCCCCATCGGCGATCGCCTGTTCTTCGCCGGTGAGGCCACCGACCTGGGCGACCCCGGCACGGTGCACGGGGCCCGGGCCAGCGGCATGCGGGTGGCGACACAGGTGGCGGCTGCGACCGGCACCGACGAGACCCTCCTGATCATCGGCGCCGGCATGGCGGGGTTGACCGCGGCGTTCGAGTTGAGCGCCGGCAGGTTCGCCGACCGCCGATACCGGGTGAGGCTGGTCGAGGCCCGCGACCGCCTGGGGGGCCGGCTCGACTCGGTCAGACCCGCCGGCCTCGACACCTACGCCGAGCGGGGCGCCTCCTGGGTGCATGGAATCGAAACCAACGAACTGGACACGCTGGTGCACGAGGCCCGGATCGACACCGTGCCCTTTGACTACCGCCAGGCGACGCTGGGGTTGGAGGGCCGGCGACTGCCCACCGACTACCTCGATGAGCCCGCCGATGCCGTCGAGCAGGCAGCCGCCTGGGCCCGGCGACAGGGCGCCGATCAGGCACTCGCCGACGCCGTCGAGGCCAGTGGGTTCGCCGAAAAGGTCGACCAAGAGGCCCTGGAGCACTACCTGACCACCGAGGTGACCGACGAGTACGGGGCCTCAGCCGCACGGCTCTCAGCGCGGTGGGCGCTGGAGGAGGGCAACGAGGGCACCGACCTGCTGGTGGTGGGCGGCTACTCCAACCTGGCACGGCATCTTGCGAACCAGATCCCGAAAGTCGATGTCCGCCTCAGCACACCGGTGGCCGAAGTCGCCCACGACCCCGACGGCGTCACCGTCATCACGCAGACCGACGAGACGTTGAGCGCCGACCGGGTGATCGTCACCGTGCCACTCGGCGTGCTCCAGGCGGGTGACATCTCATTCTCGCCGGCGCTCTCGGAGGACCACCAGACGGCGATCGACGACCTCGGCATGGGCCTGCTTGACAAGGTGATCCTCTACTTCGATACACCGTTCTGGCAGGAGGCCGCGCCAATGTGGACCAGGGTCGCGCCCGGCCATCCGTTCCGAGAATGGTTCAACACCTCCCCCGGCCTGGCCGATACACAACTGACGACCCTGACCGGCGGCGACGTTGCCCTGGCCTGGGCCGAGAAGACCGATCACCAGGTTCAGGCAGCGGCGCTGGGCGCCCTCGCGACCTTCATGGCAGCCGGATGGTGAGCGAACAGGATCACGCCAGCAGCAGTGCCCGGATGCACAGGCCCATCAGGAACAACCCGCCCAGCCCATAGAGGAGATACGCCCAGGCCCGAACCTGGTTGCGGTACCCATACAGGATCCCCACCGTCACCAGTGCCACGAACCCGTAGAAGATGTGAAAGTCGTCTCCGGGCGCCCGATTGCCGGCCAGGTTGGCGACTCCCAAAGCCACCTGGATAAAGATCGACGCCTCGGCGGCGATCACGAACCACCAGAGACCCCGCACCCGCAACGGCGCCCACCAGTGTGCGCCCAGGGCCCACAGCCCAGCCGCCGCGTTCACCCCAATCACCACCCACGCGAAGTTTGCGTGCAGCGTTGCGACGCTCACAGAAGATGGGCGATCATCGGCGAATCAGCCGGGCGGGGATTGGCCGGGTCGACGAACCACTCATGACCGAACGCCACGGCAAAGATGTCATCGGGCAGCTTGAGAAACCACGAGTCATCGCCGATCTGGCTGCGGTGAGCCACCATCGCCCGCCGCTTTGCCCCGACGACCGAGGTGACATCGACGCCGTGGGTGATCAGCGCCTCGGGACTGCCCATTTCCTCGTCCATCTTGGGCGGGTCGTCGGAGGTGGCGTCGCCCAGTTCCGACATCAGGTCGGCGGCACCCGCCATCTGCTCGCGAATCTTGTCCCGGTTCATCGTGGCCCACACCACGCTTGGCACCTCCGCCAACTCGCCCGCCCGGGTACCCACCGTGTGCACCGCGATGTGGTCGGGGTGGCCGTAACCGCCGTGATCATCGTAGATCGTGAACACATCGGCCCGTTCCTCACGCAGGATCGCCGCCACACGTTCGGCGGCCTCGTCGACATCGGCCTGGGCGAAACAGGCCGGGTCGTCGTTGCTGGACTCCCCCGCCATGCCGCTGTCGTGGTAGCCGAGGAACTCCACACGGTGGGCACCCAGAATCGACGCGGCCGCCTGGGTTTCGGCCCGGCGGAACGCGCCGAGTGCCTCGGGGGTTTCGGCCTCACCCTCGACCGTGAAACCGAGCTCGCCGTCAGTGGCGACGATGAGCACCACCCGATGCCCGGCCGCCGACGCCAGGGCCATCGTGCCCCCGGTGGCGATCGCCTCGTCGTCGGGATGGGCATGGAAACACACGAGCGTGGACACGACCGAGCAGGCTACCGCCACGAGCGCGGCTCGAACCTCCGCTCAGCGGACCGGTTCACCTCAAATGTGTGTTCGGGCCGCGCCATCGGCTCGGAGACACATTTGAGCCAACCCGGAACCATTTCGGGCTCAGGCGACAGCGCCGCCCGCTCGCAGCTCGGCCACCTTGGCGGTGTCGGCCCCCAACCATTCGGTCAGCACCTCGTCGGTGTGCTGGCCGGCGTGGGGCGGAGGGCGACGGATTTCGCCGGGGGTGCGGCTGAACCGGGGCGCAGGGGCGGGCTGAGTGATGCCGGCCACCTCGGTGAAGGTGCCACGGGCCACATTGTGCGGGTGCTGGGCCGCTTCGGACATGGTGAGCACCGGGGCGAAGCACACGTCGGTGCCCTCCATGATCTCCATCCACTCGGCCCTGGTCTTGGCCGCGAACACGCCCCGCAGCCTGTCCTTCAGCTCGGCCCAGGCGGTCTGGTCCATCTGGTGGGGCAGGTCCTCGCCCGCCAGGCCGGTGAGGCGCAACAGCTCGGCGTAGAACTGCGGCTCGATCGAACCAATCGACACCCACTTGTCGTCGGCGGTGCGATAGGTGTCATAGAAGTGGGCGGCGGTGTCCAGCATGTTGGTGCCCCGCT
Source organism: Candidatus Microthrix parvicella Bio17-1 (assembly GCF_000299415.1). NCBI lineage: Bacteria > Bacillati > Actinomycetota > Acidimicrobiia > Acidimicrobiales > Microthrixaceae > Candidatus Neomicrothrix > Candidatus Neomicrothrix parvicella. The sequence goes on from NZ_AMPG01000002.1 coordinate 424,688, forward strand.
CGTCGGTCCAGATGCCCATCGCCTGGAACGCCCAGATCATCGTCATCAGGCTGGCCGAGCCGTCCACCATGGCCGCATCGACCACCTGACCCGCACCTGAACGCCCCGACTCGAGCAACGCCGCACACAGGCCCAAGGCCATCAGCATGCCGCCACCGCCGAAGTCGCCGACGAGGTTGATCGGCGGCGTGGGCTGCTCGCCGGCGCGGCCCAGATGGGCCAGCGCGCCGGCCAGAGCGATGTAGTTGATGTCGTGACCGGCCATCGGCGCGTACGGACCGTCCTGACCCCACCCCGTCATGCGGCCGTACACCAGCTTGGGGTTGCGGGCCAGCATCTCGTCGGGACCGATGCCCAACCGCTCGGCCACACCGGGCCGGAAGCCCTCGAGAAAGGCATCGGCGGACTCGGCCAATTGGAGCACCACCTCGACGCCCTCCGGCGACTTCAGGTCCACCCCAATCGACCGGCGGCCCCGGGTCAGTAGATCGCCGGGCGGAAGGTCGGGGCTGCCCCCCGACACGTTGCCCGCCCGATCGATGCGCACAATGTCGGCCCCCAGGTCTGCCAGCATCATGGCGGCAAAAGGTGCCGGTCCGATGCCCGCAACCTCGACGATCTTGATTCCTGTCAGCGGTCCACTCATGCCATCATGCTCACCGGCCAGCGGCCGACCGGTCAAGACGTGCCGGCGCATCGCCCCGCGCGTGGCGATGCGGGATCACCATCAGTTGGGTCGGCTCAGACGTCCGATTGGCGGAGCGGGCGATCACGGGCGCTCGGGCGCACTCCGACTGAGCGACGTCCCGGGTTGCTGAGGGCGCAGCCGACCGCGGATCGACGCCAGGCTGGGTATCGGCGGGTTGAACTTGGCCAACAGCGGCCCGAGCACCGCCAGGATCAACACGTAGGCCGCGGCGGTCGGCGCCAATGCCGCGTTGACGGTGGTGCCGGCGGCAAGCCCGGCGATCACGATGGAAAACTCCCCTCTGGCGATCAGCTCCATGCCCGCCCGATCGCGACCTTTTGGGCCCACCCCCAGCTGTTTGGCGGCGTAGCGGCCGGTGGAGATCTTGGTCATGGTGGTGACGATGGCGAGCAACGCTGCAACGAGGAGCACCGGCGGCAGGTCGCCCGGATCGATACGCAGGCTGAACAGCACGAAGAAGATCGCAGCGAACAGGTCGCGTAACGGCGTCAGCAGCGCCTCGGCCCGGTCGCGCACCTCCCCCGACAGCGCGATGCCAACCAGGAACGCCCCAATCGCCGAGCTGACCTGGACCTGCTCGGCAAGGCCCCCGACCACGAGGATCCCGCCCATCACGCTCAGAAGCAGCGCCTCGTCCGAGCGCGCCGAAATCACTTTGCTGATCGGCCCACCGAAGCGGATGGCCATGATCAACGCAAGCGTCGTCACCGCCAGAGCCACACCAACCGAGAGCGTGCCCGACAACAGCGAGCCGCCCACCAGCAGCACCCCGAGCACCGGCAGGTAGGCGGCGACAACCAGGTCCTCGAACACGAGAACTGCGAGCACCGCCGGCGTCTCGCGGTTGGCCATGCGATCCAAATCCGAGAGCAGCTTCGACACCACCCCGGATGACGAGATGTAGGTCACCCCGGCCAGCATCAGCCCACCGATCGGCCCCCACCCGAGCACCAGGCCCGCTACGAAACCCGGCGTGAAGTTGAGCAACACGTCGACGAACCCCGCCCGCCACCCGTTCTTCAAGCCTTCGGTCAGTTCGGCGCCGGTGTATTCCAGGCCAAGTACGAACAGCAACAACAGCACGCCTATTTCCGACGCAAGGTCGATGAAGTCCTCGGCGAAGTTCAGTTCCACCAGCCCACCGGTGCCGAAGATCAGTCCGGCCGCCAGATACGCAGGAATCGGGCTCAGCCCGATCCGGTGGGAGAGACGGGCCAAGAATCCCAGCCCGATCAGAAGCACGCCCAACTCGATGAACGCGCGGGCGACATCGGCACCTGCTGATGCCAACACAAGCTGGTTCACGGAGCGCTCAGCTGCTCAGTCGTTCGCTCAGCACCTCGAGCCCGTCAGGCATACCGACGGCGAACACGGTGGCGCCCACCTCGAAAAGGTCGTCTGGTCCGGGCGACGGCGATGCCTCGCCATCGCGAATGATGGCCACGATCGACACCCCCGTCTCAGATCGCACCTCGGACTCGCGCAGTGTGACCCCGGCCCAGGCCGACCCCGGCTCGACGGTCAACCAGTCGAGGGTGATGCCCGCAACCTGATGGCGAAGGCGCGCCACCTCGTCGGACAGGCGGCCGCCGCCCAGCAGTTCGGCCAGGTCGCGTGCCTCGTGCTCCTCCAGATGCACCATGGCCCGGCAGGCGTCTGGGTCGTCCTTGTCGTAGAAGGCCACGTCGCGACGCCCGGTCCGGTGCACCACCACCCCCAACTGTTCGCCGTTGTCGGTGGTGAAGTCGAAGCGTGCGCCAACACCCGGCAGTTCACTCTCAGAAACGCGTCCCATTGCCCTCAGGCTAGGCGGCGGCCTTGGCCCTCGGCCTGAAAGACTGGGCCGATGGCGTCCTTCCCGACCTCCACCACGCCGTCGCCGAAGTCGCCTCGGGGTGGCGCGCTCGACCAGGTTCCGCAGTGGCTCCGCCCCCTGGCGCCGGTGGTCATGATGCTGGCGGTGATGTGGGCGGTGGAGATCATCAACATTCCGTTGGGCGGGCGGCTGGATCGCTTTGGGGTGCGACCCCGCGAGTTGGCCGGCCTGCCCGGCATCGTGTTTGCGCCCTTCCTGCATGCGGGGTTTGGCCATCTGATCGCCAACACCGTGCCGTTTCTGGTGCTGGGCGCCGTCGTCGCCTACACCGGGCTTCGACCATTCCTCATGATCACTGCGCTCGTTATGGCCGGTAGTGGCGCCGGAATGTGGCTGTTCGGCTCGACCAATTCGGTTCAGGTGGGCGCCAGCGGGCTGGTGTTCGGGTACCTCACCTACCTGTTGACCCGCGGGTTCTTCGCCAGGCGCTTTACCTGGATCCTGGGCGGCGCGCTGATCGCCCTGTTGTACGGCTCGATGCTGTGGGGCCTGATCCCCCGGCACGGCGTGTCGTTCACCGGCCATCTGTTTGGAGCACTCAGTGGCATCGGTGTGGCGTGGCTGATGCACCGCGACGACTCAACCGATGAGAAACTGCACCCCTATGCTGAGATGACGTCGCCTGGTGGCGGCGACACCAACGGTTCAGCACCCTGGGGGGACACATGACCACCACCGATCGTCTGAGTCCGTTGGACTCCTCGTTTCTCCACCTGGAGAACGAGTTCGCGCACATGCACATCGGCAGCACGTCGATCTTCGAGGGGCCACCCCCACCGTTCGAGGATGTTCGGGCGCTCGTGGAATCCAAGCTCATCGACATTCCGCGGTACCGGCAGGTGGTGCGCTTCGTACCGATGGACCTGGGTCGACCCGTGTGGGCCGACGACCGTCACTTCAACCTGGAATTTCACGTACGCCACACTGCGCTCCCGCTCCCGGGCGGCCGCGAGGAACTGCGCCGCCTGGTGGCCCGCATCATGTCCCAGCAGCTGGACCGCAGCCGACCGCTGTGGGAGATGTGGGTCGTCGAAGGTTTGGAGGATGGCCACTGGGCGCTCATCTCCAAGGTTCATCACGCCATGGTGGACGGCGTGTCCGGCGCCGAACTGCTGTCAACCGTGCTGGACATCAGCCCCGACGCCACCATCGCCAAAGCAGCCGAGTGGGCGCCGCGATCGTCACCTTCCAACATCGAGCTGGCCACCGACGCGGTCGCCCAACTTGTGAAGAGCCCCTACGAGCAGGTGCGGGCGTTGCGTGCAGCCGGTCGGGTGCCACGCCAGGCGATCGAACAGCTCAAAGAGGTGGGCGCCGGGCTCAGCTCACTGGCGGGGATTCTGTCGGCGACACCCGAGAGCACCCTGAACGGGCCCATCGGCCCCCACCGGAGGTACGTCTGGACGTCGATTTCGGTGGACGACATCAAGACGGTTCGGGCCGCGCTCGGCGGCACGTTCAACGACGTGGTGCTGGCCACGATCACCCGGGGCTTCCGGTCACTGTTGCGAGCCCGCGACGAGAGCACCGACCGTGTGGTGCGCACGCTGGTGCCGGTTTCGGTGCGGCCGCGCAACGATGGTGAGGTGGCTGCCGGCGACGGCACCATGGCCAACAAGGTGTCCGCCATGTTCGCCGAACTGCCGGTGATGCTTGACGACCCCGGCGAGGCCCTGGCGGCCGTCTCGGAGCAGATGGCCGACCTCAAGGAGTCCAAGCAGGCGGTGGCCGGTGAGGCACTCACGTCGATGGCCGACTTCGCCCCGCCCATGCTGTTGGCGTTGGGAGAACGGGTGGCCGCCCGGGCGGCTCAGCGCAACGTCAACACGGTGACCACGAACGTGCCCGGTCCCCAACTGCCGTTGTATTCGCTGGGACGGCGGATGCTGGAGATCTTCCCGTTCGTGCCGCTGGCCGGTCAGGTGCGCGTTGGGGTGGCCATGTTTAGCTATTACGGCACCGTGTACTTCGGTATCACCGGCGACTACGACACGTGCGAAGACATCGGCGTGCTCAGCGACGGCATTGAGGCGGGCATGGAGGACCTGCTGCACCTGGCTCGGGCCGCCTCCTGAAGAACGCTCCGCGCTGACCGAGCGTTGCCCGCTGAGCGGGCAGAATGCAAGCATGGATCTTTCTCCGGCATTCCTCCTCGAGTTTGCCAACCGAATCGGAGCGGCGGCCCAAAACGTGATGGAGGTCGCCCGGTTCGGCGGCCTGGAAACCGATGAGGTGCCTTCACCGTTCGAGGTGACCTACGAGCACCGCACCTATCGCCTGCGTCGGTACTTCCCCGACCTGGTGCCCACCACCAAAAGGCAGCGCTTGGCCAGGCCGCCGGTGGTGCTGGTACCACCCATGATGTTGTCGGCCGACGTGTACGACGTGGCACCCGCCATCAGCGCCGTGGCCCACCTGGCCGCTGCCGGAATCGACCCGTGGGTGGTCGACTTCGGTGCACCCGAAAACGAAGAAGGCGGACTGGAGCGCACGCTCACCGATCACGTGCTGGCGGTCAGCGATGCGGTCGACCGGGTACGGGAGCAAACGGGTCGTGACGTGCACCTCGGTGGCTACAGCCAGGGAGGCATGTTCTGCTACCAGGCCGCCGCCTATCGGCGCAGCGTCGGGTTGACCTCGGTGGTGACCTTTGGCAGCCCGGCCGACACCAGCGGCATGGTTCCCTTTGGTATCCCCGAGGACGTGGCCGGCCGGGTGCTCGGGCTGGTGGCCGACAACCTGCAGCTCTGGGGTCTGCCATCGTGGGCCTCGAGTCTCGGCTTCAAACTGATGGACCCGCTGAAGTCGTTGCGGTCCCGAATCGACTTCGTCACCCAACTGCACGACCGGGATGCGCTGCTCCCCAGGGAGCGGCAGCGGCGATTTCTCATGGGCGACGGGTGGGTCGCCTGGCCCGCCCCGGCGCTGGCCGACTTCATGCGTCAGTTCGTCGCCCACAATCGCATGTTGCAGGGCGGCTTCGTGATCGAGGGTCGCACGGTCACGCTGGCCGATATCTCGGTACCGGTGCTGACGTTCGTCGGCGAGGTCGACGAAATCGCTCCAACCGCGGCTGTGCGGGCCGTGCACAAGGCCGCTCCTCGCACCGACATCTATGAGACGTCGATGCGAGCCGGACACTTTGGCTTGGTGGTGGGCAACACGGCTGCCACCGTCACCTGGCCGACGGTGGCGGCGTGGGCCCTCTGGCGCGATGGCATTGGCGAACAGCCGGTCAACGTAGCTCGGGTTGGCGACGTGGCAGAGTCCGAGGCGGACATCGTCGGCTCCTCCGAGCGGGCCGCGTTCAACCTGAACCTGGCGGCCGGCGTGGGCTTGAACATGGCCCGCTCGGTGGTTGGCACCCTCGTCGACACCGGCAAGACCGTGCAGAGCCTGACCGGTCAGGCCATGGCCCAGTTGCCTCGGCTGGCCCGCCTTGAGCAAGTGGGCCACGACACGCGCATCAGCCTGGGGACGCTGCTCGATGAGCAGGCCTCCAGCCACGCCAACGACCCCTTCTTCCTGTTCGAGGGCCGCAGCCACAGCTACGCCGACGCCAAGGTTCGTATCGACAACGTGGTGAAGGGCCTGATTTCGATTGGGGTGCGCCAAGGCGAACACGTTGGAGTGCTGATGGACACCCGCCCATCCGGCCTCGCTGCGGTGGCGGCCCTCAGTCGGCTGGGAGCCATCGCCGTGATGCTCCGACCCGGCCCCGACATCGCCCGCGAGGTGCGGCTCGGTGAGGTGGACCGGATCGTGGCCGACCCCGAGAACGGCGCGCTGGCCGTCGACGCCACCTCGGTGCCCGTCTATGTGTTGGGTGGCGGCGGCGACGAGCGGGACCTCGGCCCACGGGTGACCGACATGGAGCGCATCGACCCCGACGCTGTGCGGATTCCGGCCTGGTACCTGGCCAACCCGGGTCGGGCCGAAGACCTGGCGTTCATCCTGTTCACGGGCGGGGGCGACAAGATCCGCATCAACCACATCACCAACCGGCGTTGGGCCCTGTCGGCGTTCGGTACCGCCTCTGCCGCAGCGCTGTCATCGAGCGACACGGTGTACAGCGTCACGCCGATCCACCACCCCAGCGGCCTGCTGACCAGCATCGGCGGGGCGGTGGCCGGAGGCGCCCGGCTGGCCTTGGCCACCCGCTTCGACCCGACCACGTTCTGGGACGAGGTCCGTCGCTATGGCGTCACCATCGTGTCCTACACGTGGACGCTGGTTCGTGATCTGGTCGAGGCACCGCCCGACCCGGCCGAGCGCCACCATCCAGTCCGCATGTTCATCGGCTCCGGGATGCCGGCGGGACTGTGGAAGCAGGTCACGGATCGGTTCGCTCCGGCCACCGTGCTGGAGTTTTATGCCTCCACCGAAGGCGCTGCGGTGTTGGTGAACCTCAGCGGCCGCAAGGTTGGTTCCAAGGGGCGCCCGCTGCCGGGCAGCGCCGAGGTCCGACTTGCCCGGTACGACACCGTCGCCGGGCGGCTCATCGAGGGACCCGACGGCTTCGCAATCGAGTGCGACGTCGGCGAGACCGGGATTCTCTTGGCCCAGGCCCGTCGAGCGAGCGGCATCATGGCCGTCACGCCACTCCGCGGCCTCTTCAATCGCAACGATGCGTGGATCGCAACCGACGACCTGTTTCACCGGGATGAAGACGGTGACTTCTGGCTGGATGATCATGTCCCTGCGTTGATCCGAACGGCACAGGGCACGGTGCCATCTGTGCCCATCGAGGATGCCCTGGGTCGGCTCGATGAGGTGTCGCTCGCCGTTGCCTACGGCGTGGCGTCTCCCGCTGGGGATGACGAGGTGGCGGTTGCTGCGGTAACCCGGTCGGGCGGCCGCGAGATCGACCCGGTCACATTGTCGGAGGCGCTCGACCGGCTTCCGGCCCACGAGCGGCCGGTGGTGGTCCACGTGGTGGAGGACATCGACCGCACCGCCTGGTTTCGGCTTCGGAAGTTCGCTCTGCGCCAGGCCGGACTGCCCGGGGGAGGCGAGCAGTTCCATCTCGACCAAAACTCCGGCGCCTACGACACAAGCAGCTGAAGGGCGGCCAGGTCGACGGTGCCTTCCCGGCCCGTCCACTACTAAGGATTCAGCAACTCCAAGACCGGGATGAGTGCATCGAAGGCGCGCTCGAACGCCTGCTGCTGCCGTTCGTACACGCCCCGTGCCTCCAAATTTGGTTGGAGCGACGCCGAGGTCGCTGCGGGCGTCGGGGACCACTCGTCGCTGCCCGAACCCAGATGGCGTGCCCGCAGTGCCGCCGACCGAGCGGCCGCCAACCCCGGTTCGGCCACGACCCGCACCGGACGATTCAGCACATCGGCGATGATCTGGGGCCAACCCGCCACCTGGGCACCACCTCCGGTGAGGCGGATCTCGTCCACTGGTGCGCCAATGAACGCCTCGACGTGGCGAAGCAGCCATGCCAGGTTGTGCGCCACTCCCTCGAAGGTGGCCCGGATCAGTTGGGCTCGGGTCGTCGACAGCGACACGCCGATGAATCCACCGCGCGCCGTCGAGCTGCCCGACGGCGCCATCGAGCCATCCAGCCACGGCAGGCCCAGCACTCCCCCAGCGCCCGGCTCCGTAGAGGCCAAGGCGGCCTCAGCCCCGGCGAAACGCGTCTCGCCCATCTCATCGGCTCCGTCGAGCAGCGCCAGCATCGCCTCAGGAACCCTTCCGCCCAGGCCGTTCTCCGCCATCACCAGGTAGCCGATGTCCGGGGCGGGCATCGTCAGGATCTCGTGGTCGAGGTCCTCGGCCTTGTGGTCCATGCTGGTGACCAACACGCTGGTGGTCCCGATGGAGACACCCGCAATCACCCCCCCTTGCCGGGGCTTCTCAGCGCCGGTGGCCAGCGCGACCGCGCCGGTGTCGTTGATGCCGGGTGCCACGTTCGAGGCTGGATCCACCCCAAGCCTGGCGGCCAGGTCGGCGGTCACCGTGCCCACCGGTTCATCCGGGGCAACCAGCGGAGGAAGCCGAGCAGGGTCGATGCCGGAGGCGGCCAGCAGGTCCGGGTCGTACGCACGTGACACGTCCTGCGGGCTGCGGTTGTCGCACAGCTGGCTGGTGAACATGCTGTGTCGGGTGGCGGTTACCCGGCCGGTCAGGCGGGCGGTGATGCCATCCATCACCTCGACAAACCGGGTCTGCCCGCCGGGGTCCTCGGCGCTGAGGTGCAGCAGGTGAGCCAGGCCGAGCCCACCACCGATGGGCGGGATGCCGTGGCGCTCCACCCAGAGCTCGAACAGTCCAGGCGTGCCCAGCAGCTCGTGGCAGGCTTCGGTGCCTCGCCGGTCCCGCCACATCACCAGCGGCCCGGCAGGCGTTCCGCCCGGGCCGACCGGCACCGTGGAGGAATACTGGCTGGTCACGCCAATCGTCACCAATGGCGCCACGCCAACAACCGGTGCGTCGATCGTGGCCTCGGCAACACACTCCGCAACACCGCTGAGCACCGCATCCCAGATCTCTTCGGGTTCCTGCTCGCAGATCGGCGGCCGGTCGTTGGTCGCCAGCGGGCGCCGGCGATGGGCCGCCAGCGACCCATCGGCGGCGAGGGCCACCACCTTGACGTTGGTCGACCCGACGTCAATCCCGATGGCGAGCGCCGCTGCGCTCACGAGGCCGGGGGCACGCCCTGCTGTTCGTCCATCATGTTGGCCATGATGTCGCGGATGAACTCGTCGACGTCGCTGGTCATGCCGCCTGGGATTCCGCCGTAAATCGCTGCGCTGTCCGGCGTGCCGTCGGAGTTCTCCGTGGCGTAGACGACCGCCTCGGCCAGGTCCTTCTCGAACGCCTCGGCCACGCCCTCCTGGGTCTGGGGGCGGGTGACCGCCATGTGGATGGCGTTGGGGTACTGCTGGCCGTTGAAGCGCCAGCCGCGCAGCTTCATGAAGTCGTTGACGTGGTAGATGTCGAACTCGTCAGAGGTGAAGCTGAACAGGAACGTGGGGTCGCCCATGATCCTCAGCTCGGGGTGCGAGCGCACGGCTGCGATCATCTTGTCGGCCGTCTCGAAGATCTCCTTGGCGTACTTGAGGTAGCCGTCGCGGCCCAGCTTCACCATCGAGGCCCAGGTGGCGGCGAGCAGGCCGCCGCTGCGCGATCCGTCCATCGACGGCGAGCAGTACTTTCCACCGGTCCACTCGGTCTCGTAGAAGTACTGGCCCCGACGCAGCGCCGTGTCACGGAACGTCACCACGGACGAGCCCTTCAGCCCGTAGCCGTACTTGTGGGTGTCCGAGCTCATCGAGGTCACGCCGGGGAGGCGGTAGTCGAACACCTCGAACGGGTAGCCCAGCTCCTGGCCGAAGGGCAGGATGAACCCGCCCAGGCAGCCGTCGACGTGCAGGCCGACGCCGCGCTCGACCGCCAGCTCGGACATCTCGCCGATCGGGTCGATCGTGCCGTAGCCGTAGTTGCAGGCCGAGCCGATGATCGCCACCGTGTTCTCGTCGATCTGGGCGCGCACCGCAGCCATGTCGGCCTTGGTGCTCACGGGGTCGATCGCCACGTTCCGCTGCTCGAGGCCGAACAGCTGGGCGGCCTTGCCGAAGGCGGGGTGCGCCGTCTCGGCCTTCACGATGTTGGGGTTGGTGATCCCGCGCGCCCGGCCGGCCTCGCGGTAGGCGAGGATCGCGTGGGCGATCGACGCGGTGCCACCCGAGGTGACGATGCCCACCGGCGTGCCGTCGGTGACCGCGTCGGCATGGAACAGGTCGAGCGTCATGGCGATGATCTCGCCCTCGAAGCGGGTGGCCGACGGGCAGATGTCGCGCTGCAACGCGTTGACGTGGGCGAAGAGCGCGAACGCCTCGTTGAGAAACTCGTAGTGATCGTGGTCGCCGCAATACATCGTGCCCGACACCTTGCCGTCCTCCCAGGAGGTGTCCTCCTCGGTGGCCAGGGTGCGCAGCTCGTCGATGATCTCACCCGGGTCCCTGCCCTCCTTCGGAAGGGTGCGGTTGACGGGGAAACGATCGGCGTAGGGGTAGGCGCTCATGAGTGCTGACCGTAGCTGAAAGGGGCCAATCAACCCACGGGAGGCACTGTGACCATTGACCCACCGTTCGCGTTCGGTTTGTCTCCGCTCACGTGCCCGGTCGCCGGCCGACCCGATAGTTTCGCCCCGATGACCAGATCTCACGCTCTGACGACACACCTTCGAAGGGCACGTTGATGGTCACCGAAACCCTTCGGTCCTGGGCACCGGGCCGAGTCAACCTCATCGGAGATCACACCGACTACGCAGGCGGTCTGGTGTTGCCAATGGCGATCAACCTGGGCACGACGGTCACGTTGCAGCCGGGGGGCAACACGCTCCACCTGCGATCGGCACGACGCCAGTCGCTGCACCTCGACCTGCCTCTCGGCGGTGTGCTGGCCGAAGACCTGACGACGTTGGAGCCCGCCTGGGGTCGATTTGTCGCAGCGGCCGCCTTGGAACTGGCATCCACCGTGGGCGGATCCGGCGAGGTCACCACCACCCTGCCCGTCGGGGCCGGACTGTCGTCGTCGTCGTCGCTGGAATTGGCGGTGGCCCTTGCCCTGGGGTTCGACGGGTCACCGCTTGAGCTCGCCCGCTTCGGTCAGCGGGCCGAGCAGGTCGCGTCGGGCGTACCCTCCGGCATCATGGACCAGTTGACGATCGCCGCCGGCGTCGCTGGACACGCCCTCCTGATCGACTGCGCCACCGAGCGCCACCGAGTAGTGAGGATGCCGGACTCGGTGGAGGTGTGGGTGCTGCATTCGGGAGTGCCCCGCCGACTCGCCGACTCCGCTTATGCCGAACGGCGCCGCGCCACCGAGGTCGCAGCCAAGCTGGTGGGCCCGCTCGCCGAGGCATCGCTGGACGACATCGAGGCAATCGACGACCCGGTTCTCGTGCGTCGTGCCCGCCACGTCCGTACCGAGTGCGATCGGGTTCGGGTTGCTGCCGCTGCGCTGGAGGCCGACGACCCCACCGAGGTGGGCCAGCTGATGCTGCAAAGCCATGCGTCGCTCCGTGACGACTTCAACGTGTCGGTGCCCGAACTCGACCACCTGGTGCTGGAGTTGTCATCACGGGGCGACGTTTTCGGGGCCCGGCTGACCGGGGCGGGATTCGGTGGCTGCGTCGTGGTGTTGGCCCGGCCGGGCACCGACCTCTCCACCGTTCGATCCGACGCGTGGCTCGTTCAGGCCGGGGATGGTGCCCGACTGTTGTAGCCACTCCAACCGATCGGTCGTGGCCAGCCGTAGCCTGGCGCCTTCCGACCACAAGGAGCACCTCGATGACCACCGACGCCACAACCACCTTCGACATCGGCGGTGATCTGACGGTCAACCGGCTGGGCTACGGGGCGATGCAGCTGCCGGGGCCCGGAGTGTGGGGTCCGTCGGAGGACCACGACGGCGCCCTCGCCGTCCTGCGCTGCGCCGTTGAACTTGGTGTCGACTTCATCGACACCGCCAACTCCTATGGCCCGTATGTGGCGGACGAACTGATCGCCGAAGCCCTCGCCCCATATGGCGACGTCACCATCGCCACCAAGGCCGGTCTGGTTCGGACCGGACCGGGCGAGTGGCACCCTGTCGGCCGCCCGGAGTACCTGCGCCAGGAGGCCGAGCTCACCCTGCGCCGTCTCGGCGTCGAGCGCCTCGACTTGTTCCAGCTCCACAGAATCGATCCGGCGGTTCCCCGGGAGGAACAGTTTGGCGTGCTCGGTGACCTGCGCGACGAGGGCAAGGTGCGCCACATCGGCCTCTCCGAGGTGTCGGTCGAGGAGCTCAACGCAGCCCGCGAGCAGATCCCGGTTGCCACCGTGCAGAATCGGTTCAACCTGATCGAACGGGCCTCTGAGGACGTCCTCGACCGCTGCACCGAACTGGGCATCGGGTTCATTCCCTGGTTTCCAATCGCCACCGGCAGGTTGGCGGAGCCGGGCGGGCCCGTGGACCACGTGGTCCGTGACGTGGGCGCCTCACCGACCCAGGTCGCACTGGCATGGCTGCTCCAGCGGTCACCGGTGGTACTTCCCATTCCCGGCACGAAGTCGATCGATCACCTCAAGGACAACATGCGCGCCGCCTCGGTCACCCTGTCGCCCACTCAGGTCGCCGCCCTCGACGCGGTGGCCTGAGCTCAGCAGTCACCCCTCCGGATGGTGGCCGGGCCGGCAATGGGAGGTGTGTTGGGCCCCTGCTCCGGTACGGTTCCTTCCGTGCACGACCCCGCCCGTCCCCCAAAGGTGATCATCTGTGTCGACTGCGGCTTCGAGGCCCACCTCCTCGTCGACCCCACCGACCCGGAGGCGTCCGATGCTCCGTGGTCCAACCCGGTCGGCGCCGCGGCGCCGTCCACCGAAGCCGGCGCCAACCTCGACCCGTGGGACCGGGCGGAGTTGTCCGGTATCCCCACCGGCGACAGCTTCGATGGCGAACCCGACGAAATCACTGACGGAATCCCACTGGTGTACCGCTGCAGCGGCTGCAACGACCGCTGGGACCTGGTGTGGTCGCCCGATCCCGACTGACCAGGTCCGAGCAGCGCAAACCGGAGGGGCTCAGGCCAGCAGGTTGGCTTTGTGGGTTTCAAACTCCTCGTCGGTGAGTACACCCTTCTCACGCAATTCCGCCAGCTTCTCAAGCTGCTCGGCCACGGTGATCGGACCGGTCTGTGCCGTCGACGCGCTGTAGGCGCGGGCACCCTCGGCAGCCTCCTGGCCGATGCGATCAAACTTGCGATTCTCGTTGGCCTCCATCTGGGTGTAGATCTCGTGCTGCACCTCGGGCGGGTTGCGAATGTCGTGGAAGTACTCCTTGCCGGTTTCACCGCCCGACTCGATGGCCAGGTCGCCGGCGCCCAGCATCCGCTCGAACAGGGTCTGCTGGAAAAACACGGTGTTGATGCGCTCGAGGGGCATCTCCACCCCGGAGGTCACGAGCGCCCCAGACCGGTAGATACATCGGTCGGTCGTGAGAATGAACGTGGTGGTGCGCCAGAGGATGAATCGCTTGATGAACCAACCGAGTGCAATGAGGACCACCAGCCCCAGCGGGACCTGAACCACCCGTTCCTGATTCAGCACGAAGAGGCCGCCAACGATGCTGAGCACCAAGATGAGCGTGGGCCAGAACAGGTACTTCCAGTGCGGATTCAGTTCGAGGACGACCTCCTCGTCGGGTTGCAGCAGGTTGGTGGGATATGCCATGGGTGCTCCTGAGATCTCGGCGCCAACGATATCGGGACGAAGATGACCGTGGGCGAACGATTGACCCGACTTGAGTGTCACCGGCGGCCGGTACGCTCGCCCGGGTGAGCGAATCATCCACAGAGCCGAATGCTCTGGTCGCCGGCCTCAATCCCGAGCAGCGGGAAGCGGCCACCCATGAGTCCCTCCGCCTCCGCATCCTGGCCGGTGCCGGGTCGGGTAAAACCCGCGTGCTCACCCGGCGCATCGCCTACCAGTCCGCCACCGGAGCCATCGACCCACGGGCGGTGCTGGCCGTCACGTTCACACGCAAGGCCGCCTCCGAACTGCGCAGCCGGTTGGGCCAACTCGGCCTTCGCGACGGCGTACAGGCCGGCACGTTCCACTCGATCGCATGGGCCCAGCTCCGTCAGCGCTGGGCGGAACGGGGTATCACTCCCCCCGAGCTGATCACGTCCAAGCTGGGCATGATCCGAAGCGTCAGCGGGGAGCGCACCACCACAGCGCTGCTGGACGTGATGAGCGAAATCGAATGGGCCAACGCCCGCTGCGTCGAGCCGGAGGATTATCCGGCCGCCGCAACGACCGCCCGCCGGGATCCGCCTTACGACCCCACCCGCATGGCCGAGATCATGGCCGCCTACGTCAACCACAAGCGTCGCCAGCGGGTTGTGGACTTCGATGACCTCCTGCGCCTGGCCGCCCGCGACCTGCGCGCCGACCCCGTCTACGCCTCGGGGCGTCAATGGATGAACCGGTTCCTGTTCGTCGACGAGTTTCAGGACGTCAACCCCCGCCAGTTTCAGCTGCTGTCGGCATGGATGGGCGAGGGCGCTCACCTCACCGTGGTCGGCGACCCACATCAGGCGATCTATGCCTGGAACGGGGCCGACGCGAGCTACCTGGTGGACATGCCCCGGTATTTCCAGGAAACGGCCACGGTCAGCCTCACCCGCAACTACCGCTCGTCGCCGCAGATCCTCACGGTGGCCAACCAGGTGCTGCGCGACGGCAGCGATCAGCGGGGCGCCGCACTGGTGCCCACCCGGCCCGACGGGCCCATCCCCACCGTCGCAGTCCATCCCGACGAGGTCCAGGAGGCCCGCCACATCGCACGGGAGCTGCGATCGGCACGCCGACCCGGGCGCCGCTGGGCCGACCTTGCCGTGCTGGTACGCACCAACGCGCAGCTTGCCCCCCTGACCCAGGCCCTCGGAGCTGCCGGTATCCCCCATCGCACCCGGGGGGGCGGCGGTCTGCTGGACCAGCCCGAGGTGAACGACGTCCTCCGCAGCCTCCGGCGGGCCCGCGAGGTGGGCACCTGGATCGGCGATCTGGCCCGGGAGTTGCGGGAGGTGCGTCCGCAGGTGGAACGCAGCGAGGCGTTGCTCGATGGCGACGACGACGACAACTTCGACGACAACTTCGACGAAGCCACAGCTGCAGCCGAGCCCTCCGGGCCCGTTCCTCGGGGGGCTGTGCCCAACCGGCGCGAGACCGCAGCGGGTCCGTCGGGCCACGCTGGTCGCATCGCACCGCAGCACCTCACAGCCGATCGGCTGGCCAACCTGGACGAGTTGGTGCGGATGGGCCGCGAGTACCTCGACCTCGACCCTGCCGGCACCCCCACCGGGTTCTCCGCCTGGCTGCGATCCAGCCTGGCCGATGCCGGCGGTTCGGATACCGACGTGGTGGAGTTGTCCACCTTTCACGCCGCAAAGGGCCTCGAATGGAAGGTGGTGCACCTGGCCGGGGTGGAGAAAGGCCTGATCCCAATCCATTTCGCCGAGACCCAGGGCGAGCTGGCCGAGGAGACCCGGCTGTTCTACGTGGCGATCACCCGTGCCGAGGACGAGCTGGTGCTGCATCGGGCCGAAAAACGCACCACCGGCACCCGGGAGATGCGCCGCAAGCCGTCGGCATTTCTCGAACCGGTCGAGGCGGCACTCGACTTCCTCAACGGTGTGGAACACCGGCGGCCACGCGCTCCTCGATCCAGGCAGGGCCACAAGTCGGCGCCCGTCACCAAGGCCGGGCTCACCGGCGCCGACGCCGAGCTGTTCGGTCGGCTGCGTGCCTGGCGTCTGGAACAGTCGCGTGCCGCAAAAAAGCCCGCATTCGTCATCCTCACCGACGACGTGCTCACCCGGTTGGCGAGCGACCGCCCCGTCACCCGCGCCCAACTCCTCGAAACCCGCGGCATCGGCCCCACCAAAGCGGACCTCTTCGGCCAAGCGCTCCTGAAGCTCATCGCCGACTCCGACTCCTAATCAGGCGTCGTCGAGCTCGGCGCGGTCGTTGAGCAACTGCTTGAAGACGCCCGGCTGCATCGAAATGAACAGCCCCTCGCACTCGGCGGTCAGCCGCTCGCCGGCGTGAATGGTGCCACGTACCCGGATCTTGCGGTCCACCCGATCGTGCACCCACGCCCTCATGGTCAGCTCGGTGTGCAGCGGCGTCGGCGACCGATAGTCGGTGTGGAGGTAGGCGGTCATACCCTGGGCACCCGAGAGCCCCTGGGTGGAGCCCAACAGCTCGTCGAACACGGCTGCGACGTAACCGCCGTGCACGTTGCCGGGCGGCCCTTCGTACGCCGAACCAAACGTGACCGTGCCGGTGACTTCGTCGCTGTGCATATGCAGGCTCATGGGCGGCGAAAGCGGATTGGCCAGGCCGATGAACGGGCTGTGGTCGAACGTGGCGTACATCTCGGCCGCCAACGCCTGGACCTCGGGGTTGTCGGGCGTCAGTCTCCCGGCGTTGGCCAGCTCGGCGAAGCCTTCGTAGACCCGCCCCTTGGGGTGTTCGGCGATCAAGGTGGCAATATCGGCAAGCTCGGAGGCAATGCCATCGAGCGCGGCGGCGTCGGTGCTGGTGGAGGTCAGTCCCTCGATGATCGCCCGCATCTCGGCGGCGACGCGCCGGAGCGCCACCCGCTGCGGCGTGATCTCGATCTGATCCAGCCGCTCGATGCGACTGATCGTGCTTGAGTTCGGGAAGGTGGCCGTACTCGCCACCTCGGCCTCGGTCGCACTGTCGCCCGTTGCTGCACTACTCATGATGTCCCCCATCGAGGTTGTACAGGGCCAGCACCGGCGCGTGGTCGGATGGCTTGGTGCCCTTTCGAGCGTTGCGGTCCACCAGGTCGCTCACCACTGCATCGGCCAACGTGGGGTTGGACAGCAGAAAGTCGATACGCATGCCCTTTCGCTTGTGAAAGTTGCCGCCCCGATAGTCCCACCAGCTGTACAGGTCACCGTCGGCGGGGTACCGCTCCCGGAAGGTGTCACGCAGGCCGACGTCGGTGATCGCCAACAGCGCGTCCCGTTCGGGGACTGACACGTGGGTGGAGTTGTCGTCGAACACGCCGACGTCCCACACGTCGGCATCGGTGGGCGCGATGTTCCAATCACCACCGATGACGAAGTGTTCTGCCGCGGCCACTTCGTCCACAAGATCACTCCGCAACCGTTCAAGCCACGCCAGCTTGAATCGGTAATGGTCGTTGGACACCTCGCGGCCGTTTGGCACGTAGACGCATGCGCAGCGAACAGGTCCACAGGTTGCCCACAACAGCCGTGCCTCCGCCGGGTGGTCCCAGCCCGCCGGATCGTCACCGCGAAACCCGCTGTGGACGTCGCTCAGACCAACCTTGGAGATGATGGCCACGCCATTCCAGCGACCCTCACCGAAGTGGGCTGTCTCATATCCCATCGATTGAAAGCTCAAGTGAGGGAACTTGTCATCGGCCAGCTTGGTCTCCTGCATCATCAGCACGTCGGGCTGCACCATCTCAACCCATTCCTCCACACGCTGCATGCGGGCGTTGAGCGAGTTGACGTTCCAGGTGGCGACCAGCACTGCAGGCTCCTTGGGGCGAATCGGCGACCGAACGAGACCGATCGGATGACGCGGGGCGCCCCACCGTAGCGGCGCCGATGCCGACTGGAATCGGGAGGTGCCGCTTGCGTGGTGCGGGTTTGTAGGCTCGGCCTTGATGAGCACCTCACCTGATGAACTGCTGGGCCCCAACAGCTGGTTGGTGGACGAGTACCGCGACGCATACAACCAAGACCCTGCATCGGTGTCCGAGGAGTGGCGCGAGTACTTCGGCGGCGATGGCTCCGCGAACGGCGCCGGTCGTTCCGCCCAGCCTTCACAGCAGAACGCACCGGTCGCTGATGGGGCTCCCGAACAGCAGGTGGCCCCAAAGCAGGCTCCGCCCAAGCAGGCAGCGCCCCCAAAGCAGGCTCCGCCCAAGCAGGCAGCGCCCCCAAAGCCGCCGGCAGCCACCGGTGAGACCAAGCCCATCCGGGGCATCGGCGCTGCGATCGCCGAAAACATGGAGGCCTCACTCGGGGTTCCGACCGCCACCTCGGTTCGCGATGTTCCGGCAAAGCTGCTCGAGGTCAACCGCGGGGTCATCAACGGGCACCTGGGCCGCACCCGCGGTGGCAAGGTCAGCTTCACGCACATCATCGGGTACGCCATCGTGCGGGCCATCGCCGACCATCACCCGGACATGGCGGTGACCTTCAGCCGGGACGACGATGGGAAGCCGCAGGTGACCCGCCACAGCGAGATCGGCATGGGGCTGGCCATCGATGTGGAACGTCGTGGCGAGCGCCTGCTGATGGTGCCGGTGATCAAGGGCGCCCAATCGATGAACTTCCGCGAATTCGTCGACGCCTATGGCGACGTGGTCGACCGCACGATGGCCAACAAGCTGACCGTCGATGATTTCCAGGGTGCGTTGGTCAGCCTGACCAACCCGGGCACGATCGGTACGGTGCTGTCGGTGCCCAGGTTGATGTCTGGACAGTCGGTGATCGTCGGGGTGGGCAAGCTTGCCTACCCCACCGCCTATCAAGGCGCAGACCCCGAAACGATCGCCAACCTGGGCATCTCCAAGGTGCTGACCCTCACCTCCACCTACGACCACCGGGTGATCCAGGGAGCCGAATCCGGCTCGTTCCTCAGAACCGTCGAGCGACTCCTTCTGGGCGATGAGGATTTTTACCGTCGCATATTCGCCGACATCGGCGTGCCGTACGTTGCGGTGGAGTGGCGTCAGGACTCCAACCCCGCCGATCACCTGGGCGGGCTCATCCAGAAGCAGATGAGCATCGCCATGCTGGTCAACATGTACCGCAGCCGCGGCCACCTCATCGCCGAACTCGATCCGCTGGCGGCCAAGATCCCCGAGATTCACGAGGAACTTGACCCGGTCACCTACGGCCTCACCATCTGGGACCTCGACCGCGAGTTTCAGACCGGTCCGGGGAGCATCTACGCCAGCGTCGGCGGCCAGGATCGCCTGCCCCTCAGCGAGATCCTCCGGGTGCTGCGCAACGCTTACTGCCGAACCATCGGCGTCGAGTTCATGCACATGCAGGAGGTGGACGAGAAGCGCTGGATCCAGGAGAAGATGGAGAGCGGAAAAACCTTCACCCTGACCGGCGACGAGCAGATCCACATCCTCGACCTGCTCAACAAGGCCGATGCGCTCGAACAGTTCCTCGGCACGAAGTTTCTTGGCCAGAAGCGTTTTGGTCTGGAAGGGGCCGAGTCGGCCATTCCGATCCTCGACGAGGTGCTCACGCTGGCCGCTGCCAATCACATGGACTCGGCGGTGTTGGGCATGGCCCACCGCGGACGTCTCAACGTGCTGGTGAACATCGTCGGCAAGCGCTACCAGGACCTGTTCGGCGAGTTCGAGCAGATCATCGACGAGGACGCGGTGCAGGGCTCCGGCGACGTGAAGTACCACCTCGGCCAGCGCGGCCAGTTCAAGTCGGTCGCCGGCAACGTGATCGATCTGGAACTGGCGGCCAACCCGTCACACCTGGAGACGGTGGACCCGATCGTTCTCGGCATCGCCCGGGCCAAAATGGACCAGATCCCGAAGAACGTCGAGAACAAGTATCCGGTGCTGCCCATCCTGGTGCATGGCGACGCGGCATTCGCCGGCCAAGGCGTGGTGGCCGAGACGCTCAACCTCTCCAGCATCAAGGGTTACAAGGCGGGCGGCACCATCCACCTGGTGATCAACAACCAGTTGGGTTTCACCACCCCGCCCGAGTCGGCCCGCAGCTCCGAATACCCCACCGATGTGGCCAAAATGGTGCAGGCGCCGATCTTTCACGTCAACGGCAACGACCCCGAGGCGTGTGTGCGCGTGGCACGGCTGGCGTACGAGTACCGGCGCGAGTTCGGCAAAGACGTTGTGATCGACATGGTCTGCTACCGCAAGCACGGCCACAACGAGGGTGACGACCCCAGCTACACCCAACCGCTGATGTATCAACGGATCGACAACATGGCGCCGGTGCGCGAGCTGTACACCGAATCGCTGGTCGGGCGGGGCCACATCAGCCTGGAGCAGGCCGAGAAGGCGGCAGACGCCTACCACGCCGAACTGACCAACGCACTGGAATCCACCCGGGAGGCCAAACCTTCGGAACCACGCACGGTGCCGGCTCCCCCGAACCCGGAGGGAGTCATCGGTCCGGTCGCCACCGGCGTTGACCGCACCGAGCTCGACCGCATCTTCGAGGCGCTCAATACGGTACCGGCCGACTTCACCATCCACCCCAAGCTGGCCAAGCAGTTCGACACCCGCCGCAAAATGTTTGAGGCGGGTGAGGTCGATTGGTCGCTCGGCGAGGCCTTGGCGTTCGGCTCGCTGCTGGCCGAGGGCACCCCGGTGCGCCTCGCAGGTCAGGACAGCCGCCGAGGTACCTTCTCTCAGCGCCACGCGGCCCTGGTGGACTTTCACACCGGTGACGACTACCTGCCCCTCAGCGCCCTGACCACCGACGGCTCCGAGCTCTGGATCTACGACTCGCTGCTCTCGGAGTACGCGGCACTCGGCTTCGAGTATGGCTATTCGGTGGAGAACCCCGACGCGCTGGTGATGTGGGAGGCCCAGTTCGGCGACTTCGTCAACGGCGCCTCGATCATCGTCGATCAGTACCTGGTGGCCGCCGAGGACAAGTGGAAGCAAACCTCCGACCTGGTGATGTTGTTGCCCCACGGCTACGAGGGTCAGGGACCCGAGCACTCATCGGCCCGCATCGAGCGATTCCTGATCCTGGCGGCCGAGGACAACATCCAGTTGTGCAACGTCACCTCCGCCGCCCAGTACTTTCACCTGCTGCGCCGCCAGATCCACCGAGACGGCAACAAGCCGCTGATCATCTTCACGCCCAAGTCGGGCCTGCGGGCAAAGAGTTACCGATCACCGATTTCCCAGTTCACGGACGGCCACTTCTGCGAGCTGCTGCCCGATGACTCCGGCCTCGACCCCGAGACGGTCACCCGGGTGGTGTTGGCCTCGGGCAAGGTGGCCCACGAAGCAATCGAGCGACGCAACCAACTGAACGTACCCATGGCAGTCGCCCGCGTGGAGCAACTGTTCCCATGGCCGTTCGCTGCCATCGAGGCCGAACTTGATCGATACCCCAACTGCAACGAGATCGTGTGGTTGCAGGAGGAGCCCGAAAACATGGGACCGTGGAACGGCATCAAGGGTCGCTTGTACGAGGCGTTCGAAGGCCGCGGTATGCAGATCCGTCGGGTCAGTCGGGTGGCCTCGGGCAGCCCTGCCACCGGGTCGTCGCTGATCCACCGCCAGGAGCAGGACGAGATTCTCACCAAATCCTTCGGTCCCCTGCCAGAGAAGGACCGGCGGGAATTCGCCTGAGCGCGTTCACCCGCTTGGGCCCGATTACCCGCTGCGGCGCCGTCACGTGACGGCGCCCCACACCCCGCTCTACGAGGATCCTCACATCCATGAGCGACGCTGGATGATCCTGGGTGTGATGGCCGCGTCCTTGACGTTGGTGGTCATGTCGGTCTCGGGGTTGAATGTGGCCCTTCCCACCATTCAGGAATCGCTGGAGGCCTCCAACTCTGCGCTGCAGTGGATCATCGACTCCTACGCCCTGGTTTTCGCCGGGCTGTTGTTGATGGCCGGGGCGCTCGGTGACCGTTTCGGGCGTCGCAACGCACTGCTCGTCGGATTGTCGATCTTCGCCACCGGCGCGGCCGTCGGAGGTCTGGCGGCGAGCGCCGTCCAGGTGATCGCCGGTCGCGTGGTGATGGGTGCAGGAGCAGCCTTCGTCATGCCCGCCACGCTGTCGCTGGTGACCACGGTGTTTCCACCCGACGAACGCCGACGGGCGATCGCCGTCTGGGCCGGTTTCGCGGGCGCCGGTGCCGCAATCGGGCCGATCGTGTCCGGCACCCTGCTTGAGGCCTTCTGGTGGGGCTCGGCGCTGCTGGTGAACATCCCCATTGTGATCCTCCTGATGATCGCCATCGCCATGTTGGCTCCCCACTCACGAGATCCCCACAACACGCCACTCGACCCGGCGGGAACCGTGCTGTCGCTCATCGGCATCACCGCGTTGGTGTTTGCCATTATCGAGGGCCCCAACCTGGGTTGGACCAACCCAGGCGTGCTCATCGGTTTCGGGACGGCTGCCCTGACGCTGTTCGGCTTCGTCGCACGTCAGCGCAGCGCCGCCCACCCGATGCTGCCGCTCGAGCTGTTTGGCGACCTGCGTTTCGCAGTGGGCAGCGCCGTGATCACCGTGACCTTCTTCGCCATGATCGGTTTCTTTTTTCTCAATACCCTGTACCTCCAGTTCGTACGCGGCTACTCGGCGTTGTACGCCGGGCTGGCAGCAGTGCCTGTTGCGGTGATGCAGGTGTGGGTTGCACCGCGTAGTTCGTCGCTGAGCGACCGCTTCGGCAGCGGGCGGGTGATCGCCACAGGCTTTGGCTTCATCGCCGCCGGGTTTGCCGTGCTCACCATGGCCACACCCCAGTGGCCCTATCTGCCTCTCGGGTTCGCCTACGCACTGCTGGGTACCGGCATGGGCATCACCGCAGCCCCGGCGACCGGCAACATCATGTCGGCGGTGCCCGACGCAAAGGCCGGGGTGGGCTCCGCCGTCAACGACACCACACGGGAGTTTGGCGGGGCGCTGGGCATCGCCGTGCTGGGCAGCATCATCACCAGCGCCTACCAGGCCGGCCTCCGCCTTGACGGGCTCGGTCTCAGCCCGGCGCAGGCAGCCGAGGCAAGGGACTCGGTCGGCGGAGCCGGGCAGGTCGCCAAGGCGTCGGGCAGCGGCGCTGAGCTCATCGAACGCGCCGGCGTGGCGTTCACCAGCGCGTTCAACATCGCCAATGGGGTGTCGGCACTGCTCGCCTTCACCGCTGCCGTCGCCGTCGCCGTCGTGTTCAGCCCGTCGCGGGAGGAGGCGGCGGCCCGTGCCGCGGCCGGGCTGTCAGCGCCGCGCTGAGCTCGCTCATCGCCACCTGCGGATCGTCCACCTTGATCGTGGTCATGCCCATGGCCCGCGCAGGCTTCAGGTTGACTCCGAGGTCGTCCAGAAACGCCGTCCGGTCTGCCTCGACCCCAAGGGCGCCAAGCGCCACCCGATAGAACGCCGCTTCGGGCTTTCTCATCCCCAGCACGGCCGACTCGATGACGGCGTCCACCGCACCCAGCAACTCGGCCAACCCGTCGGGCAGCACGTCCGACACCTCGCTGAAGGGCACCCCATTGTTGGTCAGGAAGGCCACGCCGTAGCCCTCCTCAAGCAGTCTGAACACCTCGGTCGCCATCTGCGGACGAACCTCCCCCACCAGCATTCCCAGGATCGCCCGTCCATCCAGGGCACCACCGGCGGCGCGAGCCTCGGATTCAAAGACCTGAGCGAAGCCTGCCTCATCCAACTCGCCCCGCTCCAGCCGCGCCCAAGCGTTGTCGTCGTGGTTGTCCATGTTGAGCCGGCGGATGAACCCCTCTGGAAGACCCAACCGGACCTCGTAGCGGGCGAACGCCTCGAACGGGCTGGTCAACACGACCCCACCAAGATCGAAGATCACCGCTTCAATTGGAGGCTCGGACGACGCTGGCAAGGCGGGCGGGTTCATGACCGACGATGGTAGGCAACAAACGCGATCCCCACCTTGCGCAGCCGGAGGTGATTGACTGGTGCGGTCATGACCCTTTCACATGTGGTCGTTGACGGTTCCAACATTGCAACCGAAGGGCGAACCAAACCCAGTCTGAACCAACTCGATGAGGCAATCGAAGCATTCGCTGCCGAACATCCCCAGGCCGACATCACGGTCATTGTGGACGCGACATTTGGGCATCGAATCTCCAGTAAGGAAAGCGACGACTACGAGGCACGCGTGCTCAACGGGTCAATCGTTGCTCCTCCCGCCGGCGTAGTCGGCCGTGGGGACGCATTCATCCTTCAGGTGGCCGACAAGGCCAACGCTTCGGTGTTCTCCAACGACTCCTTTCAGGAGTTCCACGGCGAACACACCTGGCTCTTCGACAAGGATCGGCTGTGGGGCGGCAAGCCCGTCACCGGAGTGGGGTGGGTATTCGTCGCCCGCACTCCTGTGCGGGGTTCGGTGAGCAGACGAGCCGTCAAAGAGGCCAAAACAGACTCCAAGTCCACGCCACCGTCCAAGAGGGACGCGGCACCAGCCAAAAGGGGCGCGGCGCCCGCGCCCAAGAAGACCCCCACCAAGCGGTCGGGCTCGTCCGGTGGGGACAAGCCCAAGGTGGGCGATTCCAAACCCGACGGCGCCGCGGCGCCGCGGTCCCGGGCGGCCAAACAGAAGGCGGCAGGGGGCGCTCAGCGGTCCGCTTCTCCAGATGGCGGCCGCAACGAGCGGGGCGGTTCGTCCAAGCGCCGCTCGTCCACGCCCAGCCCCGTCAATTCGCCCGGCGATTTTCTTCGCTTCATCAGCGAGCATCAGCCGGGCGACACCGTCACCGGCACCGTGGTGGAGTTCTCGTCCCACGGCGCCTACATCGATGTGAACGGCACCAAGGCGTATCTGCCGCTCAGGGCATTGGCCGACCCTCCGCCCACCCGTGCCCGCGACTACATGTCGATGGGCGCCGAGTTGACGCTGGAGGTCGAGGGCTACGACACACCGTTGCGCAGCGTCGACCTGCGGTTGCCGGCCGGCAGCACGATGGCGCCGCTTGACTCCAAGGGCACCTCCAAGTCGCCGCCCGCCGAGTCCCCTTCCGCACAGGAACCACCCGCCAAGAAGGCACCCGCCAAGAAGGCAGGGCCGGTCAAGAAGGCGGCACCCGCCAAGAAGGCACCCGCCAAGAAGGCCGCACCTGCCAAGAAGGCCGCACCTGCCAAGAAAGCGCCGGCAAAGAAGGCACCGGTTAAAAAGGCACCCGCCAAAAAGGCCGCGGCCAAGAAAGCGCCGGCAAAGAAGGCACCGGTTAAAAAGGCACCCGCCAAAAAGGCCGCGGTCAAGAAAGCGTCGGCAAAGAAGGCACCTGCCAAAAAGGCCACGGTCAAAAAGGCACCTGCCAAGAAAGCGCCGGCAAAGAAGGCACCGGCGAAGAAGGCGGCACCCGTCAAGAAGGCAGCACCCGAGCAACACGCTCCGGTGAAGTCTGAGCACGCCAAACGCATGGCCGCCGCCCGGGACAACGCCGACTGAGTCACAGCCGGTTCGATACGGAGCCATCGACGACGACACCGCCGTCCGGGCAAGGCCGGCGCGGGCTGTACCATCGACGATCCGCCCGGTTGGCGCTGCACACGCCCGGGCTTCCCTCCCACCGTCGCTGGAGCATGCATGTCGGCTCAGTTCATCTTCACCATGTACAAGGTAGGACGGGTGGTGCCGCCCGAGCGCGAGGTGCTCAAGGACATCTCGCTGTCGTTCTACCCGGGCGCCAAGATCGGCGTCATCGGCCCCAACGGCTCGGGTAAGTCCACCCTGCTGCGCATTATGGCGGGGATTGATGATGGGTATACGGGCGAGGCACGCCTGAGTCCTGGATTCACCGTCGGCATGCTCGAACAGGAACCGAAGCTGGACGAGTCCAAGGACGTCACCGGCAACGTCATGGATGGGGTGGCCGAGACCGCCAAGCTGCTCACCGACTACGACGAGCTGATGGCCGGATGGGCCGACCCGGACGCCGACTATGAGGCGCTCGGGGCCCAGCAGGCCGATCTGGAGGCCAAGATCGAGGCCGCCGGCGCCTGGGACCTGAAGCGCACCGTCGAGATCGCCATGGACGCCCTCCGGTTGCCGCCCGGCGATGCCGACGTGGCCTCGCTCTCCGGTGGTGAGGCCCGCCGGGTCGCACTCTGTCGCCTGCTGCTGAAGCGCCCCGACCTGCTGTTGCTCGACGAGCCCACCAACCACCTCGACGCCGAATCGGTCGCCTGGATCGAGCGGTTCCTCGCCGACTACGAAGGCACCGTCGTGGCGATCACCCACGACCGGTACTTCCTCGACAACGTCGCCAGCTGGATCCTCGAGCTGGACCACGGCAAGGGCATGCCCTTCGAAGGCAACTACTCCGGATGGCTCGAACAGAAGCAGGCCCGGCTGGCAAAGGAGGAAAAGCACGCCTCCACCCGCCAGCGCACCCTGGAGCGAGAGCTGGAGTGGGTGCGCATGGCGCCCAAGGCTCGCCAGGCCAAGAGCAAGGCCCGCCTGGCCGCGTACGACCAACTGCTCGCCGAGCAGCAGGCCGCCAGGGGCGCGAGCGATGGTCTGGAGATTTACATCCCACCGGGCGATCGCCTCGGCGATCAGGTCATCGAGGTGGATCACCTGACCAAGGGCTTCGGTGACAAACTGCTGATCGACGATCTCACGTTCTCGCTTCCGAAGGCGGGCATCGTCGGTGTGATCGGCCCCAACGGTGCCGGCAAAACCACGCTCTTCCGCATGCTGGTCGAAGCCGGCGAACAGGCAACGGCCGCGCCGGATGCGCAGCCCGACTCGGGTGAGATCCGGGTCGGCTCCACCGTGCAGATGGCCCACGTCGACCAGCACCGGGATCACCTCGATGGCGAACGCACCGTCTACGAGGAGATCACCGACGGTGATGAGACCATCAAGCTGGGCACGCGCGAGATGAACGGTCGCGCCTACTGCGCCAGCTTCAACTTTCGGGGCGCTGACCAGCAGAAGCTGGTGGGACAGCTCTCGGGCGGCGAACGCAACCGGGTGCACCTGGCCAAACTGCTGCGAACCGGCGGCAACGTGTTGCTGTTGGATGAGCCAACCAACGACCTCGATGTCGACACGCTCCGCGCCCTCGAGGCAGGCCTGGAGAGCTTCCCCGGTTGTGCCGTGGTCATCTCCCACGATCGCTGGTTTCTGGACCGCATCGCAACCCACGTTCTGGCCTTCGAGGGCAACAGCCAGGTGCGCTGGTTCGAGGGCAACTTCAGCGACTACGAGGCGATGCGAAAGAAGGAACTGGGTGCCGAGGCATCCCAGCCCCACCGCATCAAGTACAAGCCGCTTACCCGTTCCTAGCCATCCAACCACCGGAGGCCCTGATGTCATCGACCGTGATCACCTGTCCAAGCTGCACCACCAAGAACCGCGTCCCCGATATCGCGTCGGGCAAGCCGCAGTGCGCCGGCTGCCATACCAAGCTCCCATGGCTGATCGAGGTCGACGAGGCTGGTTTCACCCAGGTGGTCAAGGGGTCTTCGTTGCCGGTGGTGGTCGACCTCTGGGCGCCTTGGTGCGGACCATGTCGCATGGTCGCCCCCGAACTGGAGAAGCTGGCGTCCGAACGAGCCGGCGAGTTGCGAGTGGTGAAGGTCAACGTGGACGAGGCCCCCGGGGTGTCGGCCCGTTTGGGTGTTCAGGGCATACCCACCCTGCTGTTGTTTCACGACGGCAACGAGGTGGGCCGCCAGGTGGGTGCCCTTCCCGGCCCCGCTCTGCGCAGTTGGATTGACGACACGCTGGCCTGACCGGTCGAAGAACCGGCCTGCCTACCCTCCAGGCTGCTTGTTGGCGTGATCAGGCCGCCGGAACGACCGTGGTCGGGCAACGCAGGTGGTCGAGGGTGTGGCTGGTCACCGAACCGAGGAGCAGCCCCATGAACCCCCCGTGGCCGCGAGTGCCCAGTACCAGCATGGACGCGCCATGGGCGGCCTCATCGAGCGCATGCTTCGGCGAGCCCTCGTGCAGCAGCGTTTCCAGACGGAGCGAGTCGGGAAGCGCCGCCGCTTGAATGGCCTCGTCCAGCATCTCCTGTGCCTGGGCCTCCAACACTTGATCCGCCGGAAGCACATCGCTGAACTCGGGAGCCGGTCGCCAACCTGCCGACTCGCCCCGCCACGCCATCGTCACCCGCAGCAGCGAATCGGTGCGAACAGCCCGTTGGGCCGCCCACTGGAGCGCGGTCATGGAGTTGGCGGATCCGTCGATGCCCACCACGACCGGTCCGCTCGCAGCGACCCCCGCATCGTTGACTCCCCCGTCGACGTCTGCGGGAGGGATCACGGTGAGCGGGCACGGTGTGTGGCTGGCAAGCTGCCGGCTCACCGAACCCAGGACGGTGCGCTGCAACCTGTTGAGACCACGCGAACCCACCACCAGTTGATCGGCATCGGCGGCAGCATCCAGCAGGGCTCCCCCTGCCGAACCCGACGCCGCCAGCTTCGTCACGTCGGCACCCTTCGCCCCAAGCACCTCGTCGATGAACTCACCCATCCATGGGATCATTGCGTCGTCAACGTGCTCTTGGCTGAGGTACCTCGCCGAATGGGTCGACACTTCCCACACGGTGACGGCAAGCAGATCCGCCCCGGTGGCACCCGCTTCCGCAGCGGCGAAGCGCAACGCGTCGGTCGACTCCGCCGAACCATCAATTCCAACCACGATCTTCATCGGTTACCTCGTCTCGACAGCTCGCCATCATGCCAAACCCCACGCCCACCCGCTAGCCGCCGTGGGTTCTTGTGGTTGTGCCGTGATGCACGGAGTAGACACTGATCCGTGCCACCGAATCTGCAGACAGGTGCACCCGCAGACGTGCCCCCTTCTCGTGTCGGCACCGTTTACGTGGTCGTGGATTGACCTGATGACCTCCCAGCAACCTGGCGACGCGGTAATCCGCACCCACGGTCTCACCAAGTCATTCGGCAAGACCTTGGCGCTCGACCGCCTCGACCTGGAGGTCGCACGCGGGTGTGTCTTCGGATTTCTGGGGCCCAACGGCGCCGGCAAGAGCACCACCATCCGGCTGCTGATGGGTTTGCTCAACCCCACCGGCGGCACTGCGTCGGTGCTGGGCTTCGACCCGGTGAGCGAACCTCAGGAGGTGCACCGCCGTGTGGGATACCTGCCCGGCGACTTCGCGGCCTACCGGGACATGACCGGGCGGCGCTACCTGCGGTATCTCGCCAACCTGCGAGGCGGCGTGGATGAAGGGCGATCCCACGATCTGGCCGAACGCTTCGAATTGAACCTCGACCGGGCCATCGGGGCACTGTCCCATGGAAACCATCAAAAGGTGGGGCTGATCCAGGCGATGATGCACCAGCCAGACCTGTTGGTGTTGGACGAGCCAACCCAGGGTCTCGACCCGCTGATGCAGCGGGTGTTTTTGGAGCTGTTGTCCGAACAGCGCGACGCCGGACGCACGGTGTTCCTCTCGTCGCACATCCTCGCGGAGGTTGAGGAGGTGGCAGACCGGGTGGCCATCATCCGCAATGGGCGGCTGGCCACGGTGAGGGATATCAACGCGCTCAAGGCCCGCACCCGAAGGCGATTGGAACTGCGGTTCACCGAGGGGGTGGAACCGCCATTCGACCAGCTGGGTGCCGTCGAGGGCGTGATCCAGGTGGCCCGATTGGGCTCGGCCGTCGAGGTGGTGGTGGAGGGATCGATGGCCGAGCTGCTGCGGTTCGTCGCGCCCTTCGGTGTCGAACGAGTTGTGTCCAACGAGGTGGACCTGGAGGGCGTGTTCCTCCAGTACTACGAGCAGCAGCCATGAGCGCCACCCGCGCCGTGTTCGTGAAGACGCTTACCGATCAGCGGCGGGGCCTCATCGGGTGGGGCACCGGGGTGGGCGGCACCGTCCTGCTGATGTCGGCCATGTGGCCGTCGTTCTCAGACATCGACTTCGACGCTCTTCTGGATCAGTACCCGAAGGGCCTGATGGAGGTGTTCAACGTTGCCGACATGTCGACCCCCATCGGCTTTCTGAACGCCGAGGTGTTCAGCCTGATGCTGCCGATCATGTTCGTCGTGTACGCCATCGGAAGGGGTGCCCGGCTGATCGGCGCCAAGGAGGAGGACGGCACCATGGAGGTGCTGGCCACCACCCCGATCACCCGCCGGGCCCTGCTGGTGGGGAAGGCCGGTGGCTTGGTGACGGGTGTGGCCGCGCTGGGAGCCGTGCTGTGGGCCTGCACCATCTTGTCGTCGCTGCTCTTCGGGCTGAACATCGGCCTGCTCGACAGCCTGAACGGCGTGGTGGCGACCACGCTGCTCGGCATCGAGTTCGGTCTGATATCCCTGGCGGCCGGCGCTGCCACCGGCCGCCGAGGCCTGGCGGTTGGCATTGCATCCGGACTCGCCGGGGCCTCCTACGTGCTGTACGTGGCCGGGCAACTGCTCGACTCGCTCAAGCCGTACCGGAAGCTTTCACCCTTCTACCAGGCGATCTCCGGCGGGCCGTTGGCCCCGTCGCTGCCGATGATGGTGGTCGTGATGCCCGTCGTCGGCCTGGCACTTTTTGCTGCGTCCATCCCGGTCTTTGACCGTCGCGACCTCCTGTTGTAGGCGGTTCGTCCGGAAGATGATCTGGCCGCCGGCGGCGCTCTCGTAGAACTCGCCAACGGTGACGATTTCAAGGTGAACACCCGCTCCATCCAGCCGGGGCCGATCATGCCCTCGGTCTCCTCGGGTACCAGCGCTGCGCCGGATGCGACGATCAACACGTCATAGGTCAGAGCGCCGCCTTCAGCGAGTTGCACCGTGTTGGTCTCGATATCGACGAGTTCGACGGCCGACTCGACAAAGTCGATCCCACGGTGCAGTTGGCGCGAACGCGACCGCACGATCTCATCGGGATGGGCCAGTGCGAAGGCGACGAACAGGATGCCCGGTTGGTAGACATGGCGGTCGTCCTGGTCAACGACGGTGATCGTTGCCTCGTCGACGGTGTCAAGGAAGGTCTCAACATGCCGGGGTGACTCACACTTCGCGGTCTGGGTCCGATAGGTGGGTTATGGCGCGGGACCATTGGCGCATTGCTGCGACTGGCCCAACTCCCTGGCGGGATCCCTCCGTGCCCCCGAACGGCATCGCCTTGTTCGGGGGCACGGGCATGCTCCCGATTGCGGACCTTCTCCCAGGAACGGCGGTTCGGGCCCACAAGAATCGGTCGGATACCCCAGGCGAGGAGCGTTCGATGCAGGTTCTGCCGACCTCACCCGCCGGTGACCGCCGAGACCATCTTCGGCCAGCGAGACGCTCGGCACCCGTGTCGAGCGTCTGCAGCCAGGAGACCAATCGCGGCGACGGCATCCGTGCCGCTGCGAGGGAGTGGGATCTGGTTCGACCAGAACCAAGAACGTGTTTGCCCCATCAACACTGCCCAGTACCTCGCCACGGTCGGACAGCAACCTGACACGTCACGCCGAGGATGCCCGATCACTCAAGGTCGATCACCTGACGAAGTGCTACGACGGCAACACCGTCGTCGACGATCTCACCTTCGTGGTGCCGCCGGGCGAGTCACCGGCTTTCTCGGGCCGAACGGTTCGGGCTCGCCGACGCCGCTCATCGCAACGCGGGGACGTACTCCCTCGGAATGCGACAACGATTGGGCCTCGACCCTCAGGGCACCCGCACGCTGCGCGACCTACTCCGAACCCACGCGGCGAACGGCGGGACGGTCCTGGTGTCCAGCCACAACCTCGCCGAGGTCGAACACCTCGCCGACGACGTCATCGTCATCAATCGAGGCCGGCTCGTCACCCACGGAGCGCTCGAAGAGCTGATCCTGACCTGGACCTCCGAGCTGACGGCTTCCGATGAGGACACCCGATCATGAGACGACTCATTCGTTCCGAGTTCCGCAAGCTCACGAGTACCAAGATGCCGCTGGCACTTCTTGGGGTCCTCATCCTCTTTGCGATCATCAACGCATTCATCGTGATCGCCTTCGCGTCCAATGGGTTCATCCTGGCCGCGCTGTTCGGTGCCATCGCCGTCACTCGCGAAGACGGGAACCACACGGTCATTCCCACCTTCCTCGCGGAGCTCGCTCGAGAGCAGCCGATATCACGGATGCCAGCGACGCCCGCCGGGTTATCTCGGGCGCAAGCGTGGGGTTTCAGTGTGCCGGGCCGCCGTGCCACCGGTGGGCCGAGGAGTTCCCGCCGCTTCAACGCAGCGTGCTCAACGCCTGTGCGTCCGCCAACGCTCCGCTGACCGCTGCCGAGAACGTCTACGGCGTCGTGGCGACCGGGGTCCGCCCACGACTGCGTCTGGTCCCTGCCTGGCAGCTTCGGTGATGGGCGTATTCGTCCCCATGGTCAAGGAGTCGATCGAGCTGCTGTATCAGTTCGATCGAGACTTCGTGGTCGACTCGGGCGAGTTCGAGCAGCGATTTGAATGGGGCCCGGTCCCACTCGAATCATCGATCGCCACGACCGCCCGGGCCTCCCGCTGAGCGGCGTTGTACCGCTTCAGTTCGTTCCACTTGTAGCCCTCAGCGGGAAAGAACACGTCCCTACCGGCTCGGCCGTCGCTGCGTCGATCTCGGGCAGAAGCTTTGGCGCTGTGGGTTCGCTCGCGAGAGCGCGAATATCATGCGGCTCCATGAATGAGGCAACAACCATGGTGGCAACGAACGTCAAAGTGTTCGACGGAGTTCACGAAGAGCTCGTCGAAGGGCACGTCGTTGTCTCGGGCAGCAAGATCGTCGAGGTCACCGAGACGATGCCGAGCACCGGCGACGACGTCGAGGTGATCGACGGCGACGGTCGGGTGCTGATGCCCGGCCTCACCGACGCTCACTGCCACATCATGGGTATGTGTCATTCGCTGCCAGCGATGATGCAGGGCGACATCGGCTGGATCTACGCGAACACGGTCGCTGCGGCGGAACGCACCCTGATGCGCGGGTTTACCACCGTGCGCGACGCCGGCGGTCCGGTGTTCGGGATCAAGCAGGCGATCGATCTGGGAACGATTCCCGGACCGCGGATCTACCCGAGCGGCGCCATGATCTCCCAGACCGCCGGTCACGGCGACTTCTCGATGACGTACGACGTCGCGACCGCTCTGGGTGGCGTCCCAACCCGAGGTGATTCGGTCGGCATGACGCTCGTCGCCGACGGCCCCGACCGGGTTCTCGCCGGCGCACGCGAGCAGCTGAAGAAGGGTGCCACGCAGATCAAGATGATGGTCGGCGGCGGTGTGACCTCGGCCTACGACTCACTCGACTCGCAGCAGTTCACGATGGACGAGATCCGCGCGGCGGTCAATGCCGCCGCCGACTGGGGCACGTACGTACTGTCCCACGTCTACAACGTCGAGGGGATCCACCGCGCCATCGATGCTGGGGTCCGCTCGATCGAGCACGCTCACCTCGCCGACGAGGACACGGTCAAGCACATGAAGGACAAGAACATCTGGCTCAGCACTCAGCCGTTCGTGTCGCATGACCACCACTTCCCCGACCCCCGCACCCAGGCCAAGCACGAGCAGGTGTGTTCGGGAACCGGCAACCTGTACGAGTGGTCGAAGAAGTACGGCGTGAACACGGCGTTCGGCACCGACATCCTCCTCGAGCCCGAAAAGGAAACCCACCAGATCACCATGTTCGCCCGCCTGTCGGAGTTCATGGAACCGATCGAGGCCGTACGCATGGCCACGTCAACGAACGCCGAACTCTTCCGCATGTGCGGCCTGCGCGACCCCTACATCGACGCTCCGATCGGCGTGGTCAAGCCCGGCGCATGGGCCGACTTCCTCCTGGTCGACGGTGACCCCACCAAGGACCTGAGCTTCTTCAACGACTACCAGGACACCCTGCGCGTGATCGTCAAGAACGGCGTCGCCCACAAGAACACCCTCTGACCCCCCGAACTGAACCGAGCTTCGGCACCGCGTTCCACCGGCGACTGCGCGATCTGTAGCTCCGAGACGCGGACCTTGTGCTCTAGGCGACGTCGTTCCGCCGGGCAACACTGACCGAGAGGCCAGTCCGAGGGAGCGATCGCATGCAGAGCACCGAGACCGGGTGGATCATCCCACTTGAGCAATTGACCATCGACGATGTGGGCATCGCCGGCGGCAAGAACGCCTCGCTGGGGGAGATGATTCGCCACCTCGGGGCCGCAGGCGTGCGGGTGCCGGGCGGGTTTGCGGTCACGTCCGCCGCCTACTGGCACGTTGTCGACGACCAGGGGCTGCGACCGGCCATCTCAGCGGTCGGTGCCGGGATGTCCGATCATCCCGAGTCGCTCAGGTCGATCGGCTCCACCGTACGTGCCGCATTTCGAGCCGCCCGCGTGAGCGAGGCACTCGAGCGCGACATTCGGGCCGCCTATGACGATCTGTGTAGCCGGATCGGCGAACTCGACGTGCCGGTCGCCGTCCGTTCTTCGGCCACGGCGGAGGACCTGCCCGAGGCCAGCTTCGCCGGGCAGCAGGAGAGCTTCCTCAACGTGCGCGGCGCCGATGCGGTGGTCGCGGCGTACCACCGCTGCGTCGTCTCGCTGTTCGGCGACAGGGCGATCGCCTACCGGACCAAGAACGGCTTCGATCACCTGGACGTCGCACTGTCGGTCGGCATCCAGCAGATGGTCCGGTCCGACACCGGTTCGGCCGGGGTGATCTTCACCATCGACCCGGAGAGCGGCTTTCCCCACCACGTGCTGATCGACGCCGCATGGGGGCTGGGCGAGGCCGTCGTGTCGGGCGTGGTCGACTCCGACCGCTATCGGGTGTTCAAGGCGTTCCTCGACGACCAGTCGTTGACCCCCATCGTCGAGCGGTCGCTCGGGCGCAAGCGTCTCAAGATCATCAATAACGACGGAGTCGGCGGCCACGACGACCAGGCCGGTCCCACGGCGACGGTCGACACCACCGAGGACGAGCGAAATCGGTTGGTGCTCGACGACCCCGACCTGTTGGCCCTGGCACGGTGGGCGGTCATCATCGAGGACCACTACGGGCGTCCGATGGACATCGAGTGGGCGAAGGACGGCGTGACCGGCGATCTGTTCATCGTGCAGGCCCGGCCCGAGACGGTGGAGGCCCGCCGCAGCGGTGCCACCCTGACGACGTACGACGTCTCCGGTCACGGGCCGGTGCTGCTCAAGGGCCTGTC
The DNA here is from genome assembly GCF_000299415.1 of Candidatus Microthrix parvicella Bio17-1. NCBI lineage: Bacteria > Bacillati > Actinomycetota > Acidimicrobiia > Acidimicrobiales > Microthrixaceae > Candidatus Neomicrothrix > Candidatus Neomicrothrix parvicella. Next base: position 459,682 of record NZ_AMPG01000002.1, read on the forward strand.
GGTCGGCGCCGGCGCCGCCACGGGGGTCGTGTGTCGACTCGACTCGCCCGACGAGGGCGACCGATTTTCCGATGGGGCGATCTTGGTGGCCGACACCACCGACCCCGACTGGGTGCCGGTGATGCAGCGGGCGGCCGCCGTGGTCACCAACCGTGGTGGACGAACCTCTCATGCGGCGATCGTCAGCCGCGAGCTGGGTGTGCCCGCGGTCGTCGGCGCCGTCGATGCGACCACCACGCTGGTCGAGGGCCAACGGGTCACCGTGTCGTGCGCCGGTGGTGACGTCGGGATCGTCTTCGACGGGTCCGCAACCATCGACACGCGTGAGCTGTCGCTCGACGACGTGCCTCCCACCCGAACCAAGGTCATGGTCAACCTGGCCAATCCACAGGCGGCGTTGAAGTGGTGGCGGCTCCCGACCGCCGGCATCGGGCTGGCCCGCATGGAGTTCATCATCGGCGAGCACATCGGGGCCCATCCCATGGCCCTGGCCCACCCCGACCGCATCACCGATCCCGAGGTCCGGCAGGCGATCGAGGAGCTCGCCGGGCACCACTCGAGCCCGGCGGAGTACTTCGTCGACAGGTTGTCGTCCGGCATCGCCGCACTGGCGGCCACCTGGGCCGACCGCCCGATGATCGTGCGCATGAGCGACTTCAAGACCAACGAGTACGCCGGGCTGTTGGGCGGCGAGCAGTTCGAGCCCACCGAGGCCAACCCGATGCTGGGGTGGCGGGGCGCGTCCCGCTACGACCACCCCGGCTATCGCGACGGATTCGCTCTGGAGTGTCAGGCGGTCGCGCGGGTGCGCAACGAGATCGGCTTCGACAACGTGATCGTCATGATCCCGTTCTGCCGCACCCCCGACGAGGCTGATCGGGTCCTCCGGGTGATGGCGGAGGAGGGTCTGGCCCGCGGCGCCAACGGGCTCAAGGTCTACGTGATGGCGGAGATCCCCTCGAACGTGATCAGAGCCACCGAATTTGCCGAGCGGTTCGACGGGTTTTCCATTGGCTCCAACGACCTCACACAACTCACGTTGGGAGTCGATCGCGACTCGGCCGAACTTGCCACGCAGTTCGGGGCGGACGATCCGGCCGTGCTCAGCCTCATTCGACAGCTGATCGAGGCTGCCCACGCCGCCGGCAAACCGGTTGGGTTCTGTGGCCAGGCTCCGAGCAACGACCCCGAGTACGCACGGCTTCTGGTGGAAGCCGGCATCGATTCAGTGTCGGTCACGCCCGACGCCTTCTTCGCTGTCAGCAACCGGATTGCAGACGCCGAAGCGTTACTGGCCCCCAAGGGGCCCGCAGCGTTGGCCTAACGACCGCTCTCGGGTTGGTCGGACGGCAGCGGCACCCACCAGCGAAGTGTCGACCCGGCGCCGGGACCGTTTGGGCTCATCACCAGGTTGCCGCCGCGCCGCTCCGCCCGCCCCGCCATATTGCTCATGCCATGCCCGGTGGACGCGGTGGCCGGCTTCGAGCCGACCCCGTTGTCGTCAACGACCAGTTCGAGCGACTCGTCGTCCACCGTGACGGCGACCGATGCGGCAGTGGCCGCTGCGTGTCGTGCGACGTTGGTCAGGGATTCCCGGACCACCGCCAGGAGGTCCACCTCCACCTCGATGTCCAGGTCCTCGATCACCCCCTCAAAGCGCACGTCAGGCCGAAACCCCAGCACACGGGTGGCTTCATCGATCACCGCCAAAACATCTCGTCGGACCCCGGACGCTCCGCCCGAGGGGGTTTGGTGAAGCTCAAAAACCGAGGTGCGCAGCTCGCGGATCACCAGATCCAGTTCGTCCACCGCCTGCCCCAACCTGGCTGCGATTCGAGCGTCGGCGGTGCGGCTTTGCGTGCTTTGCAACGAGATGCCGGTGGCGAATATTCGTTGGATCACCCGATCGTGCAGGTCGCGGGCAATCCGCTCCCGTTCATCAGCGGCCACCAAAACAGCGTTGGCGGTGTCCAGGTCGTTCTCAAAGCGGCGACGAATCGACAGATCGGAAAACAACACGAGGGCCTGATCCGGGTGACCGGCGATTCGGTCGGCTGTCACCAGCACCGGAATCCTGGAGCCATCCGGGCGGACCAACTCGGTGCTGAACTCCACGTGGCCGACCTCGGCGAGGATCATCCACGTCGCCTCAAACTCGCTGTTGCCCTCGCGCTCGGACAGGAACGAAAACGGTCGGCGGCTGTTGAGCACCTCGGTATGCGACAAACCCACCAATCCGCAGAACGCCGGGTTGGCCTCCAGCACCGTGCCCTCGATGCTCACCGTCAGCATGCCCTGGCTCATCGACCGGTGGGTTGCGTCGAGCCGGTCCCGCTCCCATGCCGCCGCCTGGCGTGACGCCTCGAGCTCGCCAACATCGACCGCCGTGCCGATCACCTCGACCACTTCGGATCCATCGCCGATCACCGGCTGAAAGCTGATTTGTCGGCTCTCGCCGCCCACGCTGACGACCGTGGAGGTATCAACCCCGCCAAGCGCCTCGTCAAATGCCGCCACCACCGTCGGGAAGGACTCGAACAACTCGGCGATACCGCGGCCGACTGCGTCGCCAAGACGCCCGAGGTGGCTCAACTCGGCCCCTTGGGCAAACACCACGGTACCTTCGCGATCGAGCGTCCAGATCGAGATGCCGGCGGACACCGCCACACGCCGGAGCTTGTCCAGTACCGCCCGGTGCTGATCCTGGGCCTGGCGCCGATCGGACACGTCCCTGCCAAACAACACACAAACCGCTGCGTCCCCTCCGGGGACACCGTCCACAAAGGTGGCCCAGATCTCCAGCGGCAGCCGTCGGCCGTCCGAGTGCTGCAGGTCCGTCTCGGCCGTCGCCTGGCCATCCGTTCGAGCCCTCGCCACCAGCGCCGAAAATTCCGCGCGACTCATCCCGGGGAGGAGGGTCAACGGCGTCATGGAGGTGAGCTCGTCCACCGGATAGCCGGACATCCTCCGGGCGCCATCGTTGGCGTATCCGATCCAGAGGTTGTCCGGGTCGATGACCACCACCAGGCTGGGCAATGAGTCGAGGCTGGCAAGCACCCGCCGGTGGTCCCGGTCGAGTTGCACCCGATCGCTGATGTCGCGCACGGCGGCAACCACGTAGGTCGCTCCGCCATATTGACAGGGGCTCAGGTTGATCTCGGTGGGGAAGACCGAGCCATGGCTGGTGATCCCTGTCAGCCGCTGGCCACATGTGCCCATCGATCGCCGCAGCGGCTGGTGATGGTAGTGCTCCCTCAGCTCCTCGTGACGCTGACGAAGACCGAGCGGAACCAATGACTCCACCTTCATCCCCAACATCGAGCCAGGCTCATATCTGAACAGCGCCTCGGCTTCGGCGTTGGACAGCACAATCCGGCCATCGTCGTCAACCACCAGCACCGCATCGGGCATGGCATCCAGCAGTACCCGGGCAGACTCGGGAAAGTCGCTCAACGTGGTCGACGGCGCCGCTCGGTCTGAAGAACCCTCGCCGGAGTGCACATTCGGTTTCAAGTTCGTCCGATCTCATCGCCTGGGATGGATGCTCACGCAGCGGATCGCCGGCGTCAAGCGAACGGGGAGGGACTTTGGCCCCTGCCCCTTGCGGCCACGATCGACCAAGATGTGCTCGATGACCGGCGCTGGGCGAATCAGGATCTTTCTGGTGGACGACCATGAGGTGGTTCGGCGCGGGTTGATCGACCTGTTCGACGGCACCGGCGATCTCGAGGTGGTCGGTGAGGCGGGCACACTCGCCTCCGCCCTGGCACTCGTGGAGGTGCTCAGCTTTGACGTCGCCGTGTTGGACGTTCGCCTCCCGGACGGCTCGGGCATCGAGTTGTGCCGGGAGATCAGGTCTGGCCGGCCGGCGGTCCGCTGTCTGATGCTGTCGTCATTCGCAGACGACGAGGCGCTGGTGGACGCATCGATGGCCGGCGCCCACGGGTATATCTCGAAGCAGATTCGCGGCGATGAGATCACCCACGCCATCCGCCAGGTGGCCAATGGCAACTCACTGTTGGATCCCGGTGCGGTCCGGCGGGCGCTCGAGCGCGTGCGACGCCAGTCCGGTCGGCAGAACGCAGTCGACCTGCTCAGCCCTCAGGAGCAGCGCATTTTCGAGCTGATCGGCGAGGGCATGTCCAATCGCCAGATCGCCGATGTGATGTACCTGGCAGAGAAAACGGTCAAGAACTACGTCTCCAACGTGCTGATGAAGTTGGGCATGGAACGACGAACCGAGGCGGCCGCACTGGCCGCCCGCCTCGACGAGCGGCAGAAACGAATCTGAACCGTCCCACCGCCCTGGTTCTCGAACGGGGCCTCGCCTACCTTCGTTGTTTTTCAGATGGAACGACGACGACCGGGCACGGTGCCAGATGCGTCACCCGGCGGGCCACCGATCCCAACAACAGTCCGGCAAACCCGCCCAGGCCACGGCTGCCCACCACCACCATGTCTGCGTCCTCGGCCGCCTCCAGCAGAACCTGAGCCGGTGGTCCACGTCGCACCGAACCGGTCACCGAAACTCCATCCGGAACGTCGAGGGCCGACATGAACCTGTCCATGCGCTCCTCTGCGTCGTGTTCCAGCGCGGCCGAAGGTGGCATGGCCATCATCAGATCGCCGCCGACGAGCATCGGCTCCTCCCAGGAGTGCACCACCCGCACCGCAGCGTTGCGCCGCTCGGCCTCGCCGAGCGTCCACCGCAACGCCTCGTTCGCCGAATCCGAAAAGTCCATACCGACGGCCAACGTCACGTCGCCGGAGCGATCCGGGCGCTCCCAGTCCGACGGCACCACCATGACCGGCACGGGCGAGTGGCGCACGCACTGGTCGGCCACCGATCCGAGGACCAGGTGCCGAAGCCGTGACCGGTCGCGCCGTCCCACCACCAGCAGTTCGCACCCGACGGCCAGGTCGATCAGCACCTTGCCTGGCGCTCCCTGCCGCACGTCCACCTTGATGGTCAACTCGGAGTTGTGCCCCTCGTGTCGAAGCCGATCAACCGTCTCCCCCACCCGCTCGATCGTTTCGGCCTCCACGGCCGACGCCGTGGTCAACAGGCGCTCCTCGGCGGACAGCGGCGGATAGGACCAGACCGAGACGACCTTCAACACCGAACCGCGCAGGTGTGCCTCGCTCAGCGCCTCGCGCAGCGCCGCCGTCGGCATCGATGAGGCGTCAACCCCAACAACGACGCGGCTCATGACGACGGCACCACCGTGGTGGGTCCTTCCAGATGGTTCAGAAGATGGGCGGTCACCGAGCCCAGCAGCAGCCCCATGAAGCCACCCCTCCCACGGGCACCCAAAACCAGCATCGAAGCCCCACCGCACGCCTCACGAATCACCGTCGCCGGTGCCCCTTCCCCAAGCACCAGGTCGACCTCAAGGGAATCCGGCAGCCTGGCCTCGTCCACCACCTCGGTCAGCATGTCACGGGCCTGCGCCTTGAAGTCATCGTCGGCGGGCCATTCATCCAGCACGTCCGTGCCTGCCAGCCATCCCGCAACCTCGCCTCGCCATGCCATCACCACCCGAAGCCGCCGCCCCAATCGGACGGCCCGGTCGGCCGCCCAGTGGAGGGCGGCGGTGGCGTTGGACGAACCATCAACCCCCACCACGATGGGGCCGTCGGGATCATGGCTGGACCCGTCGCGTGGCGCAGGCAGCACGGTCAGCGGGCAGTCGGCATGGTTGGCCAGTTGGTTACTGACCGAGCCCAGGATCACTCCGGCCAGCGCGCCGTGGCCACGCGAGCCCACCACCAACAGGTCGGCGTCCTCGGCAACCCGCAACAACGCGGCGCTCGCCGATCCGGTCTCGACCCGCCTGGTTACCTTCTCCCCCGCCTCGCCCAGGGTTGCGTCAACCGCTTTTTCCAACCACGGGTCCATGGCGCCGCTCGCGTCCGCGGCCGACACATAGCCCAGGGCCAACGGCGGCATCTCCCACACCGTGACGGCCGTCAGGTCCGCATCGAGCGTCTCGGCCTCGTCGGCCGCAAATCGCAACGCCTCGATCGACGCGTCCGAACCATCCATTCCAACAACGATCTTCATTCCACTCCTTCGGTCGACTCGACCCACCCAGGGTGGCGCGGGTTCCAACGGCAGGCTAGAGGACAAGGGCCCGACCGAGCCGTGGGCCCGAGACCGATCAGCGCGTCCGAACCAGGCCGTGAACTACCGTCAACGCTTGTTGGAGCACCACCTCCTGTGCCTGCTCGGTATCCAGGCCGGCCGCCGCTTCCCACGGGTCTCTGAGGCCGTTCAGGTAGTCCACGACGTCGGCGGTGGCATCAGAGTTGCTGCCCCCGGCTGCGCGACGCTCGGAAATGCGTTCCTTGGCCACGGCGGGGTCCAGCCGGCACTCGAGCTCAACAAGTTCGGCGTGTGTCTCCTCCGCCAGCCTGCGCACGACCTGCCGATGGTCCTCGCTGGTCCACGAGGCATCCAGCACCACGCTTTCACCCGAGTTCAGCAGCAGCCTCGCCTGGCGAACCAGTTCCTGGTACGCCGCATCCCTGCCCGCAGCGCCGTAGGCCCCCTCGCCCGGCGCCACGGCACCCGGCACCTCACCCTGCGCTGCGACAACCCCGCGACGCACGTCGTCGGTCCGCACCACCGCCCATCCAAGCTGATCGGCCAGTCCGTTGGCCAACACGGTTTTACCGGTGCCGGGCCCACCACCAACCAGCACCAAACGCACCCGTGCGCACTCCAGGTGGTGGAGTGCCAGGTCGTGGTACTCGCGTGCCAGCGAGGCGCTCGCCGCGTCGCCCTGCTGCCAACGCAGACAGGCCACCTTCGCCCGAACATGAGCCCGGTAGGCCACGTAGTGGTGCGCGAGCGATGAGGGGTGTTGTTCCGCGGCGAACTCCTGATACCAGGCGAGCAGGGCCATGGCGTCCGCCCGTCCGGCCACACGGTGCACGTCCATCACGAGGAAGGCGATGTCCAGGAGCACGTCGCCGATGCGCCACTCGTCGTTGAACGCCAGACAGTCAATAATGCGGGGACCATCATCGAGGCAGAAGACGTCATCTGCGATCAGGTCGCCGTGCCCGTCCCGCACGAATCCGTCGGCGGCACGTCGCTGCATCAGCGGACCTCGGCCGGCCAGGTATCGCCGGGCCAACTCCTTGACCCGGTCGATGTCCTCGTTGGGCACTCCGGCTCCGACCAGCGCATCGGTGACAGCAAAGTTGTCGGTCCAGTTGTCGCCCAGCGCGCCGGCCAGCGCCGCCTCGTGGTCAAACACCGGCGCCTGCGCCGCGTGGAACGCTGCCACCGTTCGTGCAACGGAGCGAAGCTGATCCTCGAAGCCCGGGGTACCGGCCAACTGCGACAGCCGACGGTCGGCGGGCAGACGACGCATCACGATCATCCGGTCGGTCAACGCTGCACCCTCCGCTCCGCCCCCCTCGCGGACGTCTGCCAAACCCAGATACACGTCAGGGGCGATGCGGGCATTGAGTTCAAACTCACGCTCGGCGGCGGCGATTCGCACCTCGGTCTCAGATCGGTCGATAAACGGCAGGGTGACCGGCTTGAGCAGCTTGAATGCACGGTCGCCGGCCATGAACACCCACGACATGTGTGTCTCGACGGCCTGGGTGCCACCGGCGGTCTCCGCTCCGCCTGGCGCTCCGCTCCGCTGATCGGTGCCGCTCATCGTGCTCCCTTCTCCGGCCACCGCAACGACGGGAGCCGCACACCCCATGTTGCCCGCTCACGCACCCGTCTGCCTCGTTCAGGAACTCCAGCCCAGTTGGGCCAAGGTGGCCGCGACGCGCTCGTGCACGCCCGGGTGGCAGATCAAGATGTCCGGCAGCCAGGGGTCCGGGCGGTTGTAGCGCAGCGGCGACCCGTTCAGCCGGGAGCACCACAGCCCGGCGGCGCGGGCCACCGCCACCGGTGCGCAACTGTCCCACTCGTATTGCCCTCCGGCATGGGGGTAGCAGTCCACCAGTCCGGTGGCCACCGCCATGGCCTTCGCACCCGCCGACCCCATGGGCACCAGTTCGGCATCCAAGGCTTCGGCCAACGCCATCGCCTCCAACAGTGGGCGGCTGCGTGAGACCGCCAGCCGGGGTGGAGCGTTGGGCGCATCGAGTATCACGGGCGGTTCCGCCGTGGAATACGTGACACCCAATGCCGGGAGCGCGACGGCCCCGGCGGTTGGCTCGCCGTCCTCCACCAGTGCCACGTGCACCGCCCAGTCGCTGCGGGGCACCTGGGAAAACTCCCGGGTTCCGTCGAGCGGGTCGACGATCCACACCCGGTCTGCGCTCAGCCGCCCCAGGTGATCGCGGCCCTCCTCGGACAGCACGGCGTCGTCGGGGCGGGCCTCGGCCAATGCCCTCACGAGCAGCACGTGCGCCGCCCGGTCGCCCTGCGCCTTCAGCACGCTCGGCGGGGCACCCTCGGAAGCGAGTTTCGCCCGAAGTTCCACCAGCATCGAGCCGGCGTCCGTGGCCAGCTGGTGGGCCAGTCGATGGTCATCCAAGTGGGCCATGATCCAGGCACTGTAGAGGCCCGCTCGCCACGGGCCACGCTCTCGGGGGATCATGGACCATGGCTCGCCCCGCCCAACCGCCCGCAGCATCGCCCACCCAACCACCCGCAACCTCGCCGGGTACCGCCCCGGACACCGACCGGTTCGCCTTCACCGACGCCGCCCCATGGGTGGTGGATCGAGACCACTTGGACTGGGACGTCGGGCTCGGGGTCATTCGAGCCGCACTGGCCCGTGAGGTACCGCGGCTGACCGCACCCAAGCGCATCCCGCCGCTTGGCCGCCTGGCCCGGGTATCGGGCCGTCTGGCGTGGGCGGTGGCGCCATGGCTGTTGCGGGAGCGCCGTTTGTCGGACTCAACCCGACGTATCGATGGCCTGTCCCGCCGCCTACGCGAGGCGGCCGAGGACCTGGGACCCACCTACATCAAGCTGGGTCAGATCATCAGCTCGGGTGCCGGCATCTTCCCCGACGAATTGGTGGCGCAGTTCTCCCTGCTCCGGGACAAGGTGCCTGCCGAGAGCTTCGAGGTGGTGCGCGAGGTGGTCGAATCCGACCTGGGCCGACCGCTGGAGGATGTGTTCGCCACGTTCGACCGAAAGCCACTTGCCGCTGCCTCGATCGCCCAGGTGCACGTTGCCACGCTGCACACCGGCGAGGAGGTGGTGGTCAAAGTGCAGCGACCGACCATCCGCACCCAGGTCTATCGAGACCTCGAGGTGATGGCCTGGCTGGCGCCGTTTCTCATCGGTCGCATCCCGGTCTCGGCGTTGGCCAATCCGCCCGCGCTCGTCGAGCTGTTTACCGAAACGATCACCGAGGAGCTCGACTTTCGCCTCGAGGCCGAGAACATGCTGGACGTCGCCGAGGCGTTCGCTCAGCTGGACCAGCGCGGCTTCGTCGTGGCCCGCCCCCACCCCACGCTGGTGACCCGGCGGGTGCTGGTGATGGAACGCCTGTCCGGCTACGGCTGGGAGGACATCGACGGCATGATCGCCGCCGGGATCAGTGGCCACGATGTGGTGCGCACCGGCATGGTCGGCTTCACCGAGGGCGCCATGGTGCAGGGCATCTTCCACGGCGATCTGCATGGCGGCAACCTGTTTGTGCTCGAGGACGGGCGCATCGCATTGTTGGACTTCGGCATCACCGCCCGCATGACCGAGAAGGAGCGCCTGGCGTTCCTTCGCATGATGATCACCGGGGCAACGGGCGACATCAGAGGCCAGTTGGCTGCGTTCCGCGACCTGGGAGCGTTGCCCGACGACGTCGATCTCGACTGGGTGATGTCCGAGCTCCGCCTGGACGGCGATGTGATCGACCCCACTCAGCTCAGCCAGGACGAAATGATGGCCGAGCTGCAGCGGATCACCAAGGCGCTCCTGGGCATGGGCGCCCGGCTACCGAAGATCCTCATGCTCTATGTGAAGAACCTGGTGTTTCTCGACGGTGCCATCGCCACCTTGGCGCCCGATCTGGACATCATGGCCGAGATCATGAACCTGTGGATGTCGATGGCCGGCCGTCACGGCGAAGTATTGGCCGCCCAGTTGGGTATCGCCGCCGACGACATGATCGGGGTGGACGAAACCTCCGTTCGAGCCGCTTTCGGTATCACCGAGCAGGACGCCAGCCCGCTGACCCACGAGGAGTTACGACGCCGCAGGGACCTGATCCGCGCCCGCATGCGCAAGCGGTAGGACGTTCGCCACAACGCCTGGTTTCGGCCGGACGATTGGCACGTCGTCGCCCGATGGTGTCTCAGCCAAGAAGCTGGCCGATGGTGTAGATCACCACACCGGCGAGGGCGCCGACCACGGTGCCGTTGATTCGCACGAACTGAAGGTCGCGTCCCACCTGCAACTCGATGCGCTGGGCGGCTTCGGCGGTGTCCCAACCCTGAACGGTGGTGGCGATGTAGTTGCCGATCTCGTCGCGAGACTGGTCGGCCAGCGACACGGCCGTGGTGGTCAACCAGCCGTTTGCTTTGGCACTCAGCGCCGGGTCGTCCACCAGCCCGCGGCCGAACCCGGCGATGGCCGCGGCGATGCGGGCCAACGTGGCCTCGTCGGGGTCCGCAGCGGTTGCCTTGATTCGTTCCTTGAGGTCGACCCAGATCGAGCCGGTCCATTCGCGCAACTGCGGATGATCCAGCAACTCGTCGCGCAGTTCGTCGGCGCGCCGACCGGTCGCCGGATCGCGAGCAAGATCGATCACCAACTGCTCCATCTGGAGGTCGATCGATTGCCGCAACTGGTGGTCAGGATCGGCCGCCAGGTCGAACAGGTAGCGGGTGGCCACATCGTGAAGCCGGTCGAACACCACGTCGTCGACCGTGTTGGGCACCCACCACGGCGATTCGGTGTACATGCGGGTGCGCAGCGTCTCCCGGTTGACCTCCAGCACCTCACCCAGGCGCTTCAGGATGACCGAGAGCAGCTTCTGATGACGGCCCTCGTCAACAACCAACTCCAGAACCCTGGCTGCGGCGGGCCCGGTTGGGGTGGTGCGCAATCGCCGCACCACCGCATCCTCGATGGCTTCGCGCACTTCGTCCTCGCGCACGGCGTCCAGCATGCTCCCGCCCACCGTCAGCAACTGGCGGGCAAACCTGTCGGCGTTGGCGGGCTCTGCCATCCAGGCACCAAGACGCTCGGCAACGTGAGCCTCACCGAGGCGCTCGGTGATCCCCTCCGGCGTGAGGAAGTAGTCGGAAACAAACGAGCCGAGACCGGAACCGATGTCGTCCTTGCGCTTCTGGATGATGGCGGTGTGTGGGATGGGAATGCCCAGCGGGTGCTTGAACAGCGCGGTGACGGCAAACCAGTCGGCCAAGCCGCCCACCATGCCCGCTTCGGCCGCAGCCCTCACATAGGCCACCCAACCGGGCGCATCCTCACCAGCCAGTGCGCTTGCCACGAACACCGCCGTGGCCACCAGCAGGAGGCCGACGGCGGTCGCCTTCATCCGCCGCAGTTCCGCCCGACGACGGGCCTCGTCTCCTGTAAGCGGCATCGGAACCGCTGGTGGCGACGTCACGGCACGAAACCGTAGCGGCGCCGCGGCGCATCCAAGTCAACGCGTCACCGTCCGCCACCCAATCGGCCACCCAATCGGCCACCAGATCAAACTTGACCGCGCGGTCTAGTCCCAGCCGACGCCCGGCGGTAGCATCAACGTCCATGAGCGACGCCACCACGAGCACCGACAAGCCCAGCGAACCCTCGGATCGCGACAACTCAGAGCTACGCGCCGAGGTGTCGTCGTGGGTGACCGCCAACTGGGACCCGGATCTCACCGTCGGCGAATGGTGGACGATGTTGCGCGACGCCCACTGGTCGGTGCCCGCGTGGCCGTCAGAGTGGTTCGGCCGCGACCTGTCCCGGGGCGAGGCCGTCGTGGTGGCCGAGGAGATCGCCAAGGCCGGCGCCATCGGCCCTCCCGGCGGTCTGGGCCTGCTGCTCGCCGGACCCACGATCATCGCCCAAGGTACCGACGAACAGAAGCAGCGCTACATCCCCTCGATCGTCGACGGCTCCGAGGCGTGGTGCCAGCTGTTCTCCGAGCCCGAGGCCGGTTCCGACCTTGCGTCGATCCGTACCTCGGCGCTCCGAGACGGCGACGAGTGGATCATCAACGGTCAGAAGGTGTGGACCTCGGCCGGGCACATCGCCGACCTGGGCATGTTGATGGCCCGCACCGACCCCACCGTGCCCAAGCACGCCGGCATCAGCTACTTCGCGCTGCCCATGCATCAGGACGGCATCGACATTCGCCCCCTCAAGGAGATGACCGGCCGGGCGCTGTTCAACGAGGTGTTCATTTCGGACGCCCGAGTGGCCCACGATGCGCTGATCGGCGGCGAGGGCAAAGGTTGGGCGGTGGCCAACACCACGCTGATGTTCGAGCGCTCCGGCCTGGGCGCCGGCGGCACGGGCGCCACCAGCTCGGCGGTGCCCGGCACCGTGCACGGCCACCTCGACAAGCGGGTGGGTGACTTCGTCCGTGGCGACACCTCCGGGTCCGGCGCGGCGATGGCCGGAGGGGGCGCCTCCGCCATCCTCAAGCTGGCAACGTCCAGCGGAGCCGCCATGAGTGATCCCGTGCTGCGCGACGACATCATGAAGCTGCACACGCTGGTGGAGCTGGCCAAGATGACCAACAAGCGGGCCAAGGCCGCCAAGGCGATCGGCCTGGAGATCCCCGGCCTGGCCAACCTGTCCAAGTTGATGATGAGCGACATGATGCGGGCCATCGTCGACCTCGGCCCGCGCATCCTGGGTCCCGCCGGTCAGCTCGCCGGGGCGTCGGCCCCTCACGATGGTGCGGTCACCGAGATGGTGCTGTTCGCCCCCGGCCCGTCCATTTACGGCGGCACTGACCAGATCCAACGCAACATCATCGGCGAGCGCGTCCTGGGCCTGCCCTCCGAGCCTCGCAATGACAAGACGCTGCCCTTCAACGAGCTGCGCACCTCCAAGGGCGCCGAGTAGCAATCCGGCTGTCGGTGGCGCCGCGGCGCCTTGTTTGGTCGGCTGAAGGTGGTTGAGCACCGCCAACGAAGCGCGTACGATGGACAGCGCCAACGGCACTAGCCAGCGGAAGTGAACCCGGCCCATCTCCGGACGGTGAGCGGCCGGGTTTTGCGCGTGGGGCGAGCGGGCGCCTCGGCGCCGTTCATCGCGTTCACCGCGTTCATCGCGTTCATCGCGCGCAATCCCGTCACGTCGGGCGTTCCAACGCTCATTGTCACAGCGGTGCGTCATGATGTTCACGAAGCTTCACGACGGCGGGTCGAGTCGCTCCGCCTCGACCGCCGGTCGAGGTTCACCCAGGAGACCAACCCCATGACCTCGCCATCCGCACCACCCCGGCTGAGCCGATCAGTGCCCGCGAAGTTGCTGCCACCTCAGAGCGACCTCTGCCATCCCCCAAACGACCCTCAGCAAGATCAACCCGACGCCTGCGGCCCCGAAGCGAGTGTTTGGCGAGGTTTTTGGAATGAAGGAACACCCCAATGAATGACATCTCGTCCGAGTTCGAGCGCATCACGGGCTTGCCCCCCTACCGATGGCAGCGACGCCTCGTCGAATCTGGGCTGCCCGAGACGCTGGAGATTCCAACGGGATGCGGCAAGACCGAGGCGGTGTTCATGGCCTGGGCTTACCGCCGCCGTCTCCACCCAGATCTCGCCGTGCGAGCTGCCACCCCCCGACGGCTGGTGATCGTCCTCCCCCAACGCTCACTGGTTGAGCAGACCCGGGATCGCCTGACCAATTGGGCAGCCAACGCTGGGTGGGCCGACGCCGACACCCCCGATCACCTGCCGATCCACGTGCTCATGGGCGGCGAGTCGGTTGACCGCTGGCAGCTCGCTCCGCACAAGGACGCCGTGATCGTCGGAACGCTCGACATGGTGTTGTCGCGCAGCCTCAACCGGGGCTATGCCATGAACCGCTATGCCTGGCCCGTGGACTTCGGGCTACTCAACAACGACTGCCACTACGTCCTCGACGAGGTGCAGCTCATGGGCGCCGCCGTGACCACCAGCCGACAGATGGACGCCTTTCGGCACACTCTGGGTACGGCAATCCCCTGCACCACGACGTGGATGTCGGCAACCCTTGATCCTGAGCGCCTCTCAACGGTGGACAACCCCACGGTGGCCAAGGCGTTCGCGCTACTACCGGACGAGATGACGGACCGGCTGGCAGAGCGCCTCGGAGCCAAACGAACGGTTGCGCGCTGGTTCGGCGACGACACGTCGAACGCGCGGCCCGACAAGAAGCAGCTGCCATCGCTGCGGGCGAAGGTCGTCGCCGACCGCCATCGGCCGGGCACGCTCACGCTTGTGGTCGTCAACCAGGTCGACGTGGCCAGGGAGCTCCACAAGCAGCTCAACAAACTCGTCATCGACGGGACGGAATTGGTGTTGCTCCACTCCCGCTACCGGCCTGCAGACCGGGCTGAGCAAATGCGGAAAGTGTTGGCCGTCCCCCCTGCCGAAGGCACGGTAGTGGTTACTACCCAGGTGGTTGAGGCCGGGGTCGACCTGAACGCGACCACGCTGTTCACAGAGTCCGCGCCGTGGTCGTCGATCGTGCAGCGCTCGGGGCGCTGCAATCGCGACGGCAAGGTCATCGATGCTCACATGTTCTGGGATCCGCCCGTTTCTCCTGCGCCGTATGACATCGACGATGCCGCTGCTGCCGAGGCACAGTTGACCCGACTGACCGGTCACGAGGTCACGACGGGTGAACTCGATGCGTTGGAGGTGGCCGAGTCGGGCGGCGAAGAACCGCTCGTGTTGCGGCGCCGTGACCTGTTGGGTCTCTTCGACACCACGCCCGACCTCACCGGCAACGACCTCGACATCGCTCCGTTCCTTCGCAGCGGAGACGATCTCAGCGTCTGGGTGTGCTGGCGTGATCTCGCCGAAGACGGTCAGCGCACTCCCAACCGCGATGAGCTGTGCCAGGTTCCGGTCGGTCAGCTCACCGCCTGGTTGAAGAAGAAGTCCTCCTCGCGCAAGCCAACTGCATTACGTCTGGAGCATGTCGGTCGACGAACCAAAACGTGGGTAAACCTGGGCACCGAACGGGTGCGGCCCGGCATGGTGCTGATGGTGAATGCCGCTCTCGGCGGCTACTCACCCGACACGGGATGGGACCCCGCTGGAACGCAGCCCGTGCCACCGCCCCGCTCCGCCGCTGAAACGCCTCCGGCAGGCAGCGGTGTGCAGCCCGACATGGCACCGCTGGACGAGCGGGAGGGCGACGACCCCGCCACCTACGCAGGTCGGTGGATGACGTTAGAGCAGCATCTTCAAGATGCTGGCAACGATGCTCATGATCTCCTGGCTGCGATGGACACCCCAGGTCTGGATTCTCACCACCGTGCCGCCGCCATCCGTGCGGCACGCCTTCACGACCTTGGCAAGGCCCACCCGGTATTCCAGGCAACGCTGAAGGCAGCCGCTGGGGAGGACCCGATTCCCATCGCGGGGCCTTGGGCCAAGTCGGGATCCTCCAAACGGGCCCATCACAGTCGCCCCTACTTCCGCCACGAGCTCGTCTCGGCCCTAGCGCTCCTAGGGGGCGCCAGTTCGCTCCTGGATGGCTACGAGGAACGCAGCCTGATTTGCTACCTCACGGCCGCGCACCACGGAAAGGTGCGGACCGCTATTCGGTCCATGCCCGAAGAGCGGTTACCCGACGAGTATGAGGGTCCTCCAGGCAGCCGGATCGCCCTGGGGGTCATCGATGGTGACGAGCTTCCCGCAGTGACCGTGGACGGGCAGGTGGTCGGCCCGATGACTCTCGACCTCATGGTCATGGGCGCTGGCGGCACCCCCACTGGGCCTTCATGGACCTCGATGGCCCAAGCCTTGGTCGATCGCACCGATCTGGGGCCATTCAGATTGGGGTTCTTGGAGGCGATCGTTCGAGTGGCCGACTGGCGAGCAAGCGCAATGACGGAGGCCAACCGATGAACCAGCACGATTCCCCAACCAGGATCCATGACCACAACCGGGTCGTGCTCGCCGGCCTGGACGCTGCCGTGCTCGGCGAATACCTGGCGGCCATCGGGCTTCACCGCCTCGTGGCGGGTCAGGCAGATTCCGAGGCAACGCTGAGCTGGCGTGGCTCCACGCCCGTACTTGTCACCGGTCTGTCGTTGGCCCAAGTACGTGAGTTCCTGTTGGATGATGCTCAACCTGCGCCGCTGGTCGCCCCATGGAACGGCAAAGACGTCGGTGGTTTCCACACGACCGAAAATACCCGTGGCACGCGTCTGTGGGAACTCTTCCGCAACTCGACCCAAGACCGCCTGGCTGCGTATCGGGCGACGATCTTGGCTGTCGACCACGCCGTGGGGCGCTACGGGTGGGCCCACAACCTGGCAGGTGACGAAAAGGCCTTCGCCATCAGGGTGCTCCGCAACACGCTGCCCGACGCGGCGCTCGACTTTCTCGATGCGTCTGTGGTGATATCCGACGATTCCGTTCGTTACCCACCGTTGCTGGGAACCGGCGGCAACATCGGTCGCCTCGACCTGGTGCTCAACTATGCCGAGCATCTGGCGTTGTTGCTTGGATTGACCGACCCCCCAAAGCGAGGTGCTCCACCCGACCCTGCGATCTGGTTAGACGAGGTATTCGATCCGGCTCCTCAGCCGCGCGTCAAGGGCACCCCGGGTCAATACGACGGCGCCGGGGTCGGTGGAACCAACCTCGGCAGGCGCAGTGATGGGCGAGCATTGGTGAACCCCTGGGTCTACGTGCTCGGCATGCACGGAACGCTCGCCTTTGCTTCCGCGATGAGTCGCCGGCAGGGTGCTGATAGCGGGATTGCCTCCGCACCCTTCTACGTCATCGGCGTGGCCGCCGACTATGCCTCAGCAGCCGAGTCCGAACCGGGCAAGGGCGAGTTCTGGGCCCCAATCTGGGATCAGGGCCTGACAGCGGCCGAGATCAGCGCTCTGGCGGGCGAAGGCCGCATGGAGTGGCGCGGTCGTCAGGCCCGCACCGGGACCGACGCCGTCCGCTCCCTCAAGGCCTTTGGCGTTGACCGGGGCATTAGTCGCTTCGAGCGTTTCGGGTTCATCGAACGGAACGGGCAGGCGCCGGTTGCAGTGCACGTCGGTAACTACGCCACCTCTGACGAGCCACGAGTTCGCCTCACCGCACACCTCGACCGTTGGGTCGACACCCTCAATCGGGTCGGGGATGACCGAACCCCAGCGGGTGTTCGCACCACACGACGTCGCCTCATCCGAACTCTGTTCGTTGCCGGCGCGCGTCCGTCGCCCGAGACGCTGCGTGGTTTGCTGGTGGCCGCCGCGAGCGCTGAGCGGGCCGCGTCTAGGTCAACCGGGTTCCGTGAGAGCGCATCGCTCAGCCCAATTCAGCCACTCAATAGCCATGAATGGCTTCCAGAGTTGGACGACGGCTCCGTCGAATTCGGTATCGCTGCTGCCCTCATGTTGGGTAGAGACTCCGTGCCACCCGGCGACCGCGCCCACCTCTCAGAAACCATCGAAGGTGCCCCGACCACCCTCCGAGACTGTCTGCGCGCCACCCAACCCACCCTGGAGAAGTACGAGCGGCTCGAATGGGCCCGAAACGGTCCGACGGTTCCGGGATTGGGCGAGCGCCCAATCGGGGATGTTCTCGCTGACGTGATGGTGTTGCGTTCCCACACGCGGCATGACCCAATCGTCCGCCCGGGCGACGATGTCCCACTCCCGTTTCGCGGGATCCGGCCCCAGTTTGGCGGTGTGTGGCATTGGCGGGTACCCGCCTCCCATGCCGAGGAGTTCGCGGCCGGACGTTGCGACCAGTCGTTGCTGTCAGAGTGGCTGGAAGCGCTGCTGCTACTGAGCCCGCTACACCCGTGGGCCACTAAGGATCGTGACGACCAGTCCGAGCCGGACAGACGGACCGCCGCGATGGAACCGGTATCCATTGGCGCCAGCCCACTTTGGCGGATGTTGGCCCCGTGGGCCTCGGGCCTCGTCCTGCGCCCAACCGGAGAATCAAGGGTGGCAACCGTGATGCCCAGCACCTGGCCAACCCGACTCCGAGCCGGATCGGTGGCCGACGTAACCGCAGATGCGATCAATCGCTACGCCATGTCTGGCCACATCGCGATCCTCGGTAGATCCGGGGTTTCGGCACTCGCTACTGCCGCCGACGCCAAGGCGGCACGGCTCACACTCGGGGCGTTGCTCGTTCCCACGCGAGTCGACGACCTGTCCCACATCTTCGGCAGCAACACCATGCCCATGGTCGGCGCCGGTGCTGACCTCACCGCTCGGGACAAGCAAACCCAAGCAGCCGCTGACGAACCCGTCACTCAGTAGCGCAGATATTTGCCATCGATCTCGCCACACAACACCTCACCAACAAGGAGAATCCCATGCCCACCCAACGAACCGTCCTCCGAGTGCAAATGCGACCCATCGCCGGCTCCCGCTTTCAACCGACTGGGTTCCCCGACCTCGGGCCTGCGACCTTCCAACGGCCCGTCGGCGAAACCGAGATGCAGCAGTGCGTACTGGTGGAGTCGAACCAGTCGATGGCCAACCGGTTGGAGGGCACGCTGTGGTCAGAGGGCGACCAGGCCCCGGTCGAGATGATTGCGGCCCTCCCATGGATTCGAGTCACCGCCGCCGATGACGGGCGCTACGTCACATCGAGCCGCACCGAAGCCCACCGATTGGCGAGTGCCTTCGTCAAGCAGTCCGAGCTCGACGGTGTTGGCATGACCGAGACCATCAAGGAGCGTCTGGCTCTTCGCGACGACACGCCGCTTGCACCACGGCATCTGGCTCGTGCGATCTTTGCGCTCGACCCGATGTGTCTCCTCCATGGTGTGTTCTTTGCCGACTCGGCCTGGCCCGGTCAACCCAAGGTGGCCCGGGCCATCACTGGAGCAGTAGAGGCCCACGATGTCGCCGAGGCTGTGTCAGGCGGTGTGAAGTTTGACCGTGTTCGCCATTCACTCGGCGAGTCTGAAGGCGGCACAGCCGAGGGGTATGGCACCGTGCCGTTCCACCGTATGGAGTTCACTGCGCGCTCGATCGAGGCCACGTTCGTGCTGGACCTTGCCCAACTGGATGCGTACGGTTTGCCCGAAGGGCCTCGCGATCTACTGGAAGCCTTGGCGCTGTGGGAAGTGCGTTCGCTCATCGACGGCGGCATGCGCCTGCGTACAGCCTGCGACCTGGAACCGATCGAGGCTGCCGACCTCAGCGAGCTGCCCGAGGCCGCGGAACTTGAGGACCGGATCGGCACCGCAATCACGGCAAGCGGTGATCTGCTGCCCACGACCGGACCGATCGACGTGATCTGGTCGGGCGGCAAGGCCAGTAAGAAGAAGGGCGAGAAGTGAGCCTGAACGTCCAAGTCTCGTTCCCTCTGGGCCGCTATCACGCTACCCCTTGGGATCGACACGTCAACGAAGGGGCCGTCGAATGGCCACCCTCGCCGTGGCGCATGGTTCGAGCCCTGATCGCGGTGTGGCACGATCGGTGCCCCGAACTCGATCAGCCTGACGTGGTGCAGGTGCTCAACGTGGTGGGAGCGTCGCCTACCTACCACTTACCGCGATCGGTTGCTGCTGGCACGAGGCACTACTACCCCGGAAGCGCTCAGCAGCTGCCAACGAAGCCCGACACCTCGAAGGTGCTCGATACGTTCCGTGCTGTCGATCCGGCGGCGGTGGTGCAGATCACGTGGCCCGGCGAGCTGAGCGAACAAGCTCGCAAGGCTGCGACGGTGCTCTTCGAACGCATGAGTTATCTGGGCCGGGCCGACAGTATCTGCGAAGCGAGGGTGGTGACACCTGCCCTGTCGAACCACCCCACTGCCGACCCGCCCCACGAAGTCACACCGGACCCAGACGGCGAGCTCGCCCTGCTTTCGCCCGGGTTGCCGATCGATCTTGGCCAGGTGACCGTCGGTACCGACGCCATGCGAAGCGCTGGGTATGCCCAGCCCAAGGGATCTCACCTTGTGCGTTTCCGGGTATCACCGCCCCTCGAACGCTCCGCAATCCGGGCTACCCGGGTCCCACCTTCGCGTCGCCCGAACCCTACGGTTGCGGTTCTGGCGGTATCAGGGCGCCCCGCGCCGATGCATGAGCTGAGCCTGGTGGTCGCCGAACGAGTTCGGAGTGCATTGCAGAGCGTGTACGGCCAGCGGTCAGATCGAGCAACGAGCCCAACCTTCGCGGGACATCGTGCAGGCGTGGTCGACAGTCCCGCTCGCCTCGACGATCACCAACATCTGCATCTGCTCCCCGTCGCAGGCGCCGACCGAAGGATCGATCGCATCATCGCCTGGGCACCAGAGGGGTTCGGCCCAGCCGAGGTGGCCGCCCTGGCGGAAGTCAGTGCCGTGTACCCACCGGGACAGTCGCCGGGTAGGAGGCAACCACCATCCGGACGGTCCCAACGCCAGGTCGTCCGGGGTCTGGCGACGTTCCACGTTGTACTCGCTGCATTGGGGGAACCCGACGAGATCCTTGCGGCATCGTCGGGACTCGATCTGGTTGGCCCTTCCCGGGTATGGCGGTCCTTGTCTCCCATGATGCCCACCGGCCATCCGAACCGACAGGACCGCGCTGACGCTGACCGCATGGGCGGCGTCTCGCTTCGCTTCGTCCGGCGGCGCATGGCTCCCGAGCTCCGCTACCGCAGCAAGGCCGAGCCAACCTCGGTGGAGTTCCTCGATCAGCCACCTCGGCCAGCCCAGCGATACCGCAGACATCGGATCGGAGCAACGATCAAAGATGCTCGCCCTGCAACCTGGCTCCGTCTCACCTTCGATGCCGAGATCGCTGGCCCGCTATCGCTCGGGCGGTTCAGCCACCTTGGCCTTGGACTCTTCGAACCCGAACCCTCCAAGATCCGATAGGCCATGGGCTCACTTCCCGCCGTCGTGCCAGCCCGCATGGTCAACGAGTTCGCCTATTGCCCACGCCTCTTCCACTTGGAGTGGGTAGGTCGGGAGTGGGCAGACAACGCCGATACCGCTGAGGGAGATCACCAGCACCGACGTGTCGACCAAGCTCGGGGCAACATCTCCGCCGATGGGCTGCCGTTCTCCGCAACATCGATGAAGGTCACGTCTGACCGCTTGGGGTTGACGGCCGTCATCGACGTGTTGGAAAGCGACGGCACCGAGCTGCGGCCCGTCGATGTCAAGAAGGGCAAGCCACCTCCAGCGCACTACGAGGAGACCGCGTGGCTGAGTGATCGCGTCCAGTTGTGCGTGCAGGCGCTGATTCTGCGTGACCATGGCCACCTGTGTAACCACGGAGAGCTGTTCTACGGTGCCACCCGCCAACGGGTCGTCGTACCGATCAACGACGAGCTGTTGACGACCACCCTGGCCATGCTGCTGGAACTCCGAACGGTCGCAGCAGAGCCGGTGCCGCCACCACCATTGGTAGACAGCCCGAAGTGTCCTCGTTGCTCGCTGGTCTCGATCTGCCTCCCAGACGAGAAGAACACGCTGACGCAACGACAAGCCACACCCACCCGCCGATACCTGGCCAGAGATCCGTCGTCCAGGCCCCTGCACGTCACCGAGCAGGGGGCGCGCTTGTCCAAGAAGGGCGAACGACTGCTGGTCATCAAGGGTGACGAAGAACTGGGATCACTTCGCCTCATCGACGTCGTATCGGTGTCGCTCCACGGCAACATTTCGGTTTCGCCCCAGCTGCTTCGAACGTTGTTGCGCAAGGACATCACCGTGGCGTGGTTCAGCACTGGCGGATGGCTCGATGGCGTCGGAACCAGCGGATGGAGTGGTTCGGTGGAGCTTCGCCGCCGTCAGGTTCTCGCAGCCGAACGAGGGGCGGTGCACCCGGCCAAGGAGATCGTCCGCGGAAAGGTAGCCAACAGTCGAACCATCCTCAGACGAAACACGCGAACTGGGGCGAAACAAGAGCTGCGCGAGTTGGCTCGCGTACTGCGATCCCTCGACAACGTGTCCGACCAGGCGACGCTGCTTGGTTCCGAGGGAAACGCCGCCCGTGTGTACTTCTCAGCGTTCTCGTCGATGCTCGCCCCTCGGGAGTTCCCAGGGGGGAGTTTCCAATTCGACGGGCGTAACCGTCGCCCGCCCAAGGATGCCGTCAACGCTTTGCTCTCCTTCGTCTACGGATTGATCGTGAGAGATCTCACCGGCGCAATCACGGTTGTGGGGCTCGATCCTTACTGCGGGCTTTACCACCGGCCCCGTTTCGGGCGACCGTCCCTTGCTCTCGATCTGGCTGAGGAATTCCGGCCGCTCGTCGGGGACTCGGTGGCGATATCACTCATCAACAACGAGGAGATCAACCCCGGGCATTTCATCCAACGCGGCGAGGGTGTCGCCCTCACCAGCGATGGTCGCCGGAAGGTCATCGCCGCCTACGAGCGGCGACTCGATGTCGAGGTCAAGCATCCGATCTTCGGCTATCAGGTCACCTACCGGCGCCTCTATGAGCTTCAGGTGAGGTTGCTTGCGGGATGGTTGATGGACGAGATAGAGCGGTACGAACCGTTCGTCACCAGGTGACGGTGCCATGGCTCGGCGCAGATTCGTGGTCTGTTACGACATCGCCTCGCCAGCGCGGTGGAGGCAGGTGTATCGGATCATGCAAGGCCATGGCGAATGGATCCAGCTCTCCGTCTTCTTGTGCGACTTGGACGACGTGGAACGAATCCGACTTGAGAGTCTGCTGGCTGAGGTGATCCACCACCGGGATGATTCCGTATGCTTTGCCGACCTTGGCCAAGTCGAGAAGGATGCAGTGAAGGTAGTCTTCATGGGCAAATCACGAAGACTGCCAAATCCCGGGCCGGCGATCTTCTAAGCGAGCGCTCGGGTGATGGACATTCCCCCGGGCAGCGCTCGAAACCCTTGAGCCACCGGGAGGTTTGGTTGGTCTTTGACAACAGCATCAGGATGCGATGACCCACCGTCGTTGGGACCGCTCGAAATCGCCCGAAAGATACCTGCTCTCCCAAGGGCTCCCATCAGGGGCCCTTCCCCCGGCCATCAGGCCGGGGCTCCATTGCGGCATTCTGTACCGCCTTATCTATTTGTTGAATGAGATAGCTTCCCCCGGCCATCAGGCCGGGGCTCCATTGCGGCAGCACGCCACCATCGTGTCCGGTCCCGACGGGGTCGCGCTTCCCCCGGCCATCAGGCCGGGGCTCCATTGCGGCAGGTAGTTGGCTCTGGTGAGGCCATGGCTCCGGGCTATCTCTTCCCCCGGCCATCAGGCCGGGGCTCCATTGCGGCGGGTTCCGCGCGATCGCTGACCGGTGGGTGTTCGATGGCGCTTCCCCCGGCCATCAGGCCGGGGCTCCATTGCGGCGACCGTCCTGCCGGTTGCTGACGGTACCGACGCCGGCTTCCCCCGGCCATCAGGCCGGGGCTCCATTGCGGCGATACGACACCGATCTTCCAGTCGGCGGTGCAGGCGCGCTTCCCCCGGCCATCAGGCCGGGGCTCCATTGCGGCGGTCGATGGCACCTACATTGCCCGCTGGCCTGATGCCCTTCCCCCGGCCATCAGGCCGGGGCTCCATTGCGGCCAGGTGGCGTCCAAGGCCGGCAACACGAACCGGCACTTCCCCCGGCCATCAGGCCGGGGCTCCATTGCGGCACGGTGGCCCGGTCGGTGCTCCGTGATGGCACGATCCCTTCCCCCGGCCATCAGGCCGGGGCTCCATTGCGGCCGCGTCACGCCGGTGACGTCGAACACGACGGTGCCGGACCTTCCCCCGGCCATCAGGCCGGGGCTCCATTGCGGCGGGTGGGATGCGTTCCCGGAGTCGGCCGGAACGTGGGAGCTTCCCCCGGCCATCAGGCCGGGGCTCCATTGCGGCGCTGGGGTGTTGCTCATTGGGTTGCCTCCTGGCAATTGCTTCCCCCGGCCATCAGGCCGGGGCTCCATTGCGGCGTCTCGATGCTGCTTGCGGCGGTCCGCTTGCTCCACCTTCCCCCGGCCATCAGGCCGGGGCTCCATTGCGGCCTGATTCACGGTGAGGGTGACCGGTTCGCTCAGCCGTCTTCCCCCGGCCATCAGGCCGGGGCTCCATTGCGGCGAAGTGCCCGAGCTGCTCCACGACCAGTTGGGCAAGCTTCCCCCGGCCATCAGGCCGGGGCTCCATTGCGGCGAGGTGGAGTTGGGTCGACTTGTACCGCTCGCGGAGGACTTCCCCCGGCCATCAGGCCGGGGCTCCATTGCGGCGACACGATCATCGGCAAGCTCCAGGAGACTCAGGGCGACCTTCCCCCGGCCATCAGGCCGGGGCTCCATTGCGGCGAGACGGCGAGGAGCCGTGAGGTTTCCTCCGATGTGGTCTTCCCCCGGCCATCAGGCCGGGGCTCCATTGCGGCTGGTTGGATCCGGCCCCGCTGATCGACGAGGCCCGCGACTTCCCCCGGCCATCAGGCCGGGGCTCCATTGCGGCATGAGTGCCAGCCGTTGGGCTGGGGGGCCAAACTTGCCTCTTCCCCCGGCCATCAGGCCGGGGCTCCATTGCGGCGGGTCAGCCCTTCGCTGCGGCGACAGCGGAGTTTGCGGCTTCCCCCGGCCATCAGGCCGGGGCTCCATTGCGGCTTCCAGTGCTGCGTTGTCATCAGAACATCAATCTGAACTTCCCCCGGCCATCAGGCCGGGGCTCCATTGCGGCGAGGTCCGCCCCGAGCGCTGCGCCATGTGCAGGGGTACTTCCCCCGGCCATCAGGCCGGGGCTCCATTGCGGCAGCGACCTCCAATTGATCCTCCGGGACTAGCTCCCGGACTTCCCCCGGCCATCAGGCCGGGGCTCCATTGCGGCTGGTCGAGCTAGGCACATCGCCTGTAGGGACTGGGCGGCTTCCCCCGGCCATCAGGCCGGGGCTCCATTGCGGCTCTCTGGTGATCAGCATGGATCACACCAACACTGGGACTTCCCCCGGCCATCAGGCCGGGGCTCCATTGCGGCAGTGCCTGGTCGACGGGGGACAGCAGGCCGATCACAGGCTTCCCCCGGCCATCAGGCCGGGGCTCCATTGCGGCGTCGAGCAGACGGATGCGGACACATACGATCTGAACCTTCCCCCGGCCATCAGGCCGGGGCTCCATTGCGGCATCGCCACGGTCACGTTCGTTGGCTGACCGAAGTCTGACTTCCCCCGGCCATCAGGCCGGGGCTCCATTGCGGCACGGTTCGGTTGGCCGCCTTGGGGAACGATGGTTAAGCCTTCCCCCGGCCATCAGGCCGGGGCTCCATTGCGGCATCTGGGACAACGCCGACCGCGAAGCTCAGCTGCTCCGCTTCCCCCGGCCATCAGGCCGGGGCTCCATTGCGGCGCCGCGACGTCGTCGGTCTCGGCGAGCTGTTCGCGCAGCTTCCCCCGGCCATCAGGCCGGGGCTCCATTGCGGCAGTACTGACGAGATCGAACGCGCTGGCCGCCGGAAGACTTCCCCCGGCCATCAGGCCGGGGCTCCATTGCGGCGCTGCCGGCGGTGAGTCGGTGGCGGTCGAACTCGGAACTTCCCCCGGCCATCAGGCCGGGGCTCCATTGCGGCAGCGTCAGCCCCGCCGCCCAGCGCTTCACGTGGCCGCTTCCCCCGGCCATCAGGCCGGGGCTCCATTGCGGCTGGGACTTGATTGACTTGATCTCGGCGCCGCACGCGAGCTTCCCCCGGCCATCAGGCCGGGGCTCCATTGCGGCGGAACGCCGATCGTCATACCGCCGAACGTCGGCCCCGCTTCCCCCGGCCATCAGGCCGGGGCTCCATTGCGGCGTGCCACGCAGGTCGAGGGCGGCACGCAGCGCAGCGGGCTTCCCCCGGCCATCAGGCCGGGGCTCCATTGCGGCTGTGAGACGTGTGGGTCCTCGCCCGTGTAGGGGTGCCCTTCCCCCGGCCATCAGGCCGGGGCTCCATTGCGGCCCAAGGGTCTGGCGGATGCCGCCCAGGTGTCGACGCCTTCCCCCGGCCATCAGGCCGGGGCTCCATTGCGGCGGTCATCGATCGACGATGAGGGGTCAAGGCTGGCCCGGGCTTCCCCCGGCCATCAGGCCGGGGCTCCATTGCGGCACCGCGAACGGGGCAACCCGTTCGGGTGTTTCCTCGGCTTCCCCCGGCCATCAGGCCGGGGCTCCATTGCGGCGCCGTCGATCCACACGATGCGCTCGTTCACGCTGGTCCTTCCCCCGGCCATCAGGCCGGGGCTCCATTGCGGCCGGATCAACATGCCGACCGGTGTGTCGTCGTGGGCGTGGCTTCCCCCGGCCATCAGGCCGGGGCTCCATTGCGGCGTGGCGGTCGCAGGCTGGCCACTTGAGCCGGATGTCAGTCTTCCCCCGGCCATCAGGCCGGGGCTCCATTGCGGCACCAACATCGTGGCGGGCAACAACGCCGCCAGCTACCCTTCCCCCGGCCATCAGGCCGGGGCTCCATTGCGGCTGCCCGTTAGTGCGTGCCTCGACGTACTGGCGCCACGTTCTTCCCCCGGCCATCAGGCCGGGGCTCCATTGCGGCTACTGCCCGTTCCAGTCACCGAGGTCGTGGGCCGAGCTTCCCCCGGCCATCAGGCCGGGGCTCCATTGCGGCAGCCACGATGTCGCATGGGCGACGAACTTGGGGTCGCTCCTTCCCCCGGCCATCAGGCCGGGGCTCCATTGCGGCTGCCCCGTCCGCACGTTCGCGATCGTCCTGCGCAGGTACTTCCCCCGGCCATCAGGCCGGGGCTCCATTGCGGCCCGGGGGTCGGGATCGTCGCGCCAGATAGCTGCGTAACTTCCCCCGGCCATCAGGCCGGGGCTCCATTGCGGCACCGAGTCGACGGCGTACCGCCATCACAGTGGGTGCACTTCCCCCGGCCATCAGGCCGGGGCTCCATTGCGGCCTCCTCATCGGTCAATCATCATCATCGTGACTCATGGCTTCCCCCGGCCATCAGGCCGGGGCTCCATTGCGGCAGGGCGATCGAGACCGTTGCGGTCATCCCTGCGTCCCCCTTCCCCCGGCCATCAGGCCGGGGCTCCATTGCGGCACGTTGGGGAACGTGACTGCACCCGGCGAGGGCGAGACCTTCCCCCGGCCATCAGGCCGGGGCTCCATTGCGGCGTGGCGCGTAGGTCGAGGGCCGCACGGAGCGCGGCGGGCTTCCCCCGGCCATCAGGCCGGGGCTCCATTGCGGCTCGACGAGGGGGGTCAGCGTGTCGATCAGGTCGGCGACTTCCCCCGGCCATCAGGCCGGGGCTCCATTGCGGCCCCTGGATGTTCAGCAACACGTCGGCGACGTCGCCCGCCTTCCCCAGGCCATCAGGCCAGGGGCTCCATTGCGGCACCCCGTCGACGTCCGGCGTAGCGTCGCACGGTACCCCGCTTCCCCCGGCCATCAGGCCGGGGCTCCATTGCGGCTCGTCCGCCTTGTGGACAGAATGACAGTGTTCAGAGCTTCCCCCGGCCATCAGGCCGGGGCTCCATTGCGGCGCCACTCGCAACGCCTGGCGCACAACGGCCGCCTACCTTCCCCCGGCCATCAGGCCGGGGCTCCATTGCGGCGGGCAGGTTGCGTTGCCGGTGATAAAGGCGCTGGCCACGGCCTTCCCCCGGCCATCAGGCCGGGGCTCCATTGCGGCGTCTTGGCCATGGCGCTGTTGAGCGCCTGCGCCTCAACTTCCCCCGGCCATCAGGCCGGGGCTCCATTGCGGCGCTGATTCGTCGTATGCGGATGCGTCGGCGCACGGTGCTTCCCCCGGCCATCAGGCCGGGGCTCCATTGCGGCTCGGTCGACGGGAACGACTTGCCCTGGTGAACAGCAACTTCCCCCGGCCATCAGGCCGGGGCTCCATTGCGGCGACGAGTCCGACCGGACACAGAAGGGTTGGCTTGATCCTTCCCCCGGCCATCAGGCCGGGGCTCCATTGCGGCTCCGAGGGCGCAGGCACCGCGCTCGCCACCGCATCCTACTTCCCCCGGCCATCAGGCCGGGGCTCCATTGCGGCCGAAGGTCCGGAGGGCGACACGACGTCGCTGGGTGAACTTCCCCCGGCCATCAGGTCGGGGCTCCATTGCGGCTGGTAGTCCCGCTCGGCCTGCTTACACGCCTCGTCGAGCTTCCCCCGGCCATCAGGCCGGGGCTCCATTGCGGCGGCGACTGGGTGCTCTCACAGTTGGCGATCGGGTTCGCTTCCCCCGGCCATCAGGCCGGGGCTCCATTGCGGCCACCCGACGGGAGGTCTAGCAGTGATGAGCCAGTGGCCTTCCCCCGGCCATCAGGCCGGGGCTCCATTGCGGCTCTTGCTCCGCGTGTCGTGACGACGGTTCCGGTGAGCTTCCCCCGGCCATCAGGCCGGGGCTCCATTGCGGCACCGGTTACGGAACGGTGTTTCTCGCCCGCATCCTCGGACTTCCCCCGGCCATCAGGCCGGGGCTCCATTGCGGCGCGTAGTGCAGCTAGGGCCACGCCGTAGGGTAGGCCAACTTACCCCGGCCATCAGGCCGGGGCTCCATTGCGGCGTGTCGTCGCGGTAGTCGTCGAGAAGCTTCTCGACCTTGCTTCCCCCGGCCATCAGGCCGGGGCTCCATTGCGGCCACGATGATGGGATCACGACTGTGCACACGTGCCCCCGCTTCCCCCGGCCATCAGGCCGGGGCTCCATTGCGGCTGGGTGACGCGGCTGATGGTGACGGTCAGGTAGCTCGCTTCCCCCGGCCATCAGGCCGGGGCTCCATTGCGGCCATCGGCACGTCGACCCCGTCAGGCCACGCCCTGAGTCTTCCCCCGGCAATCAGGCCGGGGCTCCATTGCGGCGCGGGGTCTTTGATCAGCCACGGCAGCTCGGCCCTGACTTCCCCCGGCCATCAGGCCGGGGCTCCATTGCGGCGAGGATCCGGCCGGCGCGATGAAGGTCCTCGAAGCGTCGTCTTCCCCCGGCCATCAGGCCGGGGCTCCATTGCGGCGGGGCGTCGGGGGTCACTGTGCCAGTGGTGGACGGACTTCCCCCGGCCATCAGGCCGGGGCTCCATTGCGGCCACAGCCACTGTGCAGCGGTGGCGATCCCGGTGGCCACCTTCCCCCGGCCATCAGGCCGGGGCTCCATTGCGGCCCCATAGTGCGAGAACGCACCGCACGTTTCCGGCGCCACCTTCCCCCGGCCATCAGGCCGGGGCTCCATTGCGGCGAGCTCGAGCGGCTCTCGTTCGATAGGTGGGGATCGAACTTCCCCCGGCCATCAGGCCGGGGCTCCATTGCGGCAACCGGGCGGCGAAGGTCCGCAGCAACACGTTGCGTGCTTCCCCCGGCCATCAGGCCGGGGCTCCATTGCGGCCATCCCCACACACCCCGAAGGAAACACGACCATGACACTTCCCCCGGCCATCAGGCCGGGGCTCCATTGCGGCGCTTGGCTGGTGTTGTGCACGGTTGTGCTCGTCACAGGTCTTCCCCCGGCCATCAGGCCGGGGCTCCATTGCGGCTAGCCGCCGGTGTCAGCCGCGCGTGTCTTGTACCCCCAGCTTCCCCCGGCCATCAGGCCGGGGCTCCATTGCGGCCGCTGGACAGCCCCGTGGCGGTGCAGTTCCTGCACCGTTGGTTGGCGGTGGTCGTTGTCGTCGGCGCGTTGGTAGAGGCAGCCAGGTTGTACCGGGCGGGGGCACGGCCCCACGCGTTGGCGCTCAAGGTCGCCGTGGTGGCGCAGTTCCTACTCGGCGTATTCACGTTGGTGTACGCGGTGCCCGTCGCGTTGGGCTTCGCCCACCAGGCGGGGGCGGTAGTGCTCCTGGTCGTCACCGTCGTGGCCGCGCACTGGTCGATGGGTGGCGCCCGCGGCACTGCCGGGCAGCGTCGGGAGGCTGCTCGCTAATCCGTTCCGTGGCACCGCGGCGCCGTTCTCTTCACGGTGAGTAGCGGCACGAACGCGCTCCGAAGTACTTTCAGAAATAGGTTGACGACGGCCTGCTTTTCCGTCATACTCGAACACATGTACGACTTGGAGATCCCGGGCGAACCAACCCCGATCGACCCAACTTCAACCGGAGGCCCATCCGCCAATCCGGTCGGCGCCGAACCATCCGCGACCCAGTTCACCAACTGGGCAACCGGTGGGGCCGACGAGACAATCGGCTGGGCCGCCCCGCCGACCGGATTGCATGCCGAGATCGTGGCGCAGCTTCATGACGATTGCGCTTACAAGACTGATGGGCCGACCGGTGAAATCACCGAGGCCGAGGGTGCCCAGCTGAACGAGACTGTGCGAGCGCTCGCCGGCGTGGTGAACGCCACCCACGGCCGCATGGTGCTCGCCATGAGCCGAATCCTCGAAACCGGCTGGTGGAACAGCGACGGCATCCTCTCCGCCAAACACTGGCTGTCGATCCACTGGTCCACCACCTCCGCCAACATCACCCGGGTCATCGCCGTCGCCAAGAAGGCCAACACCTACCCCGAGGTGATCGACGCCCTCGTCGCCGGAGAGATCAGCCTCGAAGCCGCCCAACTGATCTGTCGTCGGGTCCCCACCGAATTCCAAACCGATTTCGTCGGCTATGCCCGCAACATGACCATGACTCAGCTTCGGTCATGCACGCCGGCGGTTCCGGCCCCAAACGACGAGGCGGAACCCGAGCCAGGGCTGGACCCAACCGGTGAAGCCGGCGACGAGACCGAGCAGGCCACCGACGCGGCCAACGAAGGTGACGCCCCCCAGAACGAGTCGGCCACCGCCGACCCGCCCAACCGGGTGTCGTTCGGGCTCCACGGCGATGGCCGCTGGTCGCTCAACGCCAACCTGTCAGCCGAGGACGGCGCTCTGTTCGAAACCGCCCTCCAACAGGTCAGGGACTTGGCGTTCAACGCTGCCGAGGACCCCGACGAGAAACTCCGACTCACCTGGGCCGACGCGTTCATCGGTCTGGCCCGACGGTCGCTCGACCACGCCGATGCCGACACGGCCGACGGCCGTCCCACCGACCGCTCCCTCGTCCACTTCCACTACCAACTCGGGCGCCTCTACCTCGACGGATCGAGCGAACCGCTCCCCCACGCCATCGCCCGCCAGATCCTCTGTGACACCAACCTGGTCGCCATCGGGTTTCGCAACGGCCGCCCGGTCGACCTGGGCCGCAAGACCAGAACGATCCCCGACCGGCTCCGCCGTATCGTGCTCCGACGCGACGGCGGCTGTGTCGTCCCAGGCTGCGGCGCCACCCGCGGCTTGGAGATCCACCACCGCATCCACTGGGAGGACGGCGGCCCCACCGATGCCTCCAACCTCATCGCAGCCTGCAAAGCCCACCACCGAGCCCACCACCACGGCCTCCTCCACATCCATGGCGACCCCTACTCCGGGCTGACGTTCACCAACGCCAATGGCAAACCGATCTGCGCCCAACCACCGATCACACCGTCGGAATCCAGCCCCGAACGGCTCACCGACGACGCCCAAACCCACGGCATGACCGACCCCGAGCAGCAACGACTCGGACCTGTCGGCGGCAAGCTTCAACGCTGGGCGATCCTCCCCTGGCCGAAGCCCATTCCACCACGATCACCCAACCTCACCCCGATCACACCCGTTCCCTCCGAAACTGGCGTCAACATCCCACCAACGCTCGTCCGCCGGGAATAGCCCAGCAGTCTTGGTCGGCATCAAAGACACCGCTCACGCCCGGTCCGCCAACGGTGGACCGGGACCCGGCGCGCAATTGGCTCGGTTCAGCCGGAGGCTACCCGGAGGTAGACCGACGTCATTGAGGACGAGCGGGGTGCCGACATCGAGCACGCCTCCGCTGGTCACCCGCAATGGGCGGACGTTAAACGGTCATTCGCAGTCCGCCATCCACCCGGATGAGATCATCGTCGTCCCCGCCACGCACTTCAGTGCTCGATCGGTGACCGTCACAGCCGATCGGCGACGAGGGCGGCGATCTTGCGGTTGGCGGTTCGCGGCAACACGGTCGTGATCGCTGCGGAGACCCGATTGGCCATGCCCGTGACCCGAACCGTCTTGCCGGAGGCGGTGGCGACCAGCGCCTCGGTGGCCACTTGATCCGCGCTCTGCCAGAGAAACCCTGGTAGATCATCGCCGGTGGCGCCGCCGGTCTCGCCGAACTCGGTATGCGTGGCGCCAGGACAGATCGCCGTGACAACGACGTGAGAGGAATTGAGTTCTTCATGTAGCGATTCGCTGAAGCTCGTGACGAACGCCTTGGTGGCGGAGTAGACCGCGAAACCCGGCCCCGGTGCGTGCCCGCCGAGTGACGAGATGTTCATGATCCAGCCGCGTTCCCGCTCACGCATGGGCGTCACGGCCGCGTGCGAGAGCTCGACCAGCGCCGTGACGTTCAGGTCGATGACCTGACGGTAGGCATCGAAGTCACCCTCCGCGAACGGACCGCTCGCTCCCACGCCGGCGCAGTTCACGAGGAGGTCCACCGGCCGGTCGGGGTCGGTGAGACGGGCGACGACCTCAGCCATCGAGGCCGGGTTGGTCAGATCGGCGACGAGGGTGTCAACCTGACCCCGACCTGGTCCGGCGAGCCCGGTGACCAGTTCGTCGAGTCGGTCTCGGCGGCGAGCCACGACCGTCAAGTCGACGCCGGCGATGGCGAGTTGTCGTGCGATGGCCGCGCCAATGCCGCTGGATGCTCCGGTGACGAGGGCGGTGTTCCAGGGATGCTGCACCGGCTCAGGCTAAACCGACCGGGTTCAGCCCCTGGTCGATGGAGTAAGCGTCTGGTCCGAGATTCAGGCATCCGCCGCCGACACCCAACGCACGTGACGTTCAATCACCGTCACATCCGTCGCCCTGAATGCCGCCGGAGTGATCTATGTGACGGAGACATCGATCTGACCTTCGGGCCGGCAGACCCACGCCAGGGCTTCGCCGAGTGAGATGCCGATGCGATCGACGTCAAGATCGCCGCTGGGCTTGTCGTTCGGGTCGCGAACCTTGACGCGGTCATCGACTCCAGACGGGCCGCCGGACGCCTCAAGGACCAGGCTGCGCTTCCGTACCTTGAGTCGCTCAGGGCGGAGATCACACGGGAGTCCGCCCCCGACGCTGGATAGTTCTCGACGATCGCGTCGCCGCGGCGGGGTTGCAGGCCAACGTGCGGCTCCCGGTGACGGCGAAACGGGTCGACGGTGTGCAGCGGTTAAGCTGGTCACCCCCCAAATCTCACGTCGCGCGCGCCGCACTCCAACGGTCACACCCACCGTCGCCAGCGCGCTGCTTTCTGGCCAGCGACGTCCAAGCTCTGAGTCGAGGCCCAGTGTCAACGTCACCCTCCCCTGCCGTCCCCACAAGCGCTGAAGCCCACGAGCGTTCCGTGCCCGTCGAGGGCTTCCGCAACGTGGCCATCATCGCCCACGTCGACCACGGCAAGACCACCATGGTGGACGCCCTGCTCGGCCAGGCCGGCGCCATGTCCGCACACCACAAGGCCGATCCAACCGATGCACCCGACGGGCACGCCACCCGGGTGATGGACTCGATGGACCAGGAGCGCGAGCGGGGCATCACGATCCTTGCGAAGAACACGGCGGTGCGCTGGCCGCTCTCGGCCGAGCATGGCGGGGGCGAGGCCGGCGAGGTCAAACTGAACATCGTCGACACCCCGGGTCACGCCGACTTTGGCGGCGAGGTGGAGCGCGCGCTCACCATGGTGGACGGCGTGTTGCTGTTGGTCGACTCCTCCGAGGGGCCGCTGCCACAGACCCGGTTCGTGCTTCGCAAGGCACTGGAGCTGGACCTTCCTGCCGTGCTGGTTGTCAACAAGGTCGACCGTCCCGACGCGCGGGTGGCCGAGGTGGTGTCCGAGGTGGAGGAACTGTTCCTTGACCTCGAGGCTGAGATGCACCAGCTTGAGTTTCCAATCGTCTACACGAATGCCAAGGCAGGCACGGCGTCGCTCGATCCCAACACCCAGGAGGCAAACCTCGAGCCCCTGGTGCGAACGCTGGTCGAGCACCTGCCCCCGCCCAGCCACGACCCCGAGGCTCCGCTGCGTGCATGGGTGACCAACCTTGACTCCAATCCCTTCGTCGGACGCCTGGCGTTGTGCCGGGTGGTATCGGGCACGATCAAGAAAAACCAGCCGGTTGCCTGGTGCAAGGCCGACGGAACCATCGTCTCGGCGCGCACCGGCTCGGTGTTCGTCACCGAGAACCACGAGCGCATCGAGGTGGACTCGGCCGGGCCCGGCGAGCTCGTCGCAGTGTCGGGCATCGAGAACATCAACCTTGGCGAAACGCTGGCCGATCCCGAGGATCCCCGACCGCTGCCGGTGATCACCGTCGACGAGCCCAGCCTGTCGATGACGATCGGAATCAACACTTCGCCGATGGCGGGCAAGGAGGGTTCCAAGCTGACCGCCCGTCTGGTGAAGAACCGGCTCGACACCGAGTTGCTCGGCAATGTCAGCCTGCGGGTGCTTCCGACCGAGGCGCCCAACGCGTGGGAGGTTCAGGCTCGCGGCGAGCTGCAGTTGGCCGTGCTGATCGAGGCGATGCGGCGGGAGGGCTTCGAGCTCACCGTCGGCAAGCCCCAGGTGCTCGTCAAGGAGATCGACGGAGTACGCCAGGAGCCCTTCGAGCGGCTGACCGTCGACGTGCCCGAGGAGTTCTCCGGCACGGTCACCCAGTTGCTGTCCGAGCGGCGGGGGCGGATGAACGAAGTCAGCCATGGCGACAGTGGTTGGGTGCGCCAGGAGTGGATCGTGCCGGCCCGTGGCCTGATCGGCTTCCGCACGAAGTTCCTCACCGAAACCCGCGGCACCGGCATCCTCAACCACGTGTTCGAGGGCTACGAGAAATGGGCCGGCGGCATCCGCGCCCGAGCAACCGGCTCGATCGTCGCCGACCGTCGGGGCCCCACCACCGCCAACGCCATCATTTCAATCCAGGAGCGCTCTTCGCTCATGGTTGGGCCCGGCGTTGAGGTGTACGAGGGCATGGTGGTGGGCGAGAACAGCCGTCCCGACGACATGGACGTCAACATCTGCAAGGAAAAGAAGCAGACCAACATGCGGGCATCCGGCTCGGACAACACCGAGAAGATCACGCCACCCATGCCAATGGGCCTCGACCGTGCGCTGGAATTCATCGCCACCGACGAGTGTGTCGAGGTGACCCCCGAGTCGATTCGACTGCGCAAGGTGGAGCTGGACCCGACCGTCCGAGCCCGGGCGGCCAAGAAGGCCAAGGCGGACGCCTAGCTGCAGAGCGGAGGTCTGACCGCCGCTGCCGAGGTCTGACAAGCTACGGCGATGAGAGTTGTGATCGCTCGTTGCTCGGTCAACTACGAAGGACGACTGAGCGCGCACCTGCCCAGCGCCGTGCGCCTGATCATGGTGAAGGCCGACGGCTGCGTGGCGATCCACGCAGACGGAGGCGCCTACAAGCCGCTGAACTGGATGAACGCCCCCAACCGCCTGATTGAGGAGCCCCACGAGTGGCGGGTGACCAACACCAAGGGCGACACCCTGCGCATCACCATGGAGGAACTGCTCAGCGACTCGTCCTGGGAGTTTGGGGTGGACCCGGGGCTTCAGAAGGACGGGGTGGAGGCGCACCTTCAGGAGCTGCTGGCCGCTGACCCAACCCGCATTGAGGACGGCCTCACCTTGGTGCGACGCGAGCATTCGACCGACATCGGCCCGGTCGACCTGCTGTGCCGCGACCCAGCGGGGGTGGCAGTGGTGATCGAGGTCAAGCGTCGCGGCGAAATCGACGGCGTGGAGCAACTCACCCGCTACCTTGCCCGCATGGAGCGCGACCCCACGCTTCGGCCCCTGCGGGGCATCTTCGTGGCCCAGAGCATCAAGCCACAGGCCAAGGTCTTGGCCCAGTCCCGCGACATCGCCTGCGTCGAGGTCGACTACGACTCACTGCGCGGCATCGAGTCGCCACAACAGGCCCTTTTCTAGAGACACATTCCGAGGAGTTCCTCATGCAAACCTGCCGCAGCTGTCAGAGCGCCAACCTCGACGCGGCCGTGACGTGTTCGGTATGTGGCGAGTCGCTGGAGAGTTACTCGATCACCGAAGCTCCCGCTACCCCACCGCCCTACGCGCCACCACCACCCCAACCGCCCTACGCGCCACCACCTGGATACGGGGCACCACCACCTCCCGGGCCGCCATCGGCCACCGTGTATGCACCTCCGGGAACGCCGGGTGGATACATGGCGACCAACCCCACCAACAACATGGCGATCACGTCGCTGGTGCTGTCCATCGTTGGCGTCGCCACAGCGCCGCTGTGCTACCTGCCGATCCTGCTCGCACCGGTCGGAGCCATTATCGGCCACATGGCCCTGAACCGCATCAAGACCTCCGGTCAGGAGGGTCGAGGTCTGGCGCTGGCGGGGATCATCATCGGCTGGTTCGGCACCCTGCTGGCGGTGGGAGTGGTGATTCTGATCATCGTGCTCGTCGCTGCCGGCTCGGGTTCCACCACCTGAGGGCCATGACGGCAGCAGTTGTGCAGCGCGCCGGTCTGGCCGACGATGCCCAGGCGCGGTCGGCGGGGTGGCTGATCAACACGGGGTTGCGCCCTGGCGACCGCCTCGCCATCTCGGCTCCCAGCAGTCTCGACTATCTCAACGTGGCCCTGGGTGCGCTGCGCAGCGGGATGATACCGGTGTTGATCAACACGTCGCTCCTGAAGGACGAGGTCGAGTACATCCTGAGCGACGCCCGGCCCGCCATCGTAATGGGAGAACACGAGGTGGTTGCAGCCACCAAACATCACCGGCGTGCCGCCTTGTCACGGTGGCCCCTGGGGCGGCCGATGGCCTACACGTCCGGCACCACCGGACAGCCCAAAGGCGTCTACTCGGGGGTCCTCAGCGAGACGGAGGCCCAGTCGCTCTGGGCCGAGGAAATCGATCTGTGGGGCATCACCGCCGCAGACACCTACGTACAGATCGGTCCGCTCTATCACTCCGCTCCGCTGCGCTTCGCAGCCTGCGTGCAACTGGCGGGCGGGTCCGTGGTCGTTCCGGGCCCGTTCCAAGCGGAACGCACCCTGAAGGCCATCCTGGAGCACTCCCCCTCGGTCGGTTTCGCTGCACCCATCCATCTCAAAAGGTTGTTCGCCGTCGACCCTGACGATGCCTGGACCGACATGCGTCTGCTGGCCCACGCCGGCGCGCCGTGCCCACCGGAGGTGTCTGCGGAAGCCAGGCGACGCTTTGGAGACGAAGCGGTTTGGGAGTTCTATGGCAGCACCGAGGGTCAGTTCACCGTGTGCTCGCCGGCCGATCGGCTGGCTGCGCCCGGGTCGGTTGGTCGAGCTCGACCCAACCGCAGGCTCCGGCTGGACGACGACGGCCACATCTGGTGCACCGCCCCGCCCGCCGCCGCCTTCACCTACTGGGACGACCCGGAGCGCACCAAGCTCGCATGGCGAACCACGTCGGATGGCCACGCCGAATTCACCGTGGGTGATCTGGGCCGCCTGGTGGATGGTTACCTGTACCTGGACGGGCGGCGGGACGACCTGATCATCTCGGGTGGGGTCAACGTCTACCCGGCCGAGGTCGAGCGGGTGTTGCGCCAGGTGGACGGCGTGGAGGACGTCGCAGTGTTCGGCGTCGCCGATGATGAGTGGGGCGAGGCGGTCAACGCCGTGGTGGTGCCGCGCTCACCCGCCGATCACACCGCAGACACCACCTTGATCGACGCCGTCAACGCGCACGCCCACGCTTCCTTGGCGCCCTACAAGCGCCCCAAGCGGGTTCTGGTGCGCGCCTCGATCCCCGTGAGCTCGACCGGAAAGGTACGTCGCTCGACCCTGTCGAGCGAGTTGGCCCGTTAGGCCGGATCGAACGTGACCCGACCTGCGTCCAACACGACGCGCCCGTCACCGCCGTGGGTGGAAAACCGCGCTGCGCCGTCGCCATCACGCCACATCCGCACCGTAAGCGACTCACCAGGAAACACGGGAGACGAGAACCGGCCCTCCATCGAGCGGAACCGGGCAGGATCACCCTCGCACAGCCCCTGCAACAACGCCCGACCAGTGAACCCATAGGTGCACAGCCCATGGAGTATCGGTCGGTCGAAACCGGCCAACGCGGCGAAGGACGGATCCGAGTGCAGCGGGTTTCGGTCGCCCGACAGGCGGTAGGTCAGCGCCTGATCCTCCCGGGTGGTCAACGTCACCTCAAGATCGGGGGTCGACCCCTCGTGCGGCATGCTGCGGGACCCCGAGGGCCCACGCTCACCGCCGAAGCCGCCCTCGCCACGGATGAACACCGACATGACCTTGTCAAACATGGGCTCACCATCCGGCGCGACCGACCGCGAGGTCACCTCGACCACGGCACCCTTGCCCTTGTCCCAGACCGCCGTCACCTCACCCGTGGTCACCACCGAGCCCTGCACCGGCAGTTCCCGGTGCAGGGTGATCGCCTGCTCACCGTGCACCAACATGGCCGGGTTGAATGTGCCGATGTTGGCGAAGGCACCCGAGGCATCACCCAGCACCACGGCCTGCGTTGGGTAGGCACGCTGGGCGATGTTCATCGAATTTTCGGTGGTAAAGGCCAGGTCGGTGGTGCCTGCGCCGATGCCGACGGCATAGAGCAACGAGTCCTTGGACGTCCACGACGACTCGACAGGCGTGCCGGTCGTGCCGACTGCGTCCGGATTGATTGCCACGGTCGTTCTCCTCGATCCGGACGGCCACACGGGGTGCCGAATCCATTCCATTCTGTCGCAGGTTCGTGGCACATGGGGTGACAAACCCCTGCGTCCAACCAGCAAACCCACCCACTCCCTCAGCCAGTGCGGCCATTGCCGCCACTTTTGGTCCCCCATGCGCGATGGTAGATCGGTGAGTTTGTCGCGCCGAACGGTCCTGATCGCATGTTTCACGCCGTTGGTCGCCATGGCTGTGCTCTCGGCGGGCTACCTCATCGACGGCGCGCTCCAGAACGGCAAAGTCGTCCGCAACGTCTCCGTTGCCGGCGAGGACGTCGGCGGACTGAATCGACCCGAGATGTTGGCCCAGGTGAAACGGTTGGCCGAGGGCTTCCCCGATACCCCCGTCAGCATCACCGCCGACGACCTCATTTTGAACACCACCGCCGGCGACCTGGGGTACGAAATCGACGTGAACACCACCGTCGATCGCGCGTTCGCTCAGGGTCATCAGGGCTACAGCCCGGCCAAAGCGGTGCTGTGGTTGTCCAACCTGTTCGAGGAGTACCGGTTGCCCGTGGCCCTGACGACCGACCAGGACCGGTTGAACTTCACCGTGCTGGCCCTTGAGGGCGACCGCCGCACCGATCCGGTGAACCCGGCCATCACCTTCGCCGGCACCACACCTGAGCTGACGCCTGGAATCCCTGGTCGCAAGATCGATCCCTCGTCGATCACCAATCAACTTCCCGGTTCACTCAACAGGTTGGGAGAGCCGATTGAGCTGACCGCCACCCGGGGAACCATCCCAACGCCCATCTCCGACGACGTCATGGTCATGATCAAGGCACAACTCAACAATATTTTGGGGACACCATTCACCCTTCGGGCAGGCGATCAAAGCGCCGAGGTGGAGCCAAGCGAGATCGTCCCGCTGCTTTCGGTGACGACCAAGGGCAACAAGCCTCAGGTTGTGGTCGATGCCAAGGCGGCCGCCTTACTGCTGACCGACAAGCTGCCAACCCCCTCCAACCCAACAGGGGTGCGGTTCACGCTGGGACCAAACGGGCCCGCCCCCGTCGGCGGCAAGGATGCGGTGGTCTGTTGCGACAAGACCGCAGGCACCGTCTTCACCAAGGCGATCGAGCAGGCTCAGCACGACGTCAAGTTGCCGACAACCAAGTACAGCGCCGCCCAGGGACTCAAGGATGCTGCTCAGGCGGGCGTCAAAGAGCAGGTCGCCACGTTCACCACGGAACACCCGGCCGGCCAACCCCGAGTGCAGAACATCCATCGCATCGCGGATCTCACTCAGGGGGTGTACATCCCTCCGGGTGGGTCGTTCTCGGTCAACGACTTCGTGGGGCAACGCACCGAGGAAAAGGGGTTCGTCTCTGCACCGGTGATCGAAGACGGTGTCTTCACCAAAGACACCGGCGGGGGCATCAGCCAATACGCCACCACGCTGTTCAATGCATCGTTCTTCGCCGGTTTGGACATTCCGAGGTACAAGGCACACTCGGTGTACATCTCTCGGTATCCGTTCGGACGAGAGGCCACCCTCGCCTATCCGGGGGTGGACCTGAAGATCTCCAACCCAAGCCCCTACGGCGTCATGATCTGGCCCACCTACACCGACACGTCCATCACGGTCAGCCTCTACTCCACCAAATGGGCCAACGCCGACCAGACCGCTCAAACCGGCGAAAAAGAGGGCGAAGGTGGGCTGCGTTGCGGCAACATCACCACCCAGCGCACCACCACGGTCATCGCCACCGGCGCCGCGACGAATGACACGTTCAATGCCAGCTACGTGTGCAAGGAGCCGGAGACCAAAGGGGACTAACTTGGCCCGGTGACAGACGTGATGCAAGACATCGAGAACTTCGAGTTCATTGACCGCATGAGCGACAGCGATGCACTCATGTGGAGCATCGAGAAGGACCCCCTGCTCCGGTCCACCATCGTCACCGTCAGCACCTTCGAAGGCAGCCTGGACCACGATCGGGTCCGTCACCAGGTGGACTTTATGAGTCGGGCGATCCCCCGATTGCGGCAGCGGGTCCGGGCGAACCCGTTGTCGATTGCCCCGCCCCGCTGGGAGTTCGACCCGTACTTCGATCTGGCCTATCACCTGCGATTCGTCACGGTGTCGGAGGGTGCCACCCTGCACGACGTGCTGTCGATGGCAGAGCCCATAGGTATGCAAGGTTTCGATCGGGCCCGACCGCTCTGGGAGTTCACGGTGGTTGACGGCCTGGCCGATGGCACCTCAGCGGTGATCATCAAGATCCACCACTCCATCACCGACGGTGTGGGCGGTATGAAGTTGCAGTTGGCGCTCTTCAATCTGTCACCCGACGACCCAACTCCCGAGTTACCCGACGCCCCCGAGATCCACGTACTGAGCCAACCCGAGCGCGTGGCCGACGCAGTCAGCCACGAGAGTCGCCGCAGCGCCGGCATGTTTGCCGATTGGGCCAAGCGGGGCCTGGGTGGCGTACTGGGCGTCCTCACCGACCCCGTTGGCGCGCTCGCCGACGCGGAGGAACTCAGCGGCTCGGTGGTGCGCATGATCAAACCTGCGTCACCGATGAGCCCGCTGATCACCGAACGCTCGTTGTCGGTTCGCTTCGACACGCTGCAGTTTCCCCTGGCCCAGGCCAAAGGGGCGGCCAAGGCGTCAGGCGGCCGTCTCAACGATGCCTTCATCGGCGGCTTGGCGCTCGGTTTGCGCCGCTACCACGAGGCCCACGCGCGCAACGTCGGTGCGCTCCGCATGAACATGCCGATCAACATCCGTAATCAGACCATCGGCAATCAGGCGGGCAATGCGTTCATCCCCGCCCGAGTGGAGGTGCCGCTGCACCCCGATGACCCCGCCGAGATCATGAAAAAGGTGCGCACCGCGGTGCTGTCCGCCCGGGACGAACCCGCCAACGATCTGATGGAGTTGCTGTCCAACGGCC
Organism: Candidatus Microthrix parvicella Bio17-1; assembly: GCF_000299415.1. Lineage (NCBI taxonomy): Bacteria > Bacillati > Actinomycetota > Acidimicrobiia > Acidimicrobiales > Microthrixaceae > Candidatus Neomicrothrix > Candidatus Neomicrothrix parvicella. Next base: position 501,328 of record NZ_AMPG01000002.1, read on the forward strand.
TCAACCGGCTGCCAACCTCGATGACGTCATCGCTGTTCGGGGCCATGCTGAAGGGAAACGACTTCACCGCATCGAACGTTCCGGGTGCCCCCATCCCCATCTATCTCGTGGGCCAACGCATGCTGAGCCAATACGCCTTCGGCCCCAATGCCGGGTCGGCGATGAACTTCACCCTCGTCAGCTACGCCGACGAGTGCTTCATCGGCGCCAACATCGACCCGGTGGCCGTGCCCGACCCGGACGTGCTCATGCTGTGCGTGCAGAAGGGCTTCGACGAAGTCCTGTCGCTCAGCCCTACCAGCTAGCACGCTCATGAAGACAACCGTCGTCGTCGGCGCCGGCCCGGCCGGGTGCGCAGCAGCCATCACGCTGGCCCGCAGCGGCGCCCCAGTCACCCTGATCGACAAGGCCACGTTTCCTCGGGACAAGATCTGCGGCGACGGCCTGACCACCGGCGCCCTCCGGGAACTGGAGTCGCTGGGCTTCTCCCCGGACGGTGTCGCCAACTGGACCCCGGTGTCGGACGTGGTGGTCCGTTCCCCCACCGGATCGGTCGTCCGCTTCCCGCTGCCCCGTGACGACAGCCTGCACGCGGTGGTCGTGCGGCGCCTCGATCTGGACGCGGCGCTGCTGAAACACACCCGCAGTTTCGACGTGGAGGTGCTGGAGGGCGAGGGCATCGCAGCGATCGATCCCGGCGCCGACGGCATCGAGGTGACCACATCCGGCGGGCGCACCATCGCAGCCGGACGAATCATCGCCGCAGACGGCATGTGGTCGGCCACCCGCAAACTCTCAGGGGACACCGTCGACCGCTACCGGGGCGACTGGCACGCGTTCCGTCAATACTTCACCGGCGTCACCGGCCCGGCGGCCGACGACCTGTGGGTCAGCTTCGAGCCCGACATCCTGCCCGGGTACTTCTGGTCGTTCCCCCTTGGCAACGGCCGGGCCAATGTGGGATTCGGCATCATGCGACACGACGGCATCTCGCCGGGCAACAAGCTGGACCGCGTGCACGACATGGCCAAGCGCTGGCCCGAACTCCTTGATCGGCCCCATATCCGCGAGCTGCTGGGCAACGAGGCCACTCCGGAGTCACCCCACCGGGCCTGGCCCATACCCGCCCGCATCGGTGACCTGCCCCTGGTGGGCGACCGGGTGCTGTACGTGGGCGACGCCGCTGCCGCAGGCGACCCGATGACAGGCGAGGGCATCGCCCAGGCGCTGGTCACGGGAAGGCTCGCCGCCGAGGCGGTGGTGGCCGAGGGCGCCGGCGTCGAGGCGAACTACGAACAGGCCGCCCGGGCCGCCCTGCTGGCCGATCACCGCATGTCGCTTGCGCTCACCCGTGCGCTCAGCCACCGCAAAGGAGCCGCCGTTGCATTGGCGCTGGCCGGCGCAACAGGTTGGACCCGACGCAACTTCGCCCGCTGGCTGTTTGAGGACTACCCACGTGCCCTCGTGCTCACGCCCCGCCGCTGGGGTCGAGGAATGTTCACCCCACCGGGCGCTACATTCGAGCGATGATCTCCACTCGTCTCACCGAGCTACTCGACATCGAGGCTCCCGTCATGCTGGCGGGCATGGGCGGGGTGAGCTATCACGAGCTCGCCGCAGCCGTCTCGAATGCGGGCGGCTTCGGTTGTTTGGGTGCCTCGACCATGTCCGACGAGTCGATGGCCGAGGAGATCGCCCTCACGGCCGCCGCCACCGAGGCACCCTTCGGAGTCGACCTGCTGACCGCCGCCGGGGACATGACCGAAAAGGTTCGAGCCATCATCGCCGGGGGCGCCCGTGTGTTCGTCGCCGGGTTGGGCGTGCCCAGGGACGTGGTCGAACTCTGCCACGAGTCCGGCCTGTTGGTGGTGAACATGTGCGGCAAGGTGCGCCACGCCGTCGATGCGGTGGCCGCAGGGTGCGACATCGTGGTGGCCCAGGGAACCGAGGCGGGCGGCCACACCGGCCGGGTTGCAACCATGGCGCTGGTGCCCCAGGTGGTCGATGCAGTGGGAGACCGCGTGCCGGTGGTCGCCGCGGGAGGCATCGTCGACGGCCGCGGGCTGGCCGCCGCGCTCAGCCTGGGCGCCGACGGAGTGTGGGTGGGTACCCGCTTCATCGCCACACCCGAAGCCCGAGCGGTGCCCGGCTACAAGGACACGCTGCTGGCCACCGGGGAGGACGGCACCACGGTTACCCGGGCTTACACCGGCAAGACGTGTCGGGTGGTGCGTAACCGCTACACCGAGAGCTTCGAGGAATCCGGTGGCGTGGCCCAGCCGTTTCCAGGTCAGTTCCTCAAATCCCTGGAGGATGGCGCCAACCACCTGGGCGGCGGGCCGGACACCGAAGGTGTTGACGCCGACCGCGAGTTCTTCCCCTGCGGCCAGGGCGTGGGCTCACTCGGGCAGTTGACCCCGGCGGCCGACATCGTCACCTCGATGGTGGCCGAGGCCGAGGCCGTGCTTACCGCCCTAACCGGGACAATCGGGCAACCAGCACCTGCGTCACCGTGAGTGCATCCAAGCCCGACGCGCCCCGCAGGTCGACGTCGGCTTGCGCCAACAGGGCGATCGCACGCGCCACACCTTCCGGGCCCAACCGTCGGCTTTGAGCCAGCGCCTTCTTGGCAGGGAACGTCGACCCCTTGATACCCAACAGGTCGGCTGCGTCGCGCTCGGTTCGCACATCTGAGCCCGACAGCGCAGCGATGCGTTGATAGTGGGTGATGAGCGATGCCATGACCTGAAGTGGATGTCGGTCTCCGCCACTCACCATACGGTTGAGGTTGTCGATGGCCACCTTGGATCGACGATCGTCAATTGCGTCGGTCAGGTCCCACGGCGGCACCGAGCCGGCCTCGCCGAGATAGTGCGCCAGGTCGGGAGCATCCACCAGAGCGCCCTCGCCGTACACGCCCTTCAACGTGGCGCCCAGACCGACCAGCCGACCCAGATCCTCCCCCAGCGTCGACTGCACCAACGTTTTGGCGGCCGGGGTCAGGCGCACCGGCAGGGCGGACAACTGCTCGCCCACCCACTGCGACCGCGCCTTGCCGCCACCGGGGGCCTTGGTCTCCAGCAGCCCGCCGGCCGCTTTCACGGCGCTCAGCAACTTGCGGGGCGTGGCGCCCAGACGGGCACCCGAAACCGCAGGGCGTTCCCAGGCAATCACGATCACCGAGCTCTCTGAAGGCGACTCGATGTAACGCAGCACCTCTGCGCAGTCGTCGGTGTTGAACCGTCCGCCCTCACGTGCCACCAACACCCTCCGACCAAACATCGACGGTGTTTCTGCCGCCATCACCACGGCACCAAGTTCGTAGTCGGCACCCGAGAAGACGTCCACGGTCTCGGAGCGGTTGGCGTCGCCAACCAGACGATCGACGAGTTTACCGACCGCGTCCTCCACCAGAACCGGGTCGTCGCCACGAACCAGCCATACAGGGGGGGCTGCGGTCATCGTCGAACCGTCCTGCGGTCGGTGATGGCTGCGATCACGTGACACACCCTGCGGGCGGCCCGGGGATCGTCGGTGGCCACGCCGACACCGGCGATGAAGGCTGCGCTCATCAGACCTATTCGGGCGGCAGGGGTCAACGCCGTCGGCACACACACCACCTGCTGCTTCGGGGATACGGGCGCGGCATTGCCGGGCATCACCACGTGGTGGCCCCGCGCGATGGCCTCCGAGTGAGTCGTGGTGCTGACGGTCACGATGCAGCACCGTAGCGCCGTCGGCACAGATCCTGCCTCATGACAGCACCTCACAGCCGGGTGTCACAGCGCGGTCGGTGACGACACCCACGGGCAATGCGTCACGAACCTGTACCACCGTGGCGGCCAGGCGGAGCCCACCCGGGGTCACGGCCAGCACGTCGATCCGGCGCACCTCCACATCCGCCAGCGCCGCCAACAGACGGCGATCCGACGGAGGCGCCCGCTCGAGCACCAGGACGGTGCCCCGCTCGTCCACCAACAGGCAACCCCCGGGGACCGCGCCGCTTGTGGGTGCAATCGGCCGCCCGGCCCAAAGGGCCGCCACCACCAGTGGTGCCCACAGCACTTTTGATGCCACGACGGCTCGGGAGCGCCCCTCCCAATGGCCCCAAACCATCCAGGTCGCCAAGCCCAGGGCCATCAACGCGTAGGTCTCTGTGGGCGTCACCCGACCCAGCGGCAGCAAGGCCGCCGACCGGGCCACCCCGTCGACCCACCAGGCAGCCATCGCCACGGGCAGCCGGGCGGCCGTTGCCACCGGACCGGGCAGCGTCCCGGCCACCAACCCGATGGTCATGCCCCACAGCGTCAAGAATCCGGCGGGTGCACCGGCGAGGATGTTGGCCGGAAACGAGGCCAGCGGCACCGCCAGGCCCGCAGCGGCCAACACCGGCGCCACCCCGACCTGCGCCGCCAACGTGGCCCGTGCGACAGCCACCGGGTTTACGTCGCTGCCGCGCCGATCGCCCAAACCCACCACCAGGCCCAACGTGGCCGCCGCAGACAGCCAGAATCCCAGGGAGCCGACCACCAACGGGTCCACCAGCACCACTGCGGTCAGGGCGCCCGCCAGCACCGTGGACGCATCCACCAGGTGACCACGTCGGGCTGCGACGGCCGCCACCAAGGCCGCCGCGCCCGCCCGCAACACCGACGGGTCGGGGCGCACCAGCACGACGAACCAGCCCACCACGGCCGTCACCATCATCCAACGGCGCCCCACCGGCACCCTCGTGATCAGCGGGGCGCACAACACCAACATGAGCGCCACGTTCTGTCCCGACACCACCAGCAGGTGGGTCAGCCCGGACCGCAAAAAGCGGTCTCGTTGCGCAGCGGACTGAGTGCGATCGTCGCCCAGCGCTGCGCCCAGCACCAGGGCCCTGGCGTCAGGATCAAGCGGAGCCACCGACGTCCGGATGCGCTCCCGCACCCCGGCCGCAACCGCAACGGCGCCACGACCCACCCGTATATCCCCCACCCAATCCACCTGAAGCTCGCCCGCGAGATGGCGGGACCTGTGCCATCCCGTTGACTCACGGAATCGCCGTGTCCGTCCGGTCACCCGCATCGAGTCGCCCAGCTGCAAGGCGGCCACCTCTCCGGCCGACGGCCCATCGATTGAGGCAAGCAAACGTCGGTCGCCATCGGCGACAACCACCTCGATACCGCCAAAGCTCACCTCAGGATCGCCGCGCAACACCACCACTCCGCTGACCGGTCCAGGGTCGAGGGTGTCCAGCGGCGCCAGCGCCCGAAGGGACAGCCCCACGACCACCACCATCAAGGCAGTCGCCACACCTGCGGCCGAGCGGCCCAGCCAGGCCCACACCAGCCCTCCAGAGCCCAGCAACAGGGCGAGCAAGGCAGCCCGGGTCGCCATCGGACCCAACCTGGCGTACACGACCGGCCCGGCCACGGCGCCCAGCAAGGCCCCGACCGCAACCTTGGCCGGGGCCAGGTTCACACCGTGACCAGGTCGGCCATACCCTCCAGCTTTGCGTCGCCGATACCACGCACCTCCAGCAGGTCCTCCACCTGGGTGAACGGCCCCACCTCGCTTCGGTGCGCCACAATCGCCTCAGCGGTCACCGGGCCGACGCCGGGAAGCTCCTCCAGCGCGGCCTCATCGGCGGTGTTGAGGTTGACCAGCCCTCCTGGCGTTGCCGAATTGCCCGTGTCGGCCTCGTTCGTTCCCGTGGACTCCGGCACCGAACCCTGCGAGGAGCCCAGACCCGGCCCCAACGCATCCTGAGGCATCGTTCCCGGGGCCTCAGCCTGACCGAGGGCCGGGATGTACGCGCGTGAGCCATCGGCCAATGGCTCGGCCAGATTCACACGATCGAGGTCAGCCTGGGGTGTGGCGCCACCGGCAGCTGCAACCGCATCAGCCAGGCGACCGCCGACGTTCACGGTGTAGAGGCCGGGGTGGAGCACCTGCCCGGCGACGTGCACCACCACCTCCTGCGGTACCGACGATCCGCTTGGCATCGTCGTAACTGCCGGCACAGCCTGTCCGGCCGGCACAGCCTGTTCAGCCGGCACAGCCTGTCCGGCCGGAGTTGGCACCGATGGTGCCGCTGCCGACTTCACCGCTGCTCTCGGCAAATCGACAGGTTGCGCGCGTCCCTGCGACATCCACCAGGCGCCAAGCCCGAGCAGCGCCACGACGCCGATGGCCACCAGCCCCATGGCGATGGGCCCACTCCTCTGTTGACCCGGATCCTCAAGCGGGTCACCGCGGGGTCGCAATCGGGCGCGAAGGTCTCCAATCAGCTCAGATGCAGCGCCACCCGGGCGCGAGCGCTTTTCGCGGGGAGACAGCGCGTCAAAGGGATCGTCCATAGGCCAACGGTAGAAACCGAATCCCTTGTTGGCACTGGGGATCGCTCACCGGGGACCCCTCACCGGGGAGGGCGCCCCGGGGAGGGCGCCCCGGAGCCGCCTCGCACCTATCCGGCGGACACCGCCCCCACCTGACGTTTCGGCTGCCATTCGGGTTGACCCACTTCGTCGTGCTCATCATGCTCGATCAGTTCGACTCCCGTGGCATTGGGCGCGGAGAAGTGCATCCAGTCCTTGGTGGTCAACCAATCCCCACCCCAGTTCCATCGCAGCCGCCAGAACGCGGAGGTGACCGGACCGTAGGGTGCGACCTCACCGACTCTGGCCTTACCTCTGGTGCGACGCTGCGTGTAATCGATGGTGGGGTGTTTTGGAAAGACGTACTTCCTGTGCGAGTAGGGATTGATCACGGGGTTGATGTCGATCGCCTCCCCGAATGAGTGACGCGACCAGCTACCGCTCTGCAATTTGCGACACGAAAACCCAACCGTGTTGTTCACGAGTTCTCCTGCCGCCGGATCAAGCCGGGCCCACCATGCGGCCCAAATATCCATCCGTTCAATTCTGAATCCGGCTGAGTACAGCTCACCAAACGCACGGCCCAGCGTCTCTGCCTTGGCCCGGGCCACGAGGATGGTGCCACGCCTCGGCGCGCCGTTCAGGTCCAAGAACGTCGGCTCGAGCACCACCAACCGCCCGATCGGCACCGGGCACTGGTGGGACGGTGCGTAGACCGGACCCAACCGGGTGACCTCATTCTGGCTGGGCGCCCGCCAGGAAACCTCGTACCCCTTCGCCGATTTTGGGGCAGGAAGGTATGCGGGCGCCGGCCTCGAGGGCCGAACTGGTCTCGGTGCGGGCTTGCCACCACATGCTCCCAAGAGCGCGCCCCCTACACACAGGGCCACCAACCCGCCGATGAAGCGCCGAGCGCGTCCCGTATTGACAAACATAATTCACATGTTAGCGGGGCCCATTGAACAACCGTGAGGTCTCCCTGCGGAGGCTTAAAACAACCGTGCGGTCAACTTGCGGCGCCACTCCGACGTAGCCGGGTCGTCCGGGTCCAACAACTCCAGCAGCTCCAAAAATCGGGTACGGGCGTCGTCGTCACCCTTGACGCGGTCGAGAAGAGACGCCAACTCGGTGGTGACCCCACCGACGGGGATCAACCCACCCGAGGCGGCCAGGGCGCGCACATGTCGAACCTCCAGATCGCCCTCGGAGAGCCCCTCGACGAGGGCGAGCGCCTCCTCGGTGCGGCCGTCGCCGACCAACACCTTGGCCAACGCCACACGCGCACCCTCGTGGGAGGCGTCAATGGCGAGCGCGGCACGTAGCGACCCTTCGTCGCCGAAGCCGACCAGTTCATCGAGTCGCTCGCTCTCGTCCGCAGGCAGCAGCCCCCGCACAAACTCCGCCACCTTGGCCTCCGGTTGTGCGCCCAGGAAGTTGTCGACCACCTGGCGGTCCACCAACCCGAAGACCGCCGGGATCGACTGCACCCGAAAAACCTGCGATGCCTGCGGGTTTTCGTCGACGTTGATCTTGGCCAAGGCCACCTTCCCGCCAACGTCGGCAACGACCTTTTCTAGAATCGGACCCAGGGTCTTGCACGGCCCACACCACGGAGCCCACAGGTCGACCACCACCGGAAGCTGTTCGGAGCGTGCCAGCACCTCGGTTTCGAAGGTGGCATCGGTGACGTCGACCATGGGGTGAACCTCGGAGGTGGGAGTGGTTGGAACCCACATCATACGGGCCCAGCAATCTCCGATCACCCAGAGGCGATAGCGTGGCCGAAGCGGGAGAGGACCACGGGAGAAGACGGTGAGCGACCTACCAGAAGGCATCAACGCCGACGCCGTCGGGGCGTGGATGGCCGAGCACATCGACACCCTGGCCCCGCCACTGACCTACACGTTGATCGCGGGCGGCCACTCCAACCTGACGTACTCGGTGACCGACACGGCCGGCGGGCACTGGGTGCTGCGCCGTCCGCCGTTGGGGCAGGTGCTGGCCACCGCCCATGACATGGCGCGTGAGCACACGATCATTTCGGCGCTTGGGCCGACCGACGTGCCGGTGCCTTCGGTGGTCGGCCTCTGCACCGACGAATCCATCAACGACGCGCCGTTCTACGTCATGGACTTTGTCGACGGCGTGGTGGTGCGAGACGAGAGCATCGCTTCGGACCTGACACCCGAGCAGCGAGCCCGCGCCGGCAGCTCCCTCATCGAGGTCTTGCACACCATCCACACCGTCGACATCGACGCGGTTGGCCTGGGCGACCTCGGGCGCAAAGAGGACTACCTGACGCGCCAACTCAAACGCTGGAATCGCCAGTACGAGCAGAGCTGCACGCAGGTGGACGAAGGAACGCTGCCCGACCTGGGCACATTGCACGACCTGCTGGCTCAGTCGGTTCCGCCCCAACAGCGCAGCTCGATCGTGCACGGTGACTACCGCTTGGACAACACCATGCTGGGCTCCGACGGTTCGGTGGTTGCAGTGCTGGATTGGGAAATCTGCACGTTGGGCGACCCGCTGGCCGATCTCGGCATGCTGATGTGTTACTGGCCCGATTCGGGCGACGCCGCAGCCATGCCCCAGCTTGCCACGGTGTCGCTGCCCGGATTCCCCCGGCGGGCGGACCTGCTGAACGCCTACAAGAAGCTGTCCGACCTCGACCTGTCCGGCATCGACTATTACGTGGCATTCGGCTACTGGAAGCTCGGCTGCATCATCGCCGGGGTGTACGCCCGCTACTCAGGCGGCGCCATGGGCGATGCCGGTCGCCAGGGAGCCGAGGGTTTTCGAACCATGATCGAGGGCATCGTGGAGCTGGCTTACGACGCATTGGAGCACGACACATGAGCGAACTGGTGGACATTCACCTCCGACCCGAGTTGGCCGAGCCGACGCTGATCATCGCTCTCGACGGGTGGATCGATGCGGGCGGCGCCGCCGATACGGCCGCCGAGGCCATGGCCGATCAGGCGGGCGTTGCCACGCTCGCCAGCTACTCCACCGATGAGTTGCTGGACTACCGGGCACGTCGCCCCACCATGCACCTGTTGGAGGGCGTCATCACCGACCTGGAGTGGCCGGCGATTGAACTGAGTGGCGGCACCGACGCCGCCGGCAACGACGTGCTGTTCCTGACCGGCGCAGAACCCGACCGGCTGTGGCGAACCTTCGTGGGCGCAACCGTGGAGCTGGCCCTGAGCTTTGACGTGAAACGGGTCATCGGCCTGGGTGCCTACCCGGCACCGGTACCTCACACCCGGTCCAGCCGACTGAGCATCACCACCGCGTCCCAGGAGGTTTCCGACAGCCTCACCGGATTTCAGCGAGGCACCCTCGAGGTCCCCGCCGGCGTTTTCGCCGCACTTGACGAGGAATTCAACGCCGCAGGCATCCCCGCTTTCGGCCTGTGGGCGCAGGTGCCTCACTACGCGTCCAACCTGCCCTCCCCCGCCGCAGCCAAGGCATTGGTGCAAGGGGTCATGCACCACACCGGCCTGAGCTTCAACCTTGACCCGATGGAGAGCGAGGTCAAGGCCGGCCGGCTGCGGCTCGATTCGCTGTTGGAGTCCAACCCGGAGCATCAGCCACTGGTGGAGCAGCTGGAGGAGGCCTGGGACCAGGGCCAGAGCGCCGACGCGGCGTTCACGTCCCCCGACGGCAACCTCCCGTCCGGCGAGGAGTTGGCCGCCGAGTTTCAGGAGTTTCTGCGGGACCAGGGTCCCGAAAGCTGAGCAAACTCCTCACCAATGGCACCCTGATCGTCCATCACGACGTTGCGGACCAACTCGCCGACGTGTTCGAGGAGCTGTTCGAGAACAACCACCCCATCAGATCGATCATCCCGATTCATCGGTTTGGTGGCACCGGCGCCCCATTCCTACGGGACGCCGCTCGACCTGAGCCCGCTGGAGAACCCCTGCGTCAGCATCTCGGGCATGACCTCGCCCCCGGCGAGCGAGCGGTACCTCGACCGCGTCCCGAGCCACACGGCGGTGATCTCCCATGGCGACAACGTCGTCGAGGCCTTCTCACAAACCGGGTGGCAGTGGGGCGGGATCTGGCCCGGCCCGGTGGACTACCAACACTTCTCGGTCAACGGCCGCTGGGCGCCTTGCGTCGATCATGCTCATCAGGAGTGACGCCATGCCGATCGACAACACCGGAAGGGCCGTCACGTTGAACCTCGGGTTGCCGTAGCTTGCCGCAGCGCTCACGCACACGATGACCAACGGTGCCGACACGACGAGCCACTCCCAGCCCCACGACCGCCTCCGACCAAGTTGCGCCAGGCCGACGACCCCGGCGACGGCCAACACAGCGTCAAGCGGGCGGCTTGCCAGCTGCCACCCGTAGCGTCGGGTCTCATCCGCGTCGCGGCGGGCCAGGTCTCGCGGATCCCAGAGCCCCCACACCCGGGCCTCGCGTGCCCCCAGGACCAGCGGCACGTCGGTCAGGTGCCTTCGGACGTACTCGACGGCTTGCGCCCGTTGGGCGTCGGCCACCTCCACCTCCGCCTCCCCTCCGGTGGGCGTCGCGTCCACGACGCACGGGAAGCTCCAACTGCCCAGGTCGGGTCCACCGTAGGTGGCATCGCAGTTCGACCCAGCCAACGCGCTGCTCGGCGAGATGGTTGACACGGCGTAGGTTCCGACCTTCCGATGGTTGCGCCACATCCATGGCCCCACAACCGACGCCACCACCAGCACCAGCAGCGACGTCGCCAACAGCCTGGTTCGCAATCCCGTGCCAACGCTCGCCAGCACCGCCGGCAACGCGACGAGCACCACCATCAGTGCCAGGTCCTGACGGGTCAGAACGGCCACGCCGCACACGGCTCCGAGGGCGATCACCGACGGCCAGCCGACCCCCTGGGTGAGCACCCGATGCGCCAGCACCAGCGCCGCCAACACCAGGGGTACCGTGAGGTTCTCGCTCATCGTCGAGGAGTCGGCGGCGATGAGCGTCGGGCTCAGCGCCACCGCTGCTGCTGCGAGCAGTCCGACCCGTGCGTCAGCGAGCGCTCGTCCCAGCAGGGCAACCAGTACCACCGTGATGACACCCGGTACCACCCCGGCCACGCGGACTGACATCGCACCGGGGCCAACCGCCCACTGCCAGACCGCCTGATAGGCCGGATACGCAGGCGGGAATGCCGCCGTCGACGTCAGGTTCCCCTCGAACAGCGACGTCGGCACCACAAATCCAGTCCCCGCCAGGATCGAACCGCCCTGCAACTGGTACCAGATGGCATCCAGTCCCGATTGCACCGGTCCGAGCACCCACACCACGTAGCCCACCCGAACCGCAACCGCCACGGTCGAGATCAGCGTCAGGCTCAGCGCCCACCGTCGAGGGCTCCCCCACCCACGCACGTTCGTCGTCACGCCGGACATCGTAGACCCGCCCTTACAGGTTGGCCTGCGACTGGACCATCAGTCGGCCAACGCGGATGCCAAGTCGTCGTGGTCGAACTCATCGAGCGGCCAGGTACCGAGCACCCCACCATCCGGGGTCAGCGCCACAACCACGGCCTCGTCGCCGGTTGCAAGCAACTCGTCGATGGACGACGTCGCATACACCGACACTCCGGCAGCAATCGCCGCGTCGGCGAGGTCAGAATCAAGCCGGGGCACACCGACGAGCAGCAGCGAGTAGTTCGGGGCGTCGAACGCCCGCTCACGCAACGACAACAGCGCCGCCTCGCACGACGCGCATCCCTGCCGGGTGACCAGCAGCACGGTCGGGCGGTCCGCAGCAAGCAATGACCCCAGCGTGTCATTCAGATCGAACCCCGTCATCAGCGTGGACCGGGTGGCCTCGCTCAGGCTCCTCTGGGTCGTGCGGGCAACCGGCGCCCGCGCCACCCGATGCCCCGGACCGCCGGCACAGCCGGCCAGCCCCAACGACCCCACGGCCAGCGCAGACGCCACGACGGCGGGCCGGACGTGTGAAGGCCCTGTGCCACGCCGCCGGGGCCACCAGTACAGGGCGGCCAGCGCTATCGCGGCGACGAGGAGCCACCACCAGTAGAGAGGATAGGCGCGGTACACGAACTCCACCCGGTGACGGCCCTCGGGCACGGCCACGCCCAGGAACGACGGGGTCACCATCTGGGTCGGCACCACCTCACCGTCGACCCGGGCCTCCCAACGTGGATGGAAGTTGGTGGCCGCCGTCACCACCCCGCCACGGTCCATCTCGACCTCGGCTTCAAAGCGCCCACCGTCGAGGTCGATCGTCGATGCCAGAACCGACCCTGGTGGTCCCTCCAGCGACGCCTCGAGCGATGAGTCATCGGGTGCGGTCGGCGTTGCCGGGGTTCGTCCCTCCAGGTTCACCACGCGTGCCTGCCACGGGGGACGATCCAGTGCCAGCTCAGTCCGGGCCGCCTCACCCAGCTCGGCTCGTGAGGTGTTCAGCGGTTCACCGACCGTGTCTACCACCGACACCCAGCCCGAGTCGGGCACCTCATAGAGCGCCAACCCGTCCTCAAGAGCAACCAGGTGGGTGCCGATGGGCCGTGCCCGCTGCGCCGGCTGGATCACCCAACGAATTCCGAAACGACGCAGGTCGGCCGCATTGGTGTCGTCAAGGTAGGTCTCCACATCGGCGCTCAGCGAGGCGATGCGCAGATTGAAACCGATCGAAGACACCGGGTAGTAGGCGAGGACCACCGGCACCGGAGCCCGTCCCACAAGAAACTCGTCACCCCAGTTGTTGATCCGTCCGGCGTACACCTTGCCGGGCCCCCGCTTCGTCACGTACCCGAGCAGGTCCTCAAGTGCAGACCCCCGAGATCGGTCCGCCTCAGCCTGTTGGGCAATCCACGAAGCGTCCTCTCCGGCGAACCGCACCCGCTCACGCATTGCAGGCGTGAGGATCACCAGCGCCAGTGCCGCGGCCCCGACGCTGCGCACGACCGCCCAATGGCGGGTTTCCGGCCCGAACCTCGGGGCCACCGCGGTGTGGCGGCGGGCGGTGTCGAAGATGGCCGTTCCAAGCCGGTCGAGGGCCGCTCCCGCCAACAGCACCAGCACCAACTGGATGGCCACGTGGTAGCGGTGCAGGAACACCTGATTGGCACCGGGCAGCAGGTCGATGATCGGAGCAAATGGATTTCGGCCAACGAACAACACGGAGCCCAGCAGCAACATGGCGGGCAACTCCCGGGCCCATCGAATCGGTGGGCGTCGCCAACGCAGCAGGGCCAGCACCAGGCCGGCCGAACCGAGCAACGCGATCACCGGCAGGCGACCCCGATCGGTCAGGTCGCCGTGCAGCAGCCACCCGCCCACTTTTCGCCAACCAAAGGAGTCCGGAAAGTCGCCGCCGGCATCGAAGGCAGAGTCGTTGGTGGCCCACTGGTCGGTCAGCAGGGGCACGAGCACCCAGGCCGACATCGCCAACGAACCAACCGCCAGCAGTGCGGTGCGAGGCAGTCGCTCCCGCCACTGCGACGGCCGCACCAACGGCCACAGCCCCAGGCACAACAGCACAAACCAGGCCGTGGGGAGATGGCACGCCACGGTGAGGGCCACCGCCGCTCCCGCACGGCCAAAGCGTCGCCCCTCGGCGACGGCCCGGGCCGACCACGCCAGCGCGAGTGGCGCCACCCACATGCCCCACAGCTGCGACCACAGGCCGTTGCCCAGCCACGAATAGCTGAACAGCTCGAAGCCGTAGCCGGTGGCCGACACCAGCAGCGGCGAGCACACCGCCGCCAACGCCGCGGCGCGGGGCCGCAGCCCAAAAGCACGGGCCGCGACCGCCACCGCGATCGGCCACGTGGTCCAGAGCGCCCAGTTGGTCCACACAAACGCCGACTCCGCGCCGACCGCCCAGCCGAGCAACCCGGTCAACGAATGGGGCAGGCTCTGATAGTGATGAAACTGGGCGAGGCCCGAGCTGAGACGGTTGAACCAACCGTCGAGGGGCAGGTGCCCGGCGCCAATGCGGCTCGACGCCCAATCGACCATCGCCTCGTGAAAGCCCGCGTCGTTGGGGTAGCTCACCCGCTGCAACAGCGCCCGAGTGGCCCAGCCGTTGGCCGTGACCGTGGCGGCGATCAGCAGCAGGTTGCCCCGGCCCCAGCCGTGTATCCAGGTGCGGATGGCGTGGCGGACGTTCATCCGTCGGTGGCCTCGGCGAGTTCGAGGTGCAGCGAGCGCAGGCACACGCTGGACCCGGGCGCCAACGCCAGGCCGACGCGATCGGCGGTAAAGGGCTCGCCGGTGATCAGTACTTCACCGTCCGGCCAGCGGTCGATCACCTCATCGGCGATGTAGCGCGGGGCCTCCACTCCGGCAACGGCCAACCTCGGTGCCGGGTCAACCGCATCGACCAGATCCAGGCGCAAGGTCCACTCGGCGGGTGTCAGCCGGCGGTTGAGCGGGATCCACGCCAGTGTCCCGTCGGGGCCCGCCCGTACGCACGTCCCCCCACCCGGCGAGGCCTCCACGGTCCCGGATCCCGTTGAAACGAAGATGTTGGAAAGGTCGCCGCTGGTGTAACGACCCCACGTCGCCGGGCCAAGGCGTCCGGTGTCGTCGGCAAGCAGCAGGTCGACACCGGGCTGGTTCCACGACGCCGTCACCCCAGCGAGCCCAAGCGTCACCGAGAGGTGGGTGCCCGAACCGAACTGGGGCCCAATCACAACGTGAGGAACGGTCGTGTCGGCCACGGTCACGTCCCCCCGGTTGGATGTGGCCTGGCGGTTCAGGCTGGACACGAAACGATCCCGATACTCCCGCGAACGAAACGCCGGGCCCTCGGCCCACGCTGCCGGGATCGATGCCAGCATCAGGCCGATTGCGATGGCGCTGAGTGCGACGAGCCGGCCGCGAGCAGTGGCCAGGTCCCGCAAGTTCGGTGTCCCCTCGACTGGTGTCGCACCGCTCCCAGACCGTCCCCAGGCCAGCCCCACCATCGCAATGACCGGCACCATCCAGGCACCGATCGCCACCTGGCGGTTCACCGTGCTGATCTGCCAGCCCAACTCGTCGAATCGCGAAGCTCCCAGCGCAGTGCCCCGAAGGAGCCCGACAGCAAGCACCGGACCTGCCAACACCCACCAGTGTCGCCCAACCCTGCGGGCCCACCACCAGGTGGCACCGGCGAGCACGAGCACCGACGCGGCCACCAGCAACCAGCCGGCGCCCGACCATCCCGCCTCCGGGGGCCGAATCCCCACCTGAGCCGGAACGGCGCCGTCGAGCACGCCGCGCACGCCCACCCACGCAGCCGTGGGGAGGGCAACTCCTCCGTCGGAACCCGACAGCCCAGCGGCGATCCACACCACCGCCGCTCCGCCCAACACTGCGCCGAGCGCCACACCCACACGCCACTGACGCCGCAGCGCCGACCCCACCGAACCTCCCTGGGCGAGCGCCACAAAAACCACGATGGCCACCAGAAGCGGCACGGTCAGCACCGAGGCCTCGAACGCGGAGAGCGCCAAAGCCACTGAGGCCCCCACCCCAACCGCCGCAGGCCACCCCGGCCGACGGATGGACGCCAAAAGAAACCAGACGGCACCCAGTGAACCCAGGGTGGAGCCAAGAACGTTGATCGATGCCGAAAACCACGACAGGGTTGACGGCCACGACCCATTGACCGCCACGGCGACGGCCGCCAGTTCGGGAATGGGCCGTGCGAGCCCCAGGCGGCGCCCAACGGCCACAGTGAGCGCCAAGCATGCAGCGAAGCCCCCGATCATCAGGAAAGCGGCGACCAGCCACGACGCGGTGCCCGCCAAGGACACCGCCTCAAAGGCCACCACCAAGCCGGGCATGACGTGACCGAAGATGTTACGGGTCAGCGCGTCCCAACCGAACGGCGATCGATCCACCACCTGCAGATGGTAGAAGTCGTCGTAGTAGAACCAGCTTTGAGTGACCACCCACAACGCCGGCGAAATCAACACCGCCACCAGCCCGAGGTCGCCTAGACGCCTCCTGGCCGCATCCCGCCCGGGCGCGGCGCTCACGCCGGGTTGGACCCGCCCGAACGTCGCCGCCAAAGCACCAGCCCGGCCGCCACAAGCAACGCCAGAACAACGATTCCGGCCAGCATCCACGTGGCGGCTCCGCCCGACGACGAGGCCTCATCCGACGGCTCGGCAGCCTCCCCGGCATCAACCGGTGGAGCCGGTTCTTCGGCCTTCTTGATGTCGATCTCGTCACCGGTCAGATCGAACTCCACCGAGACCGGCCGGGCCACCGGAACCACCCCATCAGCCGTGGAAACCGAGCCCAAAGAGGCTCCCACCAACTGACCGCCGATCGCGCCGGTGATCCATGCGGTGTAGGTGCCATCGCCCAATCCCAAGCGGGGCAGACGGCAGCTGGTTTCGGCGTCCGGCGGCAGGGCCTGGACCGGTTCTGGGAAGGTACAACGAACCACCAGGATGCCACCACGGGTAATCCACTGGGAATCAGCGGGACCACCTTCGACACTGCCCTCCGGCTCAGACGCAGTCAAACCGTCGGCCACAAGTTCCATCCCGATTGGGCTGCCGTTCCATGCCTCACCAGAACGATTCTCAACCTTGAAGGTGAGGCTCTCCGCATCGGCGGCTCCGGTGAGCAACACCTCGATGGAAGGACAGTCCTCTGACGCCGTCATGGTGGGCAACTCAAGGCAGGCGGGGATGCCGCCCTGCAAGGGTGCTGCACCGGCAGCAGTCGTCGTGAAGCCCAGCACCGACATGGCGACAATGCACCCGGCCGCCACGCTTCTCTGCGCCCAACGCGGCCCCCAGATTGGGGGCCGCTCAGCCGAAGGCAATTTGATGTCGTCGCTCAGTTGCGAACGGAGCGACGGCGACCCAGCACCAGAATCGTTCCGCCCAGACCAATCGACAGCAACGCCACGAGGAAGAAGACGCCGGTGTTGGCTCCGGTGCGAGCGAGAGGGCCAGATGCGGGGCTTTGGTTGACCCCGGCCACGGTCGCAGTGCCCGTCCTGGCTGACGCAACCGTATTCGGCGCAGTCCCGCCTGCCTTGGTTCCGCCTGGCTTGGTCCCGCCTGGCACAGTCACGCCCCCCGGGTTTGCACCTGGGCTCGTGGTCACAGGTGTGTCCGGCTTGGAGTCGGGACCGCTGTCAGGGCCATCCGCATCGGAATCACTCGTCACGTCGGCATTGCACCCGACACTGACGGTCTCGCCCGCTGCGTTCAGTCCGTATTGGACCGCTGCGTGCTTCCCCGGCTCGACGGTGGAAGGAACAGTGACTGTCACCACACGATCACTCGACACGGTGCCTTGGTAAACCTTGACCGGTGTCGAGAAGAGGAACACCTGAGCGATCGTCCCGTTGGCGAACTGGTCATCGATAACAAACGGGCCGCTGCCGCCGACGGTGATCGGACCGAAATTGGTGCACTGAACGAAATCGGCTCCGTTGGCAAGCACGTAGGCCTCAACCGCATCGGGGACGCCGTTGCCGTTCTCATCGGTCTGATCAGCGATGTCTGGCAGGGCGCCCGGGCCGGTGCTGCCGGTTGGACCGCTGGGATCGAGATCGCCAGTCGGACCGGTGGGGCCGGTCTCACCGCTTGGGCCGGTCTCACCGCTTGGGCCGGTCTCACCGCTTGGGCCGGTTTCGCCCGAAGGCCCTGTCTCACCCGAAGGCCCTGTGTCGCCAGTGGGGCCGGTCTCACCAGTAGGTCCGGTCTCACCGGACGGACCAGTCGCTCCAGTCGGGCCGGTGGGGCCGGTCTCGCCCGAAGGACCACTCGCTCCGGTCGGACCAGTCGGGCCGGTCTCACCCGAAGGACCACTCGCTCCAGTCGGACCGGTGGGGCCGGTCTCACCCGAAGGACCAGTCGCTCCAGTCGGGCCGGTGGGGCCGGTCTCGCCCGAAGGACCACTCACGCCGGTCGGGCCGGTGGGGCCGGTCTCGCCCGAAGGACCACTCACACCGGTCGGACCAGTCGGGCCGGTATCACCCGAAGGACCACTCGCACCGGTCGGACCAGTCGGGCCGGTATCACCCGAAGGACCACTCGCACCGGTCGGACCAGTCGGGCCGGTATCACCCGAAGGACCACTCGCACCGGTCGGACCAGTCGGGCCGGTATCACCCGAAGGACCACTCGCACCGGTCGGACCAGTCGGACCGGTATCACCCGAAGGACCACTCGCACCGGTCGGACCAGTCGGACCGGTATCACCCGAAGGACCACTCGCACCGGTCGGGCCAGTCGGACCGGTCTCACCCGAAGGACCACTCACGCCGGTCGGACCAGTCGGACCGGTCTCACCCGAAGGACCAGTGGCACCCGAAGGACCAGTGGCACCCGAAGGACCAGTGGCACCCGAAGGACCAGTGGCACCGGTCGGACCAGTCGGGCCGGTATCGCCCGAAGGACCAGTGGCACCCGAAGGACCAGTGGCACCCGAAGGACCAGTGGCACCCGAAGGACCAGTGGCACCCGAAGGACCAGTGGCACCCGTCGGGCCTGTTACGCCGACGGGCGGGCAGGACGGATTGTCGACGACGGCTACGGTCGCGCCGGCCTCGTCAGCGTTTTCGGCGCCGGTCAGGATGCCGTCCTGTGCCGATGCGCCGTTAAAGAACGTGGTACCGAACAGCGCAGTACAGGGCACGCTGAGCGTGTACTTGATGGTCACCGTCTGACCGGTGGCCATCGAGCCGGTGCACTGCACCACCTGCAAGGGCCCTTCGGCACAACCGGCACTCGCTGCAGTGCCAGCAATCGTGGCTGCCGACACGCTGTACCCGGGGGGCAGCGACTGGAGGCCGGTGTCGATGATGGTGGGGATCGCACCGTTGGGCAGCGGGCTGTACGCCGTGAGCGTCAGGGTGAAGTCGACCGAGCCACCACGCTGCACGGTCCCAGACGAGGAGGTCTTGGTCAGTCCAGTGTCAGCCACGACGCACACCGAGTTGGCGGTGGCATCATTGGGACGGACATCGCCGCCGGGAAGCGGAGGACGCTGAGCGTCGATCGATGCCGAGTTGGTGTAACACGTCCCGGCCAACGCCCCCGACGGAACAGCCAATGTGACCGGGATCTCGACGAAGTTCGAGGAGCTGCCGCTCGGATTCTGAGCGGTCACCACCCCTGGGATGTCGAAGCAGGTCACCGCTGAGGGGCCGGGTCCGGAGCGGCAGTTGGCGGGCAGGGTGCCAAAAGATGCTCCGGCGGGCAACACGTCGGAGATCACCGTGGTGTCGCGGTTGCCCGGGATTCCCACCCCGGGTGCAGCGGTGTTGGCCGACATGTTGTCCGGGCCGTAGTTGGTCACCCGAATCTTCCATGAGGCGGCGCCTCCGGGCAAGGTGGTCAGTCTGTCGGCCACCTTGGTGATGCCAAGGTCATATGCGCAGGGATGCCACGTGATGGTGGAACCGACGTTGTTGTCCTCGTTCGAGGAGATCGAACCTGGGTTGGCGCTGCTGGAAACGTTGTAGTTGACAGTGGATGCGACCTCTTGGATCGATCCGGTAACCAGGTTGGTGGCTGACACCGACGAGCTGCCAGCACCGCCGCCGCCGCCCACGGCAGTTTGGCTTGCGAGTGCGTCATCGCCAGGTCCGCCACCGCCACCGCCGAACAGACCGGCTCCACCGGAACCTCCGGAGCCGGGATCACCAATGATCCCGAAGTCATCCTGCCCCGGACCGCCGAGTCCACCGTTCGATCCGCTGCCCGGCGAGCCGTTGGCATCATTACCTGCGCCACCTGCGCCTGCTGCGGCCGCCGTGCCGCCGTTGCCTCCCGAACCACTCTCGCTGATGTTGCCGGCGCCGCCGATCGAGCCGGATGGCACGTTGCCATTGCCGGAAGTGCCGCCCTGACCGTTGGCTGTTCCCGCTGCCGAAAGCAGACCGGCATTGCCCCCACGCCCATAGTTCTCACCAGGGGGGAAATCGTCGGAGTTATTGGCACCCCCGCCACCACCACCCGCAAAAACCTTGGAGCTGCCACCGATGCGCACCTCGATGGCGTCGCCGCCGGCACCGCCGGCGTTTCCAGCGGTCTGGGCCGGACCACCGGGATGGCGTCGAGCCTCGACGGCCGCTCCGGGGGTTACCCGGTAGGTCGCCGTGATGATCGCTCCGTCGCCGCCTCGACCAGTGTCGCGGTCTGCCGAAGCTGCACCGTTGCCGCCTCGGGCCTCGACAGTCGCCCGGCACACGCCGATTGGCACAGTCCCCGACCGCGAGGTGAACGAACCCACTGGGTTTACCGGACTGTAGTCGGAGCTGGTGGGGATGCCGGTGATCGCAGCAGCGCCCGCCGTGCCTGCGAGTGGACCGAAACTCATACCGGCCACCGCCATGCCGCCCACCAGTCCGGTGGCGATCAGGCTGCGCCGCATCCGCCCGGTTCCGTCGAATCGCTTCACATCTGCCTCCAACATTCGGCGCCACCGGCGCTGCGCAGCCCCATTCGAGCTACACGAGAGAGTATCCCCCACCACTTGAAGGCCGGTCAACCCAAAACGGACCTCCTGGGCGAACTCGGGACGGTCTGCTCACTGGCCGCCCAGGGTCTTGCCCTTACGGGGCCCGGCGATCGGCGCCCAGTCCGCCGGGATCTCCTGAGCGGTCGGAGGAAGCTCGTCGAACCCGGTGACGCCGGTTTCGGGATCGAACACGTGCGGTTCGTCGTCGGGCCACTCCCCCGGCAGGTAACGCTTGCCGCCGTCGGAATAGCGCCAGCCACCCTTGCCCTCAACGCCGCCCTCGTCGAGCGCCATCACAGCCGGATCCCAGGAGATCTCGGTCATGTCATCAAGGGCCACATAGTCAGGGTTGGGAAAGAAACCACGGTTACCAAAGCTCACCTGCGGGGCAATCGGCGACGATGGCAGCACCGGCGAGGCGAACAGAACGTCGCGGAACCGCTCCGGCGTCAGATCCGGGCCGGCCCCCTGCAACGCACCGAACAGCACCTGAAGGTTCGGCACGGCGAGCAGGGTGGCAGCACCGCCGGGCGGGTCGATGCCGAAGTACCACTTGTGTAATCCAATGGGGCTGCCCAGACCACCGGCGACCCTCGGAAACAGGCTGGTCGGCCCGAACGCATGCGCCCACTGTTTCTGGTCGTAGGTGCGGCTGAACACGTTGTTCTCCACCAGGGTTGATCCGCTGGTCACCCACTCGGGGAAGTAGTCCTGCTCGGTGGAGATGCGGGTGAGCGTCTGAGGCGCAATCGGGTCGCCCACAAACACGATCGTGGTGACGCCCGCCGACTTGAACTGGCTGAGCATCGCCCGCCCCGTGGAACCGAGCGCCAGCGGGTCGTCGTAGCGCTGAATCTTGGTCAGTTTGGCGTCGTAGTCGTCGGCCAGGGTCTGTATGAACTGCTTCACCGGATCGTCGTCGGCCTCGGCACCCTCGGCGGCGATCATGGCGATCTTGCGGGGCTTGTTTTTGAGTGGCCCACCGGCCCACTTGGCCGGTCGGTCGAAGAGCCGCTTTCCCAGGTACTCGGCCACCAGGACCAGGTTCTGGGTGAGCGTCTTCTGAACTCCCCACTGGGTGGGGTCACGGTCGGCGTAAAACGAGTCGTCGCCAGTGGAGGTGCAGCCCACACAGAGCACGCCGTTGGCCGAAATCGTGTCGGCGAAGGCGTTGGACAACTGCGGTCCGTTGATGACGGCGAACGGCTTGATGTCGCGAGCGATTGTTTCGGCATCGGCGGTGGCAGAAACGGAGTCCTGGATGTTGCCGGTCGCGGTATAGGGAATGAGCTTGACCTTGCGGCCGTAGAACTCGTAATACTCGCCAAAGATCTCGTTGAAGTTGGCATAGGCCCGCTGGGCATCACCCGGCTTGGTCTTCAGACCGATCTGGCCGTAGATGAACTCGAGGATCGGGTCGCCCGGCTGGTTGAGATAGGCGACCACTTTGATCTCATCCGCGGTAACACCGGGTGTGGTCTCACCGCCGTTGTCGCCGGTGAACTTGGCGAAGCAGTTCTGCTGAGGAGCCAACGGCAGCGCCAGGGTGCCCGTGTCGGGGTCGCAGCGATCACCGAAGTCGTACTCATCGAGGGTGCCCTTGGCCTTGGCTTGATCGTAGGTCATGACGCCGGGCGGCAACTCGATATCGGTGGTGTCCTTGGCCCCGGCCCCCGTCGAGGTGACGGTTGGCGCCGCTTGTGTGCCATCGATGGGGTCGACGAACACGACGACCGCCGCCACCAACGCCAGCGAGGCGAGAATGGCAACCATCGGACCCCACCGGGCAATTGGACTGGGGCCATGTTCTTCGATGGTCCTGGGTACCTGCGTTCCGCGACTCATGACGCTCCTTCGGGCTCGATGTCGGCGACACGCCGGCCAGAACGCGCCACCACCTCGGGGCTGCCGCCCAGGTAGCTGGCCACCACCTCGGGGTGGGACAACACCTCATCAGGCGGACCGGAGGTGATCACCCGACCGGTCTCGAGCGCCACCAACCGGTCGGCGACGCTCGAGAGCAGACCCATGTCGTGCTCGACGATCACCATGGCGCACTCCAACTCGTCGCGCAGTCGCAGCAGCAGCGGGCCCAACGCCTCGGTTTCGCGCTGAGCGATGCCGGAGGATGGCTCGTCAAGCATCACCACGCTGGGCCGCTGGGCCACCACCGCTGCCAGGTCGACGATACGGCGCGAGCCGGTGGACAGCTCACCGACGAATTTGTCGCGGTAATCGCCCAGCCCAAACCGTTCGATCAGCTCGTCGGTGTCGCGCCGCACCTTCCACTCGGAGAGCACCAAGGGTGGCGTTCGCAGCACCGCGTCGGCGGTGGAGCGCACCTCCACCCAGCGTTCGTGCGCCAGAGCCAGCGCCTCGGTCACGGTGAGGCCCGGAAACAGCCTGGCGTCCTGAAACGACCGGCCGAGCCCTGCCTTGGCCCGACGGGCCACGCTCAGGTTTGTCAGCTCGACGTTGCCGAGACCGATGGTGCCCGACTGCGTGGGTACAAACCCCGAGATGGCATCGAGCACGGTGGTCTTGCCTGCGCCGTTGGGTCCGATCAGACCCACGATCTCTCGTGGACGAACCTCGAGGGACACCCCGTCGACGGCCCGTACCCCGCCAAACGCGCACACCAGGTTGCTCGCCTGGAGCACGGGCGAATCAGGCATCGGCGCCGAGGATGGCCGATCACCTGTGGAGTGCGTCGGCCCTTCTCCAAGAAACACCGAGCGCAACAGGTCGGGCCGCTCGAGCAGTTCGGCGGTGGGGCCGGTGAAGCGGAGTTTGCCCTTCTCCATGAACAGTGCCCGATCGGCCAGGGTGAGCGCCACGTTGACCGACTGCTCCACCACAATGACCGTGGTGCCCGACGCTGCCACCTGACGCACCAGGCTCACCAGGTCCTCAACCACGACCGGAGCCAGTCCGAGCGACAACTCGTCAATCATCAGCAATCGAGGCCTGGCGAGCAGTGCCATGGCCAGGGCCAGTTGTTGCTGCTGCCCGCCAGAGAGGTTGGCCGCCGGTTCGGCCATCCGGTCGGCCAAAACCGGGAACGGCGCACACACCTCCTCGATGCGACGCTTCAGGTTGTGGGGATCCGAGCGCAGCATCCACCCGGCGGTACGCAGATTCTCGGCAACGGTAAGGCTGGGGAAGGTGCCCTTGCCCCCGGGCATCTCGCCCAGGCCCAGGTGGGCGATCGCTTGGGGCGGGGCGTGCGTGATGTCGCGCCCATCGAAGATCACCGCCCCCCGGCCGGCGTGCACCGTGCCGGCGATCGCCCCCAGCAGCGTCGACTTGCCTGCGCCGTTGGTGCCGAGCAGTGCCACCACCTCCCCCTCCCCCACCTCCATCGACAGGCCGGTGAGTACCCGCAGGTTGTCGTAGGAGACGTGCAGGTCGCGAACGACCAGCAGCTTGGCCCGCCCCTCGGCGCGCTCCCGTGCGTCCTCAGCCCGTGCGAGGGATCCTGTCCAAACGTCGGCGATGTCACCCTGGATCGTGGAGGCCGCAGTCGACACGATCAGCCCACCCACTACGAGGACAGGCACCATGACCAGCATGCCCACCCGGGCGCTGTAGCGGTCGGTGAGCCAACCGATCAGCGGCAACACCAACAAGCCGGGGATGGCCCAGTAGCTGGCGATGGCAAAGCCCACCGCTCGGGCCCGAGCCGGGATGGCCACCGAGAGGCTGGCGAGCAGGCCGGGCAGGATGATGGCCAGGCACGAGGTGAGTGCGATGTTGGCTACGACGGTGAGCCAGACGGTGGGGGCCAGCGCGAATGCGAGTGCAAACACGCCCGACACGATGGCGACCACCCGAAGAAACTTGAACACCAACGAAGGGTCGCGCATGAACAGCTTGGTTCCCATGGCGGCGCCGACAGCCAAACCGACGAACTGGAACGGTTCAACCGCGGCGGCCAGATACCCGCGCTGGAGCTCGTCGAGGTTGTACGTCTGCTCGTACAGGATGCCTGCCAGGCTGACGAAACCGATCAGCGACACCGACAGAAACGGCACCGAATACCAGAGGCGCCGCAGCGACGGGATCTCGTTGCACAGCCGGAATGCCTCCTCGAAGCTGGCCTGAGGTTCGGCCAATGCAATCATCGCCTCGTCGCCACCGGCGGCCTTGCGCTCCTGGCCGCCCCGAACCGGCTCACGCAGGCGCAACGCCAGCGCCGCGAAGACGACGGTCGGGATGACGAACACGAAAAACGGGGTCCGCCAGGAACCGGTGGCCGCAGCCAGGCCCCCCGCCAGAAGCGGCCCGGCGAACTGGCCCAACACGTTGGCACCACGATGGATCGAGTACACCGACGAGCGTCGGTCGACGGCGTAGTAGTCGGCCAGGAGGGAGTTGTGAGTGGGGTCGACGACGGCGCGGCCGATGCCGGCACCGGAGCGGGCAATCACCAACATGAGCGCGCCGTTGGCCAGCCCGGTGAACAGCGAGAACACTCCCCAGGCGATGGCCCCCGCGATGGCGATGGGCACCCGCGGATATCGATCGGCAGCCACCGCAATGGGCAACTGCAACAAGAACGCGATCAGCAGGCTGATGGCGACGAGCGACAGGATGCCTGCGTTGGACAAGCCAAGGTCGTCGCGAATGTTGGGGATGAGGATGCCAAACCCGGTGCGGTCCAACTCGTCGACGGCGTTGAGGCCGAACAACACAACCAGGGCCATCAGCGGGCCGTCGCCAACGGCCCGACGCAGCGCCTCGATGGGGTGTCGAATCGACGGCCACCAATGCGACGGCTGAACGACCGTGCGGCTGGACTCCAGCAGCAGCGAGCCCCAGCCCACGGGCTGCTCAACGCTCATGGGCTCACCTCGGCCGATTCGTCGACGGATTCGTCAGCAGGACCCGCCGACGCGTCCGTCAACACCTCGGGATCGCCGAGGTCGGACAACGACGGCACGATGATGCCGCGGCGCCGTGCCAGGTTGGACAGCATCAGGTCGCGGAACCGAACAAGGGCGCCGCCAACCCCGTCGGGCATCACCAACAGCACGAACAACGCCCCGGCGGCGGTGGCGAACAGGTTCCACGGTGCGGGCAGCAGCCACCCGCTGCCACGCAAGATGAACGCACCGATGACGGCGCCGGGGAGGCTGGCCAAGCCGCCCAAAACCACCCCGATGAACGTGGCCACGCTTTCCTCCGGGAGGAACAACGCCTGTTTGAAGGCGCCCTGGTGCAGCGTGAACACCGCACCGGCGGCGCCGGCGATCGCCCCGGACACGGCGAACGCAGCC
Source organism: Candidatus Microthrix parvicella Bio17-1 (assembly GCF_000299415.1). Lineage (NCBI taxonomy): Bacteria > Bacillati > Actinomycetota > Acidimicrobiia > Acidimicrobiales > Microthrixaceae > Candidatus Neomicrothrix > Candidatus Neomicrothrix parvicella. The sequence goes on from NZ_AMPG01000002.1 coordinate 527,419, forward strand.
AGCTTGGCCTGAGTCACCGCCACACCGTAAGCCCGGGTGGCGTCCTCATTTTCCCGGATGGCGATGAGGACCCGTCCCGAGCGGGACCGACGCAGGGCCGTCGCCGCCAGCAGCGACACCACCAGAAGGCCCAAGGCCAGGAGGTAAAGCTCGGCCGGGGTGTCCATGGGTATGCGACCCAGGAGCGCCGGCCGATGACCGGCGAACGAACCGGTGGGGATCCAGTCGAAGTAGCCGTTGTCGAAGACCCCGTTGGAGCATGCCACTGCCAAGGCCAGGGTGGTGACCGCCAGGTACACCCCGCGGATGCGCAGCGCCGGAAGACCCACCACCACCGCCGCAACCGCCCCGGCACCCGCACCCATGCAGATGGCCAGCGCCGGATCGACCGCGTGAGTCTGATTGGCCCAGGCAAACACCGCGCCGCCCATGCCGGCGAAGGCCATCTGCCCAAGGCTCAGCTGACCCGCCCAACCGGACAGAATCACCAGCGACACGCCGACGCTTGCGATGATCAGCACCGCTCCCAACTTCAACATGGCGCCCGTGGACAAGACGAACGGACACACCGCAAGAGCCGTCACACCGAGCGAGACCAACCCCAACCTGGCGGCGGTCACCTCCCAGCGCCGGGCCAGTTCTGCGGGCACCGGCCGAACGTCGGAGGCCAGGCGCCACGACGAGGTGTCGTCACGGTCCGCCCGGGTGACCCCCATGCGCCGCAACAACAGCGCACCGATGATGATGGCGGCCAGCAACGGCGCCACCAGTGCGCCATCGCCGGTTTGGAACCGCACCGCAAGCTCGAGAACGCCCAGCACCACCGACGAGAACACGATGACTCCCACGTGCGTCATGCGGCCCAGCACCAGGGCGGCGATGGCCCGGAGCAGCAGACCGAGGCTGGTGCCATACCCAACTCCCAGGCCTCCGGTGCCCGCGGTGAGGAAGAGGGCCACGAACGCTCCGACAGTTGCCAGCGTCCAGATCAGGCTCTGGAGCCGCTTCACCGGAATGCCAAGCGTCAGCGCACGGGAGCTGCGGTCGGCCGAGGCACGAATTGCGACCCCAAGCGCCGTTCGGTTGAGAACCAACACCAATCCGATCAGCAGCAACGGCACCACGAAGAGCGCCACCAGGTCGGAACCGTCGAACACGGTCCCACCGATCTCAATGGACATACCAAAAGGTTCGGGCAAGGAACGCACCGACGGCGAGGCCCCCCAGGCGCGCGGCAGGATCAGGGCACCGAAGCCGAGCAGCTGGGCGAGGCCAATGGTGGCCACGGTGATAAGCACCCGCGGCGCGTCGAAGAAGCGGCGGATGATCAGGCCCTCCACCGCCACGCCCAGCACCACCGCCGCCGCCAGCCCGGCGGCCGCGCACGCCCAATAGTTCCAGCCCCATTGATCGGCGAGCAGCACGGCCAGGGTGGCCGGCACGATACCCAGGTCACCGGCGGCAAAGTTGATGACCCGGCTGGCGCGCCACACGAGCGCCAGGCCAACCGCAGCCAACGAGCCGACGAGGCCGGCCAGCGCGCCGGCGACGAAGGTGCCCAACGGTACGGGCAACAGCACCAACTGAGCCACCAGCAGCACGGCAGGCGCCAAATACGGCGACGCGCTGTGACGCCAGTCCATCGAACCCTGCCCCCCGGCCGTCACCTCCTCCAATCTAACTGGTTCCGGCGGTCTCCAGTTCGCCGTTCAGCCACCGGGACTTGGCCAGTGAGCGCTGTAGCTTGCCGGAGGAGGTCTTGGGCACCGTTCCCTTGGCCACCATGACCACCTCCTTGGGGGGCACCCCGATGTCGCTGGTGATCCGCTCGGTCAGGAGGTCTCGCACCGTCGCTGCCTCGGCATCGCCCAACTCGGCCACCACAACGATCGATTGCGCGCCCGCCCGACCGTCGGCGCCAAAGGCGATCACATTGCCGGGCCGCACGCCGGCCACGTCACCGGCCGAACGCTCGATGTCCTGTGGGTAGATGTTGCGGCCACCGACGATGATCACGTCCTTGATACGTCCGCACACCACGAGCTCGCCGTCCAGCAGATACGCAAGGTCACCGGTGTGCAGCCATCCGTCCACCAGCAGTTCGGCGGTCGCCTCGGGGTTCTTGTAATAGCCCGGCGTCACCGAGGTGCCGCGAATCAGCAGCTCACCCACCTGGCGGTCACCCAGTTCCTGCCCACTGGAACGATCGACGACGCGCATCTCCAGCCCGGGCACCGCCCGGCCCAGCAGCGCCAGTTCCCGCGTGGTGGTCTTTTCACCCTCCGGTGCGCCATCCTCACTCGGCGGCCTGGCGACGTGCTCGTGCTCCAATGCATCGGCATCGACCACATCGGTACGAAAGCCGTCCCAGCGGCGAGAAAAGGCGCCACCAATGCCAACTTCGGCCATCCCGAAGGCGGGAAACGCCGCACCGGGACGGAGCCCGAACGGCTCCCCCGCCGCGAGGAACCGACGGAATACGTCGGCGTCGATGGGCTCGGCCCCATTCAGCAACACCTCGAGCGACGACAGGTCGAGTTCCTCGGCCCGCCGCAACGCCCTGGCAGCCAGCGCGTACGCGAAGTTGGGTCCGGCCGTCATCGTGCCGCCGTAGTCGGAGATCCACTGCATCCATCGTGCAGGTCGGGACAGGAAATCTTGAGGCGCCGCCTGCACGAGGTTGCGACCGGTCGTCATCGGAATGGTCAACAGGCCGACCAACCCCATGTCGTGATACAGCGGCAGCCACGAGACGAACACCTCGTCGTCGATCAGGCCTCCGGCCTGGGTGCAGGCGTCAAGGTTGGCGCAGATGGTGCGATGGGGCAGCATGACCCCCTTGGGCTCGGCGGTGGATCCCGAAGTGAACTGCAGCACTGCAAGCGCGTCAGGATCGTCGTCGGGGCGCTTCCAATCGGCCGGCGCCAACTCGGAGGAACGGGCCACCAGATCCTGCAGGACCACGAAGGGCGGATCGCCTTCGGCGCGTTCAACAAAAGCAGCGAACTGCTCGTCGATCAACACCAGCGAGCAGTCAGCGGCGCGAATTCGGCTTCTGGTCTGTTCGACGAACGCCTCAATCGATCCCAGGCGCATCGGTAACGGCAACATCACCAGGCAACCACCGGTGAGCCAGGTGGCCTGGATCGCCGTGATCAACGGCCGGGTGGTGGGCCCCAGCAGCGCCACGTGGGTCCCCGGCGTCACCCCGTAAGTCTGCAGCCCCGCAGCCAGCGATCGAGCGGCGGAATGGGTCTGTGCCCAGGTGGTGGTGTCGTAGCCTTCCGGCGAGGCCACCGTGAGGGTGGCATCGCTTTCGGCCGCGCGTTCGATTCGGGAGATCAGGCTGTGCACGGCGTTTGGACCCTCTCGGTCAGGAGCCGGTTACAAGCGACCGGCGATCGGTTCGAAGTGGCGTGAACCCACCCGCCTGCTGCTATCGTGTCAGCTTCCCCTACGGGGCTGTAGCTCAATTGGTAGAGCGCTTCCATGGCATGGAAGAGGTCGTCGGTTCGATTCCGATCAGCTCCACAGCATCACTGCCATTGGAGGCGCGGAACGTCGCCGTACAGGCGTTCCAGCCGGTAGTAGCCGCGGTCCTCCTCGACGAAAGCGTGCACGATCACGTCGCCGTAGTCGAGCAACACCCAGCGCAAGGAGTCACGGCCCTCCACCGACTGCGGGGTTCGTCCGGTTCGCTCCCGCACCACGGCCTCAACCTCGTCGGCGATCGCCTTCACCTGACGCTCGGTTCGACCGCTCACCAACACGAAGACGTCGCACATCACCTGTACGCCGGAGACATCCAGCACCTCGATGGCCTCGCCGTCCTTGGCATCGGCCGCAAACGAAGCGGCTCGGGCCAGCGCCACGGTGTCGACATCCAGGTTGGTCAGCTCGTCGGTCTCCAAGGTCACAGTTGATCCTGGCCCAACACGACCACCGCGCGCACGTCCTCGCCCAACTTCTCCTGATCGGTCAACTTCGCCTTGAGCGCGTCCGCCAACCGTTGGGCCTGCTCGCGTTCCTCCGGGGAAGCGTCCAATGAGATGGCAACACTGCTGGTCGCCTGGGGAAGTACCTTCGCGTTGCCCACCACCTTCACCTCGGCGCCGGCGTTCACCACGTCCGAGGCCAGCTTCAGCGCCAGCTGTGGCTGGTTGGTGCCGTTGAGCAGTTTCACGCCCAGGCGCTGTCCGGGGAACCCGGAGATTGGGAACGGGACGATACTCCCCAATGTGGCGTCGATCGCCTCGTTGTCAGGTGCGGTAAACGACGCCCCTTGGCCGGTGCCTCCGTCCGGACGACCGCCGATGCGGGCCTCCTTCACCGGCAGCTGGATAACCGACGCTTCGCCCGAACCCAGCGCCGTGAACAACTCGGCCAGTGCGGTCACGTTGTCGTCAGGTGCCGTGGGTTTGAAGCCGTCCGCTCCGAGCGCCAAGAGGCGTTCCAGCACCAACTGCTGCCGGTTCAGCCGGTTGTACTCCGACTCTTCCGGCCCCAAGTAGTTCAGGTAGGCCATGAGCCCCCCGGGGTCGAGCGAAACGTCACCCGACTCGAACTGCGGCACCAACACCCCCTGAAAGTCAACCAGCAGCTGCTCCGGGTTTCGAACAGCGAGCGGCTTGCCCCCCAGCAGCGAGTCCACATCGGACTCCGTGACCACGAGTTGGTCGGTCATGCCAAAACCGAGCGATGCCTCCAACTCGGTCTGCAACTCGTCCATGCCATCCTCGGCTTCGATGTAATTGGGGATGCGCACCTTGCCGTCTTCGCTCTTCAGGAAAAGGCTGCTGGGGATGGTCACGATGGTGCCCCCGGTCTCACCCGTACCCTGGGTGACCACCGAAAGCGATCGCAGCTCTCCGCCATCGGTGGTGATGGCAAGAAAGGTCACAGGCGTAGGCCTGACGGCGGCCTCGTAGCCCGGTTGGCTGGGCGATCGCTGTTGCGGGCTGATCGACGCCCCGCCGGTCATGCGGAGGGAGCTGCGATAACCCGTATACGACAGCGCCACCAGCGCCACGGCAAAAGTGACGCTGAGAGCCAGGAAACGACGGCTGGACCCACTACGTCGCGTTGTGCCTGGTCGAGAGGATTCGTCCCCCTCCAGGGACCGCGCCTCGTTGGCATGGGTGTCGCTGAACCCCGACTGGGCGTCAAACGTGCGCGTGTGCGGCGCTGCCTGTTCCCCGCCGTCATCGAGTGGCCGCTCCAACACATCGGCGAACTGATCGTCGCCGGCTCCGCCGACGGAATCGCCGCCAACAAGTGATGGCGCCTCGTCGGGTGCAGGGACGTAAGCCGTCGTTGGCGCTTCGGGCAGTTCGCGTTCAAGAAGCTCGTCACTCCAAGCGGCGTCGGGGCCACCCGGGGTCGATCTCCCCGACTCAGGGGCCGCCTCAACTGCCATCGTCACCATCGTAGAGGCCAAGCTCGCTGATCAGTGAAACAACGCCTGGTGGGCAGAGCACATCAATGGGGCGACCCGTCTGGACACGGGCGCGAATTCCGGTCGAACTCACATCCAATTGTGGCACGGCCAGGGTGGCCGGGGTGGTCGACCCGCAACCCGGCCGGTCGACCACAGCGATCTCGGCGAGCGCTGCCACGTCGGCGCTGCGATGCCATGTGCCAACACCGGCAGCGGCATCCGCGCCCAGGATCAACGTGGGCATCACCTCCGGTCGCAGCCGGACGAGACGCTCCAGCGTGTCGACCGTGTAGGTCGGCCCAGGCGGGTCAAACTCAAAATCCGACGCCACCAACCCGTCCAGCCCCACAACCGCAGCGCGCGCCATCGCAAGCCGGTGTTCGGCATCGGTCACTCCGCGACCGGTCTTCTGCCAGGGCGTGTGGGCCACCAGCAGCCACACCTCGTCCAGGTTCAGGGTGGCACGAGCCTCAACGGCGACGACCAGGTGACCGATGTGGGGGGGATCGAAGGTTCCGCCCAACAGGCCGACTCGTCGTTGGGACATTCTCATCATTGTAGAAGTCATCCAAACGACTTCCGCCGCGAATCCTCAAATTTTTTCAGGTCTGTCCGATGGAGCCGCAACAGCAGCGTTACCTGAAAGGCAAACAACACATGAACGACTCGGTTGGCCTGTACCTCTCAGAAATCGGAACCGTACCCCTACTCACCACGGAGGAGGAGCGTCAATTGTCTCGACGCATCGACGCCGGACGCCTGGCCACTGCGGCGTTGGCGGCCGGGACGACCGTCGGCGACGAACACCGGACCATTCGCGACGCAGCCCGCGCCAAAGACCACTTCATCCGGGCCAACCTGCGGCTGGTGGTCAGCATCGCCCGCCGTTATCCAATGCAGCCGAGCTTGGAACTGCTGGACCTGATCCAGGAGGGCAACCTGGGTCTTGAACACGCGGTCGACAAGTTTGACTGGCGTAAGGGATTCAAGTTCTCCACCTACGCCACGTTCTGGATACGACAGGCAATCGGCCGGGCCCTGGACCAGAAGGGCAGCCTGGTGCGTCTTCCCGGTGATCGCTCCGCGGCGCTCCGCAACGCACTCCGGCGCAACGGAGGCGACAGCGAGGCACTTGACGCCGATTTGGCCGAACTGAATCACCTGACCTCCGTGAGATCACTCGATAAGACCGTCGGCGACGACACCTCAACGGAGTTGATCGACCTGCTGGCCGACACCCGACCCGGTCCGGCCGAGCATCTCATGGCCGACGTAGAGCGAGAGCTGCTCGGTGACCTGTTGAAGTCCCTCGACGACAGGGCCCTCATCGCCGTATCTCGGCGGTTCGGCCTCGCGGACGGTACCAAGCGCTCCTTTCGGGAAATCGGGGAGGAACTGGGGCTGTCGGCCGAGGCGGCCCGACGCCTGGTCAAGCGTGCACTGCATCGGGTGCGCAGCACCGCCAACGAGTCGCCCGCGTTCGTGAGCTGACCCGGGAGGTCGGTAGCCTCGGGTGCCCCCACTCCTGCACGTACCTTGCAGCGAACCAGAGGAGCACCGTGACCCCCCCACATGCGCCCAGCGAAGCAGCACCGGCGGTCGCGCCGGCCGGTTGGAGCCCGGCGAGCTGGCGCGATCGAGTGGCGGTCCAACAGCCTGAGTGGGATGGACTCGACGAGTTGCGCGCGGTCACCGACGAGCTTGAATCGGCCCCACCCCTGGTGATACCCGGCGAAACCCGTCAGCTGTCCGCGTCGCTGGCTGAGGTTGCGCAGGGTCGGGCCTTCCTCCTCCAGGCCGGAGACTGCGCCGAGAGCTTCGACTCGGCCACTCCGGAGAGCATCGAACGGCGCCTGAGGGTCATCCTGCAGATGGCGATCGTGCTTACCCACTCGGCGGGAGTTCCGGTGGTCAAGCTTGGTCGAATCGCCGGGCAGTACGCCAAGCCGCGTTCATCCAGTCACGAGACCCTGGACGAGGTCAGCCTCCCCAGCTTCCGGGGACACATCGTCAACCTGCCCGAGTTTGAAACCGACGCCCGCCGCGCCGACCCCCGACGCATCTCCCAGGCCTACCAGCGATCCGCCACCACGCTGAACCTGCTGCGTGCGATGACCCAGGGCGGGTACGCCGACCTGACCAAGGTGCACCAGTGGAACGAAGCGTTCGTGGCCGCCACCGGTGTCGGGCGGCGCTACGAGACACTCGCCGACGACATCGACCGGGCGCTGCGTTTCATGCAGGCCTGCGGCCTGGACACCGACGAGGTGCCCCAGTTGCACGAAGCCACGCTGTACAGCAGCCATGAGGGCCTGATCCTTGATTACGAGGAGGCGTTGACCCGCCAGGACACAGAAACCGGCGAGTTCTTCGATACCGCCGCTCATTCGGTCTGGATCGGCGAACGAACCCGCGACCTGGATGGCGCACACGTGGAGTACTTCTCCGGAATCGCCAACCCGATCGGCACCAAGGTGGGCCCCACGGCCACCCCGGCCGAGGTGGTTGCGTTGTGCGATGCGTTGGACCCACATCGCGTTCCAGGTCGTCTCACGTTGATCGCCCGCATGGGCGCGGGGTTGGTCACCGAAAGGCTTGGCCCGTTGGTGGAGGCTGTTGCCGAATCCGGCCACCCGGTGATCTGGGCCACCGACCCCATGCACGGCAACACCTTCACCGCGCCTTCAGGTCGCAAGACCCGACATTTCGACGCGATCGAGCAGGAAATCCGCGGGTTCTTCGAGGTTCACCACCGGTTGGGAACCTGGCCGGGTGGCATTCACGTTGAGCTGACCGGCGACGACGTGACCGAGTGCCTCGGCGGATCGGAAGAACTCTCCGATGACCAACTGGGCCTCCGCTACGAGACCATGTGCGATCCCCGGCTCAACGCACGTCAGAGTGTCGACCTGGCATTTCGCGTGGCCGAATTGCTGCGAGAACAGCAGCACTAACGGTCGCTGGGCGGCTCAGTTTTACGAACGGCGACGACGGCCGCCGAGCACCAGGGCACTGCCCAGCAACACGACCGCTGCGGCAACGGCGGCGACGGTACCCGCCGCGGTGCCGGTGCGCCCAAGCTCGCCGCTGACGGCCGGCTGCGATTGACCGCCAACGGTGGGCCCACCGGTGTCGGAGTAAACGGGCGCGGCTCCTGAAGCCTGCGTGCGATCCGGGTCCTCGCAAGCAATTCCGTCCGGAATGCCTCCCTTCTCACGATCCAGGTCCGTTCGATACAAAGGATCGCCCGTAGGAATATTGCTCCTGCCTGTCTGGGCTTTGATCTCGGTGCAATTTCTTGTGTCGCGCACCTCGCTCGTAGAGCCGGTGACGTCGACCGTGGTACCGGGTGCGTTGGTGCCGCCGACCTCAAAGCCGATGTCTTTCGCAAGCGGCTTGCCATCGGCGCCTCTGCCGTAGGCCACCACCTGGTGCACTCCGGCCGCCAGGTCGGTCGGGAGCGTCCCGCCTCCCTGAAAGGCTCCGCTGTTATCGGCAGTGGAATTGCCGATAACGATCGGCGTGGAGCATACGTACAGCGTGATGACTGCGTTGGCCTCGAACCCATCGCCGGCCACGACGAAGTCGCCACCTGGGGCGAGTTCGCCTGACACGAGCGTGAGCCCGCCGGTGGCCGGGAGGCATTCGGTCAAGGATGGGTTGGGCGAACTGGTCGGCCCGGTGGTCTCGCCGCTGGTATCGGAATCCCCGGTACTGGTGCCCGATCCATCCGCGCCCCCCGACGTGCCCGAGCCACTGGTCGACGTGCCCGAGCCGCTGGTCGACGTGCCCGAGCCACTGGTCGAGCCCGAACTGCCACCGCTGTCGTAACCTTGCGCGCCCGCCTGGCCGCCCACAACAAGGGTGCCCATGGCCAGCGACACCACTGCGACCATTTGGATCGATCTCAGCGCACGACGGCGCATCGCGTTGGGTTGGTTCATGCCCTCTCCCACAATGTTGAACCTCGACCGGAGGCCTGAGGTTGACGTAGGTCACATGATAGGCAGGTTGACCGACGTCGTTCACTGACTTTCAGCCAACGTGGTTGAGGGTGCCTGCCCAACCTGGGTCTACGTCGTGGCCTCGGCCGGCACTTCCGTATCGTCGCACACCGCGCCGGCGCATTGGCGTAAGTCGGTGACCAACCGTGACATGCCGGTGACCAGCGGCTGCTTTTCCGGATCCAACACCAGGTTGACGAGCTGCTCGGGGTCGGAACGCAGGTCGTACAGTTCGGCCCCCTGCAACCCTCCCCCGGTGTACTCGATATAGCTGTAATTGTTGGTGCGGATACCCTGATATTGGGGGCGGAAAGGCGCCGGAGGCTGAAAGCCCTCCAGGAGGATCGGGCGGTCCCATTTTTCAGCGGGATTTGCCATCAGCGGTGCCAGGCTTCGACCGTCCATCTCCCGAAGCTGTTGGGCACCGGCGACGTCAAGGAACGTGGGGCCCAAGTCGATATTGGCCACCACCGAGTCAACCTTGGCGCCCTTGGCCACCCCCGGGCCACGCATGAGCAACGGCACCGCCAGGCTCTCCTCCCATGGGTAGTACTTACCCTGGTATTCACGATGCTCACCGTGGAAGTAGCCGTTGTCCGAGGTGAACACCACGAGCGTATTATCGGACACACCCAGCTGGTCGAGACGGTCCAACAACTTGCCGACGCCCTCGTCAACGGACAGCAACGACTCGAGTTCAGCCTGGTAGTTGCGGGTGATGTCCGCAGTGCGCGCCGGTTCGATCTCCGGGCGCCACTGGGGGACCACCTGCCCCGGCGCCGCCACACCGAAATTGGCCTTTTCCGGCAGTTTCTCACCCTTGAACTTGCCCTCGTGACGAGGTGCAGGCGTCGGCGACGTGATGTCAAAGGCGGTGTTGGCCTGCTCGATGTCATCCCGGACGATACTGGGATCCGCCCGATACTTCTTCAGGGTGTACCCAAACTTGGCGTGTGGCGCCAGATAACTGACGTTGACAAACCAGGGGTCACCAGACTTCTGACCGGCGTCGATCTCCTCCAATGCGAGATCGGTCAGAACATCGGTCTGATATTTGGTCTTGTCATCTTCGTCGTAGGTGTCGATCACGCCGTTGTCGTTGATCGAAAACCCAAAGTATCGACCCGTGGACGGGTCGATCAGCGCACGGAAGTCGTCCCAACCCGCCGGTATCTCGGTGGGGTTCTTCACGCCGTAGCCGTTGAGATACTTTCCAACGTGCGCCGTGTGGTAGCCCGCTTCTTGGAGCCCAGCCGGAAACGCCGTCTCCCACTCGGTGAACCGAGTGAATCCTCCGGTGGGCAACGCGTTCCACAGCACCCCGTGGTTGTGGGCGTACTGGCCTGAGTAGTAGGTGGCCCGGCTTGGGCAACACAGCGGGTAGCTGGTGACGCTGTTGGTAAACGTCGTACCCTCGCCCCCGATGCGGGCGTTGATGCGCTGAAGCACTCGCATTGACTCGACCGTCTGGTCGTCGGTCATCACCATCAGGACGTTGGGGTGATCAACCTTGGGGGTTGCCGTGACGCCCTCTGGCAGCGGGGGGGCCTTCGTCGTGCTGGTCGGGGCGACGGAATCACCACCAGATGCGCCCGAGCTTCCGCCACCTCGGGTCGTGGGAGCCGCTTCGACATCAGCACGTGCAGCGGCACCCGGCGGGCCAGGAGTGATGACGGGCACGCCGCTATCACTTCCGCAGGCGACAACCAGGCTCATCGCCAGCCCCAGCAGTGCCACCACACCTGATGCTCGCATCCGGAGATCCGAACCTCGGTTTGGTTTCCCCGTCGGGGCTTCCATGTTGAGGTTGCTCATTGGGCAGTCAGGAGAAACGCCCTGAGCAGCACGATGGGTCTCAGCCCTGACGACGTCGGCGGGCACCCAGCACCAAGGCGCTACCCACCAGCACCACCGCTGCAGCCACCATCGCGATGGTTCCTGCGGATGTACCAGTGTTACCAAGCTGCCCTGCGACCGGCACCTGCTGGGCGCCTGCGATCGTTGGGGTGTTGGCGGAGGGCGAAGCAACCGCGACCGTGGCGGCCGGGGCACTCACCGGCACCACAACTGCCGTGGAGGGCGGAGTTGGCCGCGTCGGCAGTGACACCGGGGCAAGATCGTTGCCACTCGGCGGATTGTTGCTGCTGGGAGCGTTGTTGTTGCTGCTGGGAGCATTGTTGTTGCTGCTCGGTGACGAAGTGACCTTGAAGCTGACGTCTTTGGTCAGCGGGTCACCGTCGGGGTCGACGCCGCTGGCGACGACCAGGTGCTCACCAGCACCGAGATCGGTGGGAACGGTGGATCCTGCCTGAAAGCCGCCGCTGCCGTCGGCGATCGCTCCGCCCAGCACAATCGGGGTGGAGCAGACGTAGATCTGGATTTCGGAACCAGGCTTAAACCCGTCACCGCCGACGACGAACTCGCTACCGGGAGTCAGCGACCCGGAAACCAAAGTGAGACCACCAACCGACGGCAAGCACTCAAGCGTCTCCGATCCCTGTCCACCGGTGCCGGGGACCAAGGTGGTGGCGGTTCCTCCCGTGCCGCCGCCGTCGTAGCCCTGGGCGCCGGCGGACGAAGCAAAGGCCACGCCGCCCAGTGCCAGTGCGGCTGCTGCGGCCCAGCGGGCCATCGTGTGATTGGTACGGCGCTTCGAATGGTGGAGCATTATTTCCCCTGTTTCAGGCTTGCGGCCCATCAAGACCGTCCAACGGGTTACACCGTAGAGCATGAACCACCAACGGCTCAAGCTCAACCTGCACGAATTTCGCGGTCGGAGCGAAAACTGCGCCACGAGAGTAGGGCGACCACCAACAAGACCAACTGGTTGATCGCAGTAAAGACCGACGGCGGAAACCATACCCAACCATGCTCCTGCGGGATCACCAGACGGCCACCTGGCCCTGGCGGAGTACCGGAAACCCCGGCCCGCCAGCCATTTCCTGAGTCATCGACCACAGCACGGTCGACCACATCGCCTGGAGCCGCCCCGGTTCGGAGCCAGAGGCCCCACCACAGCCGTTTCGCCTGGTACGGGTCACTCCCCCCGGTCACCCTGTAGAGCGAGACGGACGGGTCCACGACCACCGGTTCCAGGCCACCCTGTTGGGCCAACCCCGGGAAGAGGTCACCCTGAGCCACTGCGGGCACGACCAGCCATCGCACCCCGGCGGTCCGAAGGGCAGGAACCAGTCCGGCTCCACGCCTCGTTCGGTAGGCGTCCAATGCAGGGCCGATCGTGTCCATACGAGGATCGGACTCCCTCGACGGCCCCTTGTCGGCATCGCTCGAGATCACCGTGTCGACCCCCAGGTAGTCCGGCCACGGGTTGTAGCTCCGCCTCACGTCGCCCACCTTGTAAAAGGCGTAGCTCCACTGGGGCGCCGTCGCCACCGTGCCGGGTTGCGCTCGAACCGCGGCACGCACCTTGGTCCATGCCGCCGGGAGTTCAACACCGCGGAGTTGCCCATCCATGCCCCAGATCTGCGGGGCCGCCAACGCCAACGCCAACGCCAACGCCGCCACTTGGGCCAGCGGCTCGAGCACCACCAGGCGACGTCCCAGCCACTGCGCCCCCCAGGCCACCCCCGGCACCAAAACGAGCCATGCCACCAGGAAAAGTCGATGAGGCTCGCGCGCCAGGTTGAAAGGTTGCACGTCGGAGATGTCACTCCAGACCCGAGCCGTGACATCAAACAAGCCCGAGAGGGGCACCAACAACCCGATGGCCATGGCGGCCAGGCCACTCCAGCCAAGGGCCAGCGCTCGCAGTGCATCCCGTGGGGCCTGCTCCCCGTCGCTCTCGGCCCCTCCCTGTGCGCTTCCGGAGCACCGGGCGGCGAACAGACCCAGGCCCGCCAGCAAGCCCACCACCACGCCGAGGACGGCCCCCCATGCGCCTGGCAGCGGGACTGCGCCGGCCTCCGTCTGGAAGTACCCCTCCCCGATCAGCAACCTGGCCGGAGCCGACCAGCCCGACAGCGCGAGACGAAACCCAGCTCCACCCGGCTGGTCGAAACCGACCGCCCGCGCAACCGTCACCCCCGGAACCAGCCACAAGAACTGTGCAGCGACCACGGCTCCGATGCCGCGCATCCGTTCCAAGACCGGGAGACGAGACCGATCCGCCAGCACCAGCACCGGGATCAGCGCCAACACAATGGTGCCGGCCAGATAGCCGCCCACTGCCAGGAGCAGCGACCACAGAAAGGCGCGAGCCGGCGATCGGGCTGACGAGATCAGAGCCGGTAGCGCCCATGGGATGATCGCTGCCGCCCACAACACCCCCAGGTGCCCCACCGCCAGCCGTCCCATGAGGTACGGCCCAAACGCATAGAGCAACCCTGCACCGAGCGCCGGGACCGCACCCACCGAGGTCAGCCGACGGGCCATCCCCGCCGTGGCCGCCGCCAGCAGCACGATGACCATGAATTTCATCACCCAGGCCGACCCACCCCAGGGGGATGCCAACGCGGCGAGGGCGGTGAACGGCCCCCGCCGAGGGATGTCCGGTCCGACGCCCAACAGCACGGTGGGCAAGGGAAGGTGCGGTAGCACCGATTGGTCGAGGTTGATCCACGCTCGGCCGTTGAGCCCCGGCCCGATGACCGCCAGGGCGCCCACCGTCCCCGCAGCCCAGGGCACCAGACGATCGATGGATTGCACACGCACGGGTCGGGACCGTACTCACATCTCGGCAGTTGGCTAGGTTGGCGCCCCGGTGACCCCCCCAGCGAAGGTGACGAACCGAGCCCCCTCCGCCAGCACGCTCAGCGTGCTACGACGCTTTTTTGCCGAGCGTGGCGACCCGGAACCGTTCTACGACGACCTTGCCCGGCGGGCACTCGACAGGTTTCCGGTGCCCGTCGAGGGCCGACGTATCGCCGACGTGGCCTGTGGCACCGGGCAATTCACCGCCGCCCTGACCGAACGCGGCGCGCGTTGCGTGGCGATCGATCTGGACCGCGCCGACATTGCAGGCGCCCGCGCCCGGGGCCTTGACGCTGTCTGGACCGACGCCCGTTGGCTGCCGCTGGCGGACGCCTCGATGGATGGGGTGGTGTGCTCCAATCTGCTGGAACATACCCCCGACCCCGGTTCGGCCCTGGCCGAGATCGCGCGTGTGCTGGCACCTGGCGGCTGGGCCTGGGTGAGCTGGACCCTGTGGTGGTCACCGTGGGGAGGCCATGCCATCGCACCGTTCCACCTTTTGGGCCCCCGGATCGGAGCGCGGGTTCGGCATCGCCTGCTCGGTCCGCCCACCGGCAAGAACCTTCCGTTCGAACGCCTCTGGCCCACTCATGCAGGGTCGATCCTGCGAATCGTCGACGAGCTCGATCAGCTGCAGCTCGACGACTGCTACCCCCGCTACTGGCCCTCGCAACGATGGTTGATGCGAGTGCCGGTGCTGCGCGAGGTTGCCGGCTGGAATGCAGTGCTGGTGTTGCGCCGCACGGCCGACGAGTGATGCTCCGAGCGATCAACAAACCCGACAGCCCGCTCCGCCGGGCGGCCGCCGCGATGCCGCTGTTGGCGTGGGTGGCACTCGGCACGTTCGTGCTGGCCCTGGCGGCTGCCGCTGCCAGCTCAACCGGCCGGTACGTCGCCGATGCCCGCTTCGAGATCTACTGGGGCACGGGGCGTTACCTGCGCAGCCAGCTGTCGTTGTGGGACGGCGTCCGCAATCTGGGCCGCCCCAACCCGTACTTCAGCCCGGTGGTCGGCGTGTTCGTCGGGGCGCTCCGCTTGATCGGCCTCTCGCCCGCGTGGGCCGAACGGGTGCTGCACGCTGCCATGATCTCGCTGGGGGCCACCGGGGCGGCGGCGGTGATGGCCCAGCGTCGGCCAAAGGACCGCACGGCCGTCGTGCTCACCGCGTTGGTGTTCGGCTTCAACCCCATCGTCGCCGAGTTCCTGGTGCCCTCAGGCATCTTCTTCCACTACGCACTCGCACCTTGGCTGGTCTGGTGCGTGCAGGGTGCCGTGGCCGCTCCGGGCCGCACGGCACCATGGAAATGGCCGGCCCGCACCGCGTTGGTGATCTTCGCCATGGGCGCCATCAACTCGGCCAGCCTGCTCTACGCATTCGGTCCCGCCGTGGTCGTGGCGGCGGGCCTGGTGTTGGTCGAGGCTCGCGGCCGACCGGATCGCCATGCCCGACTTCGGTCGCTTTGGGGGTACGCGTGGCGGGCCGCCGTGCTCGGTCTGGCCAGCGCCGCCGCCGCCCTCGTCGTGTTGGCGGTGAACGGTCCGGTGGTGCAGGCCAACCTGAGCGTCACCGAACTGCCCCAGACGGTGAGCGCACACAGCAGCTGGGCAGAATCGCTGCGGGGCCTGGGCTATTGGCTGACGTACTTCGGTGGCGGAGGCACCACCCGCCCCCACCCGTCACCGTTCGTCATCAACCAGTTCGCAGCCGCGCTGAGCCTGCTCCTCCCACTCGTGGCGCTGATCACGCTGGTGCGGACCAAGTGGCGCCCCGCCCGCACCTTCGGTTGGTTGTTGGTCCTCGCCATGGTGGCCATGGTTGGGCTGTACCCGGTCGACGGTGACTACCCGGTCGGCAAGGCGATGTCGTGGCTGTTCGACAACGTCGCCACCACCCGGTCGCTGCGCAACGGCTACAAGGCCGGCGCAGGTTGGGCGTTGGCCATTGCCGTGTTGGTGGGCATCGGCGTTTCCGATGCCGGCTCATCGTGGCTGAGGCGACGCGCCGGACGCCCCGGCGCCGCGCGGCGCTCCGACAACGCGCGCTTCAACGCCCGCCACCTCCTGAGCGCTGGTGCCGCCGCAATCGTTTTGGTGGCCGCCGTGCCCTTCTGGAGCGCCAACCTGTATCCAGAGGCCGAGACCACCGCCGGAGTTCCCCAGTATTGGAAGACCGCCGCCGCCTACCTGAACGACCTGCCGAACGACGGTCGGGTGCTGATCCTCCCCGGGGCCAACCGCACGCGGTACCGCTGGGGCTATATCGGGGATGACCTCTTCGATGCGTTGCTGTCCCAACCCCACGTCTCCCGTTCAACGCTTCCCCAGGGCACCCCTCAGGCCGCCGACCTGCTCGATGCCCTCGATCGCTACGTCACCGGACCCACCTTCGAACCAGGGGTGATTGGGCCGATCCTTGCCCGAATGGGCATCAAGTGGGTGGTCTTGCGCAACGATCTCAACTGGGAGGTGATGGGTGCACCCCGCCCCATCAGCTTCAACGGCCTGCGCGGAGACCCCGACCTGAAGCGCATCGCCACCTTCGGGGCGCCCGGCGTCTTCGTCGCCGCCCCCGACAGAAGCCCCGATGCCGAACCCTCCGAGGAGGAACAACAGGGACTGAGCCCGGTCGAGGTGTTCGAAGTGGCCGATTCGCCGGGAATGGCCCGGGTGGACCCACGTCCGCCATTGCTGGTGGCCGGATCGGGTCCTGCCTGGCCCGGCATGGCCACCGCCGGCTACCTGGACGCTGACGGCCCGGTCCGATATTTGCCGACCATGTCATCGGCCACAACCGAGCGACTGTTGGACCAAGGCTCGTCCCTGGTGATCACCGACAGCAACCGTCGCCGAGTGCAGCGAGGAACCGCGGAACAGAACTTTCTCTCCCCCGTGCTGCCCGAGGGCGAGGACGGCGACGATCGCCCGGCGCGACCGCTCTTTGATGGACCCGGCCGTCAAACGGTGGCCGACTATGGCGACGCCTCCTCGATCACCGCCACCGCCTACGGCGCCCCCAACCAGACCTTTCCGCCGTCGAACCGCCCATCGAACGCCACCGATGAAAACCCTCGGACCGCCTGGGCACTCTCCGGGCTTCGAGACCCCCGGGGGGAATCCCTCACCATCAACCTGCGGCGCCCGACCGTGGTGGATCGCGCCTCGATCAGCCAGCTTCGCAACCCGGCCGACACCCCCTCGATCGCACGCATGACCGTGACCGACGATCAGGGGCGCTCGGTGGCCTACAACCTGGGTACCGGCACCACCAGCATCAACCTGCCACCACGAGAGGTTCGCTCGTTGAACTTCAGGATCGACGCTGTCAACACCCAGAGTGCCGTTGGGGTCGGTCTCACCGAGGTGGCGCTGTTCGATTCCAACTCGATGCGGCTGGACCTGGCCGAACGCCTGGTGATGCCAACGGTTCCCGACCTCGACGGCGCCGGAGACGCTGCCAGGTACCTCATGGAGCGCTCAATGATGGGCGCACCGCTGGTCGAGGAGCCCAGCCTGCGTCGACGCTTTGAAACGGTGGGTGCCGCCCGCAACTACCGCGCCCGTGTTTGGGCCGGCGCCGGCGTTGACACCCCGGACGTGGTGTTGGACAACCTCGACAACCATGAGGTGGGCGCGTACGGCTCGTCACGGTTCCAGGACCGGCTGCGAGCAAGCGGTTCCGGCGCCGTCGACGCCGTCGGTGACGACCTCGGCCAGTCCTGGGAGGCATCGCCCGTAAGCGGCGAGACACTGACCCTCAGGCTCCCAGAGACCTCGGTGACCAGCCTCTCGATGATCACCCCTGGAGCGGACGACCTGAGGTCGTCCAAGATCGACACCCTGACGGTGTCGGGTTTCCTGAACGATGACGCGGTGTACACCAACGTGGAGGTCACACCCGAAAAGCGCTGTGCCCCCGAGCTGTCCGAACGCGCCGACCGCTGTCTGGCTCGGACCGAGATCGAGCTTCCCCCGGCGTCGGTGGACCGGGTGGTGATCCGCGTCGGAGCCGTCTCCCCGGTCGCCGACGCGTCGGGGCCGCTCCCCATCAGCATCACCGAGCTCGGCGTCAACGGTCGCATCGGATTCGACAAGACGGCCCAGCGCCGCAGCCCCGAGGACTGCATCAACGTGCTCACGGTGGATGACACCAAAGTGGGAGTTCGGCTGACGGCCACGAAGGCCCAACTCCTTGCCGGAACCACCGAACTGGAGGTGTGCGACAAGGTCGGGCTTCGGCCCGGAAACCACGAGCTGCAGACCACCTTGGGAGGCGACGGGCTGATCAATCGAGTCTCATTGGTGCCTCAGGACCTGAAGGAGCCAACCCCGCCCGCCGACTCCCCCGACGGCGGTAAGGATCCACTCGGCACCGCCACACTGACCAATCTGAATCGCACCTCCCTCAGCGCCGATCTGAAGGTCACGGGGCCCACCCAGGTGATCATCGGCGAGGCAGCAGGCGCGGGCTGGTCGGCCAGCTTCGATGGCGAGAGCGCGAAGCGGTCGGTGGCCCTCGACACGATGGCCGGATGGCCCATCGATCAACCGGCCGACATGATGGTTGCGGTCTATACCCCTCAGCGCACGTACACGATCGCGCTCGGCATCAGCCTGCTGTCGGTCACGCTGGCAACAATCCTTGCGTTTCGAGGCGACCGTCGCCGCACACGACGTCAATCCCAGGTCCAAGCGTGACACCGGCGAAGGAGCTTCGACCGGTGGCGACCGCACTGCGGGTGCTGGCGGCAACCGGCGGAGGTTGGCTGATCGGCGGTCAACTCGGGGCCCTCTTCGGCTTCCTCGGTGCCGTCGTGGCCTCGCTGTCGCCCAGCCTGGCCGGCGCCTACGTCGTGGCCGCCGCGGTGCTCACCGGGGCGGCCACGCTGTTCGAGGCTCGGTTTGGTGGGCTGTTTGCGTCGGCGCGGTTCGTACGCGAACGCCCGTTGGCGGGTGACATCGGCCGACTCACCGGCGTGTTGCTGCTGGCATGGCTGATCGCCGCTCGGCCGCGCGAACGGACGAGCATTGACGGCGAAGACGCAAGTGCAGACGACGACGAGAACGACGGCGCGGCAACGGCCGGCCGAATCGGCGACGATTCCGGTCCCGAGAATACCGGTCCCGAGGATGCCGGTGCCTTGGCCACCGCACGGACCGGCATCCGACGTCTGAGGGGGCGCACCGACGACACCTCAGGTCAAGGGCATCTCGTTTCCGGTTCGGCCTGGGTGATGATGGGTTTTTTGGCCCAGGCGGTCACGGGTGTGGGCTTCTGGGTGTTGGCCGCCCGGGTGTACAGCCAGGTCGACGTTGGGGTGGCGTCGGGCCTGTTCACCTCGCTTCAATTCATCAACTACGCCACCGCGTTGGGGCTGCAGGAGTTGCTGAGCCGCTACCGACCCGAAACCCGGGGCGACCCGCTGCTGGGGTGGTCCACCCTGGCCACCATGGCCAGTTCCTTGGCCGGCACCGCCATCTACCTCGGGCTGGTGGGCCGGGGTGGCGGCAACTCGGCGCTGTCGGCGCTGACCGGCGCCGGAGCGCCCGCAATTCTCGGGTTCGTGGGTGTGGCGGCGGCCAACGCGATCGCAGCCCTCGCAGACGCACGAATGATGTGGGCCAGAAAGTGGAGTTGGGTGTTTTGGCGCCTGGCCCTTGCGGGTGCGGTCCGTCTTCCGTTGGTGCTGCTTCCGGCCGCCGCCACCGCCGAGACCACGGACGGCTCGGTGGGCGTCTGGCTGTTCTTCGTGATGGCGGCACCCATCGCACTCTCCGGCTTGGTCTCGCTGTACCTGTTGCGCCGCGCAGGCAACCCGCCCCTGTCCTTGGACCGACCCGAGACCGGATGGAACGGCCCTCTTCGATACGCCGGGGTCAACTACCTGTCTCACCTGGCGATCCTGGCTCCACAGTTCATCCTGCCCGTGATCGTCTTCGTCAACGTTCGGGCCGTCACGTACGCCAACTTCTTTTTGGCGTGGTCCATCGCGGCGGTGGCATTCATCCTGCCAGTGACCATCGGACGGGTTTTTCTGGTCGAGGGAAGCCGCACGACCGCCGCTGCGGGTGCCACCCGACAGGCCGCCGTGTTGGCGGTCGGCTCCATGCTCGTGGCCACGGTGGGGGCAGGCGCGTTGGCCCTGCTGCTGCCGGCCATCTATGGGGCCGACTACACCGAGGCGGGCCGGATCCTTCCGTGGCTCGTGGCCGGGGGGATCCCCTGGTCGGTCACCTCGATAGCGCTGGCGAGGGCCAGGGTGCACGCCGACTCGCTATCGATCGTGGTCATGACCGCCTTTGCAGCGGTGTCCGTGCTGGGCCTGGCCATGTGGCTGGTTCCGCAACGAGACCTGGACGGTGCCATCGCCGCGTGGGGTTTGGGCAATGCCGTAGCCTCGGCCGTCGCCGTCGTGTTGGTATCGATCCGCAACGATGACGGCAACGCCGCTCCGGTCTCCTATGTGGCCGCCAACCCCGAGCCCCGTTGAGTGTCAGACCGGCTGGAGTACCCGTAACGGCGGCCCACGGGACCGGCGAGCAACCTGGTCCAGGTCCGCATCGACCTCGGCGCGTTGCGCTCCCATTCGTCATCGTTACGCAAGGTGACCGGCCCGGTGGCGAAGCGGTTTGGGTTGCCCCAGGCGGCGTGTCCGGGTGCGCTTCGCTTTCGGTCGGCCGCTTGCCGGCCGAGGGCCACCTCAGGGTCGATGACCAGCCCGGCGAACCGACCGATACGCCTCAGGGTGTCATCAGGGCTTGCCACCAGGTCCTCGTAGCGCACGCGCAGATACCGGTCTCCGCCACCCCACAGCGCGTCAGCGGCCAAGTTGGACACGTCGTAGTAGATCGAGGCGGAGATCGGGCCTCGACGCTCCATCTCGTGCCCGACGCCAAATCCCAGTTCCGTGCGGCGCCTTGCCCAGGAATACGCAGTGGCCTGTGGATTCCTCACCAGGTGCAGGAACCGGACGTCAAGCTCGGCCCGGGCGGCAAGGATCGACGAATAGTGGGGTTCCTTCGACGAGTCGACGATCAGTTCCGCACCGGTGTGTTCAAGAAGGTTGCGATACAACGACGCCAGCCGTGACGGATACGGACCCAGCCGGCTGGTCAGCGCCTGCTTCGCTCCCGGCAGGCCCATCACCGGCAGGTACCGGCTGTCGAATCGGCGTCGAAGCGCAAACATCTCGTCGGCGACCTCAGCCATCGCGTCCGGGTTGCCGAAGTCCTCAGGAAACGTCGCCAGCAACACCGGGCCCCACACCCGGCAGTCCACGTGGCGCGCTCCGCAGGCGCACCGACCACCGGAACGGAGCGCAAACCACAGCCAGGTGAGCTCCCCGGCAGCGAACACCCCGGGCACGTTGCCCAACATGCGGTCGAGCACCGTGGACCCGGTGCGGCCCGTCCCACCCACATACAGGATGGGTACGGCGGCTGTCATTGCCCGCCGGCAGGCTCCACCGCGCCCGGCGTGGGGGCTCCCGACTGGCTCGTCGCAGGGCCGGCCGGGCCGTCAGCGGCCGGCTCCGACGGGGCGGGGCCACCCGATGTGGTGTCCGGCTGGTCACTTTCCTTGGCCCCACCGTCGCTGACGGTCGTCGAAGTGGCAGCGCCAAGGCCACCCAACGCGCCGATCTTTTCGGTGCTTAGTGGGACCGCAACCACGTTGTCGATCGAGGTGCTCGTGCCTTTGGCACCACCCCGCACCAGCAATCCAACCCGGGTTCCATCCGTCAGTTCGGGAACGACCTGACGCCCAGACTCGGCCCCGTTGACGTAGACGATCACGTTCTTCCCCTCGGTTCGCACGCCAAGGGTGACCTCACCTTCGGGCAGCGCCGAACCGATTTGGGAGGGTTGGGCCTGGGTCCCGTCCACGGTGACCCCCAACTGCACGGTTCCCGTCACCGGGGCGAAGGTGACTCCGATGAAGTTGTTGGGCCCCTGAAAGCGGGTCACGAGGCCGGTGCCGGCCTTGGGATCAAAAAACGTCGCCTGAACAAACTGGTCACCCACGCCGGTGTCGAGCACCGCCAACGCGCTGCCCCCTCCACCCGCAGGACCCGGCAAGGGTTTGGCCTCAACCCGCCCATCACTCACCGACCACTCGCCGCCAACAATCTGCCAGGGCCGACCGGTTTCGGTGGTCTCCAACGGTGAGCCGTCCGCCCGATTGAACGAGTCAAAGCTCATGCCGCGAAGGCGTCCCGCCACCTCCGGTTCGGGAGCCTGCAACATCGACCGGGTCAACAACACCGCCACCACGGCGGTGATGGCAATCAGCGCTACAGCACCACCGATCAGCTGAAAGAGCCGGGAACGGTCCGGCGCCTGCAGGTCCGGCTCACCACCCAGCTCATCGGGCTCATCGGGCTCATCTTGCCCGCCGGCCAAACCGGATGATCCTTCGGTCTCCTCCGCCGCGACCATCAGTATGGCCACTCTCCGGACGGGTTGCCGATCAACCGGGTGAGCGCACCCAACTTCAGCGTGATCAGCACCTTCACCAGTTGGCACCAGGCAAAGTACGGCAACTGCCCAACCTGCCGTCCCAGGTTGGTGATTCGTCGCAGCGGTCCCAGGCGTTCACGCCGGTACTCGGCCATCGACTCGGATCGGCCCACGTAGCGAAATTCACCCGAGGTAAACAACACCGCCGCCTGGGCCAAGGTGACCCCAAGCGCGTTGAAGCTGTCGTGGATCAACATGGTGCCGCCGGGCACGACCCGCGCCCCCCAGGCCACGATGTCGTCGCGTGCGGGAGCAAACCGGTGGGCGCCGTCGATGTAGAGCAGGTCGATCGGGCCCTCCACCTCGTCGAGCGCCGCATCGGAGAACTCCCGAACGTGACGCACGCGCTCCGCAACGCCCGCCGCCGCCAGATTGGAGTTGAAGATCTGGTGGTCGGACTCGGCCTCGTTGGCGAATCCCTCGATCTCGTTTGGGCCGCGGTCATTTCCCGCATGCGGATCAATGGCCACCACCTCGGCGCCCTTCGGGGCACCGGAGGCCAGCACGATCGTGGAGCGGCCCTGAAAGGAACCGATCTCCACGATTCGCTGGCCCGGGTCCAACACCCGGGATGAGCGCCACAGCAGTCGGGCCTGACCCGGGGTCATCCATCCCTTCACTCCGGCGACGGCGTCGGTCACCTCAACGAAGCGGCCAGGCGGCGAGGCATCGGGCCGTTGGACTCCGGGGGTTGATTCGATCGCTGGGTCCTGCGCAGATGCAGAGGCCATGTGGGGTTCCTCGTTGACGGTGGGAGCGTGTACAACCGACGGGCTGATCGGGCTCGGCAATCTTAGGTCGCGTCGGCCTCGGCGCCGCGCTTGGAGGCTGCGCTTTTGGCCGCCGACCGTCGAGCTTCGCTACGACGGCGACGACGGCTGGGGCTGAGATCCATCGCCGGACGCTCAACGCCCCAGTACGTGATCGTGGCCACCACCACCGAAGCGACAAACACGAACAGCAGCTGCCACCAGCGACCCTTCGGCACCTGGCCCTCGAGACCCATTCGGAAAAACAGCTTCACGAAACCCGGATGCCACAGATAGAGGCCGTAGGAGATTGCGCCAAGCGACGCAAACACCCAGGAACGCATCACCCAGCGGATGGCACCCTTGGACTGATCACCCAAGGTCAGCGGGAGCAGCAACAGCCCGGCACCGGCGCCATGCGCCACATGCCTGGCCAAGGATTGCCCCATGGTCGGGAAGTAGATGAAGTAGTAGCGCAGCTGAACAGCGGCCCAAATCACCCCGACCGCCGAACCCCAACAAAACCAGGGCCGATCGGACATCCACCGGATCCAACCGGGAAGCGCAAGGCCCCGGACCTGTGCTGCGGCCAGCGCCGAAAAGAACATTCCTACGGCAAACCAGTCCAGCATCGATGGCATCCACACCAGCGATGGATGGGTGGTGTCGCGGATCGTCATGATCAACACCTTGATGGCGATCGAGAACACCACTTGCGCGCCCAAGGCCAGGTAAATACCGACCATGCGGTCCTGAACCGACGTTCCGAACGCTCGGCTCACACGCCGATAGGCCATCGCCAACAGAGGCAAAATCAGGTAGAAGGCCAGCTCAACCCCCAACGTCCAGGCAGCAAAGATGGCCCAGAACTCGCCTCCAAACACGTAAATCTGCCCAAACCCGAACAGTGCCACCCAACCGACAGCGTTGGTCGGCAGGTCAACGTCTGGAAAGACGGTGATGTAAAAGAACAGCGCCACCCAGTACAGCGGCACCAGCCGCAGCAGGCGGCCGGTGGCATAGTCGCGCAGGTTGGGAAACGGCGTGCCATCCAGAATCCCCTCCACGAATGGACGGAACAGCAGAAATCCCGACAGCGCGAAGAACGTGCCGACGGACATGTGTCCGATGTGTTGCACCAGTTGATCGCTCGCGCCCAGCGAGGTACGAAACACCCCCAACGTGTGCGTGCACATCACCAGGAACGCAGACAGAAACCGCAGGCCGTTCAGACACGGGTAGTACGTGCGGCTGACCTTGGGCACCTGCCGGCGACCATCGCCCGACTGAGGGGCGACGGCGGCGCGGTCCAGCGTGGAGGTCATCCCCCCTGACCCCCGGCCCCTTCACCGTTTGGCGGGGTGGATGCGGGAGCACCGCCACCATCGGCTGCCGGACCGGGGATGCTGACCTGCGTGGTCGCCCCGCCCGATGTCGCCGGCGTACCGCCCGATGTCGGCGGCGTACCGCCGGTGGGTGCGGGGACCGGCGCTGTTGTCACCCCGCCGGCCGGTGGCGTCGCCACGGTTGGGGTTGTCGCTGCGCCGGCCGGCGCCTCGGGGTTGACCGATTCCGGTTGCAGCTGGCGAACGGTCGGCTCGGCAAACAGCGCGAAGTCATCAAACTGTGCACCTCTCGCCTTGCGGTCCACTCCGACCAGGCCTGCTGATTGGTTTGCATCGGCGAACGTGTCATCACGAACCCGCGTGGAGATTGAGCCATCCACCCAGATGCTGAACCCGTCATCCTCGAAACGAACCGTCACGAGCGTGGCCCCAAACACGTTCAACGAGTTCTTCTGTGTGTGGCCCACCTCCTCCACCTTGCCGTTGACCACCCGCAGAATGCGCAGCCACTGCCTGCTGTCCACCGGGTCTGCGACGACCGCCCAGTAGTCGTCCACCGAAGCGATTCTAAAGGCCACCCCAGCGTTCGTCATCGGTCTGCTCAGCCGGGCCTGCACCGCCGAGATCGGCGAGGCCCATCCCATGGCCACCAGTGCCGGGGAGTCCTTGTCGACATCGATGATCGCCCCCTGCCCGCCGTTGATGCCCCAGATGCCGCCGTAGACCGACCATCGCGTCGAGTCGTAAAATGGATTGATCGAGCTCTTGGAGTCGACGATGACGCCCAGTTCGTCGCTGAAAATACCCCGGTCGAAGCTGTCCATGCGCACCGGGATCTCCATGCCATCGATCACCTCCGGAGGCACGACGTAGGTGTTGATCAGCACCGCCGCCGCTCCAAGCACCATCGCCACACCCACCACGATCAGGAACTGGCGATTGACGAAGGGCAGACGGTCCGACGCCAGCAGGTCTCGTACCCGCTGTCCTCGCGTCCGGTCATCTGTCGCGTCATCGGTCGCGTCATCGGTCGCGTCGCCGGGCACATCGTCCGGGGCGTCGCCGGGCACATCGTCCGGGGCGTCAGCACCGTCGACGGGTGGGGGGTTCAACTCGTTCTGTTCGTCGATACTCATCGCTGCCGTCGCGTCGTTGGATTGGCCGAGATGCTACGCCCCCGGTCGGCGTTGGAAAGAACGGCGGCAGCGAGAACGGCCTCGTAGTCCGCAACTGACCGTTCCCAGGTGAACGTGGCCGCCCGTGCCCGTGCCGATTTGCTCAACCGTGCCCGTTCGGCCGGTTGAGCGGCCAACGATGCCAGCGC
This sequence comes from Candidatus Microthrix parvicella Bio17-1, assembly GCF_000299415.1. NCBI lineage: Bacteria > Bacillati > Actinomycetota > Acidimicrobiia > Acidimicrobiales > Microthrixaceae > Candidatus Neomicrothrix > Candidatus Neomicrothrix parvicella. Next base: position 553,503 of record NZ_AMPG01000002.1, read on the forward strand.
CCCACGGAGCGCGTCAGGGTCACGTCGGGGCACCACCCGCCCGGTGTCCCCCACCACGTCACCCAACCCCGGCAGGTCGGAACACACCGGGATCAGACCGGCAGACATGCCTTCGAGAAGCACCATGCCAAAGGCCTCCAGTTCGTTGATCGATGGCAACACGATGACGTCGTGGCTGCGGTAGGCGGCCAACAATTCGTCGTGGTCGACGCGCCCGACAAAGCGGGCGTTGGTCAGGCCCCTGCGTCGCGCCAACTCGCGGTACTGCTGCTCATCCAGTCCGCCACCCACCAGGGTGGCCTCCACCCCGGGGAGCCCGTCGAGAGCCTCCAGCAGCACCGGGACTCCCTTGTAGGGCCGCATCTGACCCACGAACAGCACTCGCAACGGGCCGTTTGACCGCGCGGTCACATCCTCCGGTGTGTCCGCGCCCGCCGGTGCCACGGCATCGACCCCCCACGGAATGACGTGAGCTCCCGGTACCCCCGCCGCCGCAAGCAGGTCCCGATAGGACGGCGACGTGACCACGACCTCGTCCGCCACGCGGGCCAGGCGCTCCTGTGCGGTGTTCACGCCCAGTTGGGCCCGATACATCGCGCCGCGACCACGTCCGGCGGCCTCCACCATCACTTGAAAATGATGGGTGTACACCACCGCCGGTCGGCGCCGCGCCAACGCGGTTCGCGCCAGAAACAACTCCGAGCAGAACGGCGATGGCCCGTGCAGGCCCACCACGTCGTAGCCCTCGGTGAAGCGGGCAAAGCGGGCGAAGCGTCGAGCAATAAAGTGCATTCGGTACTCGCCGTAGGTCAACCCTCGATCGGCCAGGGCCGAAACCGCGTCCACTCGATGACCTCGCTCGATCAAGCCGCGACGAAGCCGATCAACCGACCGTGACACGCCGGAGGTCACCGGGGGAAGTTGCGATGCCACCAACAGCACCGACATTGGCTTGGATTCGGTCATGGCGCAGCCGGGTCGAGGATCTCCAGGCCGTCGGTGCGTGGCTGCGCCGGCTCAGGGCCCCATCCAACCCTGGTGCTCCACCACAGGCGCACCAGGTGCTTCACCATGTTCCAACCTTCCACCAGGGTGCTCTTGGTCTGACCATCGGTGCGGGTCTCGAAGCGATAGGGCACGTCCACCAACACCTCCCATTTCCCCCGAACCAGGATCTCCACCAGCATTTTGTAGCCCTCAGGCGCCAGGGTGGCGTTGGCCAGCACCTCGGGGCGAATGGCAAAAAGCCCACCCCCAGGGTCCGAGGAACGCCGAGTCTCCCGAAACATGAACTGCACCAGCCACCGCGAGCCCACCGATGCCCAGTGCCGCCAGCGGTACTCAAGGCCTTCCGCAGAGCCTCCCGCCGCATAGCGGCTACCCACCGTCACCTGCGCAGGGCCGTCCAACAGCGGCGCCACCATCGACTCGGCGACCTCGGGCGGATGCTGCAGATCTCCATCCATCACGATCACGGCACGACCTCTCGCTTGGGCCATGCCCAGTGTCAGCGCACCGGCGAGGCCTCCGTCGCGCCGCCCCACAGGCCGGTGGATCATGCGCACCGGCTCGCCCGCCGCGGCCGCCCGACGAACCACCTGCGGCGTCTCATCGTCGGAGTCGTCGACGAACAACACCTCGTAGCTGCGTCCGGTCTCGCCGAAGTGGGTCGACAACCGGCCCAACAACCGCTCGACGTTGTCGCCCTCGTTGCGCGTCGGCACCAGCACGGTCACCGCGACTCCCCGCAGACGTTCCGCCGCGGCCATGGCGTTGGTCTGCCCCTCGGCCGCATCGTTACTCACGCGAGGTTGTCGACGAAGGTCTCGAGCTGGCGAAGGTTGCGGCACTCGAAGGCACCATCGGTGTACACCGCGTAATCGGACACGATCGAATCGCCGGTGTCCCAGTAGCTCTTTGGTTCGGGGTTCAGCCAGTAGGTGTGGCGGGCCCGGTGCGCTATCTCCTTCACCACCCAACTCTGGCTGGCGTGGTAGTTGTTGCGAGCGTCGCCCAGGATGATCACAGTGCTCTTCGGGCTGATCTCGCGCCCGGCCTTCTCCCAGAAGGCCTCGAATGCATGGCCGTAGTCGCTGTGACCGTCCACCCACACCACGTCGGCCTCCGTGTTCACCCGGTGGATCGCCTCCATGATGTCGTCGGTGCCCTCAAACATGTGGGTCACCTCGTCGATGCCATCGATGAACACGAAGCTTCGCACCCGACTGAACTGGCCCGAAAGCGCATACACGAGGTGCAGCGTGAACCGGGCGAAGGCAGCCACCGAGCCGGAGATGTCGGCGATGACAAAGATCTCGGGCTTGTGGGGCCTCGGGGGTCGAAACTGTGGGTCGGCGGGCACCCCGCCTGTGCTGAGGGAGTGGCGAACCGTCGAACGAAAATCCAACGGACCCCTGCGGCCGCGACGACGCTTGCGGGCCAGACGCACCGCCAACTTGCGGGTGAGCGGCTGGATCGCCTGACGAAGCACCTTCAGCTCGTCGCGACTGGCATGCATGAAATCGATGTCTTCTGGAAGCGGCTTGCGCAGGGTGCGCGACATGGCCTCCACACCGCGGTCCGCCACCAGGCCACGACGGATCTCGGCCTCGATCTCAGACTTGAGCTGGTTGATGCGGTGTTCGTACTCGTCGGCCTCGAGCCGCGCATCAAGGGAGTTTTGGTCCTCCGGGGCCGCGTCCTTGGCCGCCTCCAGCAACTTTGCCAGCACTCCATCGAGGTCGAGCTGTCGCAGCGTTCGATAGAGGTAGTAGGTGCCGCCGACCGGCCGGCCCGGCTCCATGCCGGCGTAGCGACGCACCGCTTGGCGGGCCACCGCCCGCATTTGTGCATCGTTGCCCTTCAACAGCGACTGGTACAACGCCTCGGCCAGTTCCTCCGAGGTCATCGCCTCGCCGCCCGCACCACCCGCGCCGGTTGCGCCCTCACCGGGCGGCAGGTCCATCTGGTCCTCGAGCTCGGCCAGCGCGGCCGCAGCATCCTCGTCCAGCACGTGGGCCGACCCGCGGTGGCTGAAATACACCTCAAAGACGGTCTCGAACACACGCCAATGGCTGTGGTTTTTCACCAGGGTGGCGGCCAGCGCGTACTTGAATGCGTCCCTGTCCTCCAGCGGGATGTGCCCAACCGCCTCCATGGCGTCCAGGTTCTCGGTCAGGCTCACCGGCAGACCGGCCTCCCTGAGCGCGAGAATGAAGCCCCCCAGCAGCTCCAGGAAGGGCTCGCCGGTCACTGCGAGGGTTGCGAGGGTGCCACCGCCGGCGGTCTCAGGGAGCACCCATCAACCCAGCATCGATTTCGCAGCGGACTGGCCGCCATCCTTGACAAACTCCCGGGTGGCCTTGGCGATGTCCGACTGGTACTTCAAGAGGATGTTGGCCGTGTCGGTGGCCACCTGGGCATCCACCTTCTCCACGCCCAGCAGCATGAGGGTGCGGGCCCAGTCGAGCGTCTCGGAAACCGACGGCGACTTCTTGAGTTCGAGCTGGCGGATCGACCGCACGATTCGGGCCACCTGATCGGCCAGGGCCTCGGTGATGCCCGGCACCTTGGTGAGCACGATCTCGCGCTCCCGCTCCATGTCCGGGTAGTCGATGTACAGGTACAGGCAACGCCGCTTGAGCGCCTCGGACAGTTCCCTGGTTGCGTTCGAGGTCAGGAACACCAGCGGGATCTGGCGGGCGGTGATCGTACCCAGCTCGGGAATGGACACCTGGTAATCGCTGAGCAGCTCCAACAGCAGCGCCTCGGTTTCCACCTCCACCCGGTCGACCTCATCGATCAGGAGAACCACCGGGTCCTCGGCCCTGATCGCCTCGAGAAGCGGGCGAGTCAGGAGGAAGTCCTCGGAGAAGATGTCCTCCTCAAGCTCACCCCAGCCGGCGCCACCCTCGCTGTTGCCCTCAATGCCTGCCGCCTGGATCCGCAGCAACTGCTTCTTGTAATTCCACTCGTACAGCGCCTTGGCTTCATCCAGGCCCTCGTAACACTGCAGGCGAATCAGTCGGCTGTTGGTGATCTCGGCCACCGACTTGGCGAGTTGGGTCTTGCCGGTGCCCGCAGGGCCCTCGACCAGAATCGGCTTACCCAGCCGATCGGCGAGGTAGACGATTCCTGCGATCCCCTCGTCGGAGAGGTACTCCACCTCACCGAGACGGGCTCGCACGTCGTCGACCGCATCGAAGCGGGGCTCGGTCTCGGGAAGTCCGTCGGTGCGTGCGCTGGCCGTGCTCATTGGCAGAGAGACTACCGATCAGGCGTCGGGGCGCTCCCAATCGCTTGTGACGAACGGCCGGGTGGTGTTTGATCCGGTCCTGCCATGGGAACATCTCAGACATGATGTTGTTACGACGAGTTGCCCGACCCCTGATCGCCGGACTGTTGATCAACGAGGGACTGGCAAGCGCCCGCAATCCCGAGTCGAAGGTGGACACGGCGGCACCGCTCCTGGGTGCAATCAGGGACGCCACCGGGTTGACGATGGCCGATGCGGATCTGGTGAAGGCCAACGGCGCCATCATGGTGGGCGCAGGAGTGTTGTTTTCCCTCGGCAGGTTCCCGCGCCTCTCGGCGCTGGTGCTGGCGGGCACGCTCGTACCAACCACGTTGGCGGCGCATGCGTTCTGGAACGAGGAGCCGGACACCCAAGCCCGAACGATGTCTCGCATTCAGTTCGAGAAGAACGCGTCGATCCTGGGCGGGCTGTTGCTGGCCACCGTCGACACCGAGGGCCGTCCCGGCCTCGGCTGGCGGGCCCGACGGGCCGCCAAGGACACCGAGCGGATGGTCAACACCGCCCAGCGCGAGGCCAAGCTGGCCGGCTCCTTGGCACAGGCCAGGCTGGAGTCCGCGGCCCAACCACTCAAGGCCGCACTCGGCTGAGTTCACAACCACGGGACGCCAGTGTTCTTGCATGATTGGGCAAGCCGACCTTCGCCATGGCGCCGGTCACCGACGGTGATCACCAACGAGCACGTGGCATACTCGTGGCATGGCACGAGTTCGGGTCAGCACCACGGTCGACGAACAGCTGCTCGCAGCTGCTCGTTCGGCGTCTCCAGATGCTCGTGACTCGAAGCTTCTCGACGAAGCCCTCGCTGCCTTCGTGGCCAAGCATCGGACCGATGAGGTCGATCGAAGCTACGAGGTGTACGACCGCCGACCGCTGAGTGAACCTGACGAATGGGGCGACCTCGATTCTTTCCATCGCGCAGCCAAGGCTTCGTGAGCGAACTCCCCCAGCGGGGCGAACTGTGGTGGTGTGAGCTGCCCGAGATCGCGCGCCGACCGGTTGTTGTGCTCTCCCGCGCCGAGGCGATCCGTCGGCTGAAGCGAGTCATCGTTGCCCCGTGTACCACGACAATTCGTGACCTCGAAAGCGAAGTGCTCTTGGAGCCAGGCGAGGATCCGGTGCGGAGAACGACCGCTGTCAACCTCGACTCGGTAGAAAGCGTCAGCGTGGGAGCGATGGTCGAACCGGTCGGGCGCCTTTCGGAGTTCCGAATGCGCCACATCTGCCAGGCGATGGCGGTTGCCGTCGGATGTGACTCGGCGTTCGGGTAGACGATGGGTGCCTCGATCAACTCGGCGACCGGGCCGCTCGGCTTGGCGGTGGACCGCTTTTGCGGCAACGTCACCACCGCCCTGGTCGAGGTCACCCACTCGGTGGGCAACACGTCAGATGCGTCCAACGTGGCCAACATCGCTTCCGATGGAGACCTGGCGGGCGACGTGTCGGTCGAGGCCTACCGCATCGCCTGCGCCTTCATCGACAGCGACGGCCGCCATTCCGACGACGAGCTGTGGCCGCTTATCGGCGTCTTCGGCGGCCGCTTCGACACCCAACTGGCGGGCGCCACCCCCGCCAAGGTGCGCGAGACCGACCTGCTGCGGGGCGCCCGGCGCTGGCTCGACCGGCCCAGCGACCTGTTCGAGATCCTGCTCGGCGCCGACCGTCTCGACGGTGGCGAACGGGCGCTCGGGTACTACCGGGACGCCATGGCCATCGCCCACACAGTGGTGGATCTGGACATCATCTGCACCGAGGGCGAGTTGGCTGCGCTCGATGCCTTCCGCAACCGCCTGCTGGGACGAATCGGGACGGTCGGTCCGGGCAACCATGCCACCCGGGCGAACCGCATCGCCACCGACGCTCCCGACGTCGACGCGCCCTCCACCAACGCTTCCGCCACACCCGCGTCCGACGCACAAACCGCCACGGAGGCCGCGCCCGATGTCCACGAGCCCGAGCCGCTGCCGCCGCCTCGCCCCCTCGAGGAGTTGATGGCCGAGCTGGACGGCCTGATCGGGTTGGCCGAGGTGAAGGCCGAGGTGCGGCGCCTCACCGACCTCATCCGGGTGGGCCGGATGCGGGCCGAGGTTGACCTTCCGGTCGCCGACCGTTCGAACCACCTGGTGTTCACGGGTAATCCCGGCACCGGCAAGACCACGGTCGCCCGGCTGCTGGCCCAGATCTACCGCACCCTCGGGGTGGTCGAACGGGGGCACCTGGTCGAGGTGGACCGCACCTCCCTGGTGGCCGGGTTCGTCGGCCAGACCGCCCCCCTGGTCACCAAGCGCTTCGACGAGGCCGACGAGGGCATGTTGTTCATCGACGAGGCCTACTCGCTGATCCGAGGCTCGGAGAGCGACTTCGGGCGGGAGGCCGTCGACACGCTGGTGAAGCTGGTGGAAGACCGCCGCGATCGAGTCGTCGTCGTGGTCGCCGGGTACCCCGACGAGATGACGGCGTTCCTCGACGTCAATCCGGGACTGCGCTCTCGATTCCCGCGCACGGTCTTCTTTCCCGACTATTCCACTCAGGACCTGCTGGCGATCTTCGACCTGCTGGCCGACAAGAACGGCTACGAGCTGGCCGACGACGCTCGGGCCCGCCTCACCGAGGTGCTCGATGCGGTGCCTCGCGAGGAGGGCTTCGGCAACGGGCGCCTGGCTCGAAACCTGCTGGAGGAGACGATGGCGTGTCAGGCCAGCCGAGTGGTCGCCCTCGACGGCCCCACCCGCGACGACCTGGCCCTGCTCACCGCCGCCGACATCCCGGCCACGGCCCCCGGCCACCGATAACACAGCCCCGGGCCACCAGTGACGATCTACGCGTAGAGGACAGCCCGCCAGAACTCGTCGTGTTGTGCCTCGGCGGTCACCGCCAAGAGCTGCCACGGCGGTCGCTGCGCCGTCCTACATCTGCTGCGACGTCTCGAAGTCCCACTCGTCCCGGTGGCCGAAGTGGGCCTGCCTCGGTTTGAGGAACTGCGGCACCACATACTGAGACCGGGTGAGCGCTTGAAAGTCCATCCGTAACAACGGGGTGAGCATATGAACGAAGACACTCAAGAGGTCGGGTCATGAGCGCCAGGGTGTGGACCCGCAGGGCGTACGAGGAGCCGACGCACAACGATGGCTATCGGGTCCTGGTCGACCGACTGTGGCCTCGCGGCGTGTCCAAGGACCACCTGCAGATCGACGAGTGGTGCAAGGAGATCGCACCGACCAACGAGCTGCGCAAGTGGTTTGGGCACGACCCGGAGCGGTGGGATGAGTTCGCCGAGCGGTACCGAACCGAACTCTGCGATCACGAAGACCTGGTAACCGCCCTGGTCGAGCGCACCGAGGATGGCCGGGTCACGCTTGTCTACGGCGCAAAGGACACCGAGCACAATCAGGCGGTGGTTCTGGCTCAGGTGCTTGAAGACCGGCGCTTGGCGACCGCCTGACTGCGCCGCCGTTCCATCGGCGAGGCGCAGGCCGCGCTGGGCCTACCTCCGGTAGCCTACGTCTCTCGTGATGGCACGCATTCTGGCCCTGGTGGCCGCAGTTGGGTTGGTCGCCGGTGCGGTGGTGCTGCGCGGTGCCATCGACGGGCGCGGCGATGGGCCGAGTGCCGAACCTTCGCTCGGGGTCCTGTGGTGCGATCCGCTCCTGGCCGATGCCTGTGCGGCTGCCGCCGACGGGGCTGAAGTGAAGCTGATCGAACCCGGTGACGCCTTCGACCGGCTGAGCGACCTCAACTCCAAGGATGACCCGCCCGCCCTGTGGGTCACCGCCGGGGACTGGTCTTCAATGCTGGCCGTCGCCAACCCAAACACCGAGGTCCCGACCTTTGGGACGCCTGCGCAGGTGGCCTCCACCCCGCTGGTCGTGGCGGCCAAGGGTGACAACCTCAAGCTGCTCGATGTTGCATGTCCCAAGACGGTGACCTGGAACTGCCTGGCGGATGCCACCGGGAAGGACGCGACGGATCTCGGAGGGGCGGCGCCGCTGGGCGAGTTTCGCCTCGGCCACGTGGTGCCGCCGTCCTCGGCCGGGCTGGTCACCCTCGCCGGTCTCGCAGGCACCATCCCCGCTGACGATGCACCGCCCGACCGAGACGACGTCACCTCTCAGGCCTTTGGCGGCTTGCTCGGCCGGATCGACTCCGGCGAGCTGGGTGTCTCCTCCAGCTCAGCGGTCAAGAAGTTCACGACAACGCCGGGAGCGGCCTCGGTGCTGATTGCGCCCGAGGCCGAGATCACCGGTCCGGCCACAGCCCGCGGCTACGAGGTCCGTCCGGTACAACCCGTTGTCAACCTCACCGCGCAGGTGTCCGCAAGGACGACTTCACCCAACGACGACGCCCAGCCACCGTCGGCCGAGGCTGTGACCGACTTCACCGATCGTCTCGGCACCGGTTTGACCACCGCCGGGTGGGAGCCACCCAGCGACGCGGACCCGACCGACCCGGGGCTTCTGGCCGCGCTGCTGGAAAGTTGGAACGCCCAATGAGCCGGCGGAGCCAAGCACCGACCATCACCTGGAGACTTTGATGACCCAAGATCGCGCCACCCGACGCTTCCCCACCCAGCGACGCCAAGGCACCACCCGAGCCGGGGTTGCGCTTTTGGCCGTGGCCCTTCTGACGGGTGCCTGCGGGGGCGGTGGCGGTGGCGAACAGGCCGCCGAGGATGACAACTGCACCAAGGTGCCGGCCGCGGTCAGTTCAGAGAAGATCGACCTGATGAAGGAGTTGGCCGAGGATTTCAATCGCGCCTGGGACGGCCAGGGATGCGTTCGGGTGGAACCCGAGTCGGTGTCCTCCGGCCGTGCGGCCACGGCGCTGGCCGATGGCTGGAACTCGGCCGAGATGGGCACGGAGCCCGTGCTCTGGTCGCCGGCGTCCAGCAGTTGGGGCGCCATCACAAACCAGCGTTCCAGCGATGGCGGCAACAAGTTCACCGTGCCGAACGATCCACCAACCTTCATGCTGACCCCCCTGGTGATCGCCATGCCACAACCAATGGCTGATGCGCTCGGCTACCCGGAGAAGCCGGTGGGCTGGAAAGACCTGCTGGCGCTGTCCACCGAGACCGATGCATGGGCGAAGCGGGGTCACCCTGAGTGGGGACAGTTCAAGCTGGGCAAGACCAACCCCAACTACTCCACCTCCGGCCTGTCGGCACTTGTGGCCCAGAATTACGCGGCCGCCGGGGCGAAAGACAACCTGCCGGTCGAACAACTGAAAGCCAAGAAGGTCGTTGACTTCAACAAGGGCATCGAGTCGTCGGTGGTGCACTACGGCGACATCACGATGACGTTTCTCAACAACTGGTTTCGGGCCGACCGGCGCGACACGGCGCTCACCTACGCCTCCGCCGTCGCCGTCGAGGAGAAGTCGGTGATCGACTACAACTCGGGTAATCCCGATGGCGTACTCGACCCCGGGGAGAAGCCCCGCAAACCTCGGATCCCTTTGGTGTCGATCTATCCAACCGAGGGCACGCTGTACTCCGACAACCCGCTGTACGTCGTGAGCGGGACCCAGGCTCAGAAGGATGCCGCCGACAAGTTCATCAAGTTCCTCCAGGAGCCGACCAACCAGAAGAAGGTGCTGGCGTTCGGCTTCCGTCCGGGCAACCCCGAGGTGCCGGTTGGTAACCCGATCGTGGCCAAGAACGGGGTGGATCCCGATCAGCCGGCCACCACCTTGCCCGTGCCCGACCCGAAGGTGCTCGACGCAATCCTGAACGCCTGGGACACCCAACGAAAAGGTGCCCGGGTGCTGATGATGCTCGACGTCTCCGGTTCGATGAGCGAGCCGGCCACCGCCGGCGACCCGGGCGGCCCCACCAAGCTTGACCTGGCCAAGCAGGCGGCCAGCACGGCGTTGGACGAGTTCAAGGCCGACGACGAGGTGGGGCTGCGAACCTTCACCACCGACGAGAACACCGGCCAACCGGTGTACGACGACCTGGTGGAGATCAAGGAACTGGGCGCCAACGCCGAAGGCCTCCGCACCGCGCTCCGGGAGCTCAGGCCCCGCAACGGCACCCCACTTTTTGGAGCCGCCGAGCAGGCGTTCGACGAGATCAAGAGCGGTTATGACCCGACGCGCATCAACGCTGTGATCCTCTTGACCGACGGCATCAACGAAGACGGTGATCCCGCTGACGACGACGCTCAGTTCAAGGCTCTGACCAACAAACTGCGTGCCGGTAGCGAAGGTGAAGCGGCGACACCCGTCCGCATGTTCACCATCGCCTACGGTGAGGGGGCCTCGACCGGTCAACTTTCGGCGATCGCCGAGGCATCCGACGCGGCGGCGTACGACTCGAGCGATCCGGATGCGATCGATCGGGTGTTCACCGCAGTCGTGTCCAACTTCTGACCCCGATCGTCCCAGCCGGCCTGGGAGAAGGCAACGCTCACGACGCCATGAGTTTCCGTGACCGCTTCTACACGCCCCAGGTGGCTCGGGCGATGACCGGCCCGGCCGGCATCGTGGCGGGCGGTGTCGGCGCGGCGGTCGGTGTTCTCACCGGGCTGGGGCCGATCGGCGCCGTGGTGGGCGCAATTGCGGCCTGGGTGATTCGCGTGGGCGTGGCCGTCCCCCGCCCCGAGCGGGGCTCGACGACCCGGATCGATGCGTTTGCGTTGAACGAGCCGTGGAAGCGCCTGGTTCGTGACGCCCAGCAGGCGGAACAGAACTTCCAACGAGCGTTGCACGGTACCCCCCAAGGTCCCCTGCGAGATCGATTGGGCGAGATTCGTGCCCACCTCAATGAGGGCGTGGCCGAGGTCTGGGAAATTGCCAAGTCGGGCAACGCCGTCGGCATGGGACGCGCGCAGATCAACCGACCGGCAGTCGAGGGCGAGTTGGCCGAGACACGTCGGCTACGCGCTGCGGCAGACTCCCCCAGCCTTGCGGCCACCGAAGAGGCTCTGCTGATGCAGTTGGCCACCGCTGACCGCATGGAAGCGACGCTCACCGAATCAGAGAGCCGCCTGCGACTTCTCAACGCCCGGTTGGACGAGGCGGTCACCAGGGCCATCGAGTTGTCGGTCAGCCAGGCCGACTCCACTGCCGCAGGCTCGCTGCGCGCCGACGTGGCGGGCATCGTGGACGAGATGGAGGCCCTCCGCCAGGCGATGGTGGAGGTCCGGGCATCCGACGCCACGGTCCCCAAGGCACTCCCGGACCTCCCACCCCCGGTCTCCCAAACCCAACCGCCCCAAACCCAACCGCCCCAAACCCAACCGCCCCAAACCGGACAAACCGGGGAGGGCACGTGACCACCACCGTGCCGGGGCAAGCAGCATCGCCACGCACCGACGGTCAGGCGGCAGGTCGACGGACGCGCACCTGGGTGCACGCGAAGGACTCACCAACCGGGTGCCGCTACCTCGTGCCGCCCCCGCTGGTGGCTGGGGTCGACTGGGTTCCCTCGGGACTGGTTCGCTTTGCAGGACGCGAGCGCGCCGACCGTCAACGGGTGGCCAGCGTCACCCACACGGGTGCCTCGCCGGTGGTGTCCCCGCCGATACCCATGCCTCATCCGGAAATGATCGGCCCGGTGGGAGTGCCCGGCGAGATCGGGTCCGAGGGCGCATCGATGAACGACGTGATCCTCGTCGAAGACGACGGCCCCGCCTTCAGCGATGACTCCGGCGGCAACCAGGACGCGGCGCGTGCCAATGAACCGGTGGGGGTGCCCGTCGAGGACGACCCGGAGATGGTGGCCGCAGGCGAAAAGGACCTGGTGCGGGCGGCAGCCAACCCGGCGTTGGGCACCGTGTTGTCGCGCGTCACCGGCGTGCTCCGCTGGGGCGCCATGGCGTATGCCCTGGGCCGCACTGGGCTCGCCGACGCCTACGGCATCGCCAACAACACCCCCAACATCATCTACGAGCTGGTGGTGGGCGGCGTGTTGTCCTCCACCCTGGTACCGCTGTTCGTCAACACCCGTCGTCGCACCCGCCGAGGCGAGTTCGATGACGGCGCATCCGCGATCATCACCGTGTCGTCGCTGGCGCTGCTGGTGCTTTCGGTCGTAGGCGTGTTGGCGGCGCCCTGGGTGGCCAAGGCCTACACCCTGGGCTTGGAGCCGGGTGCCCGGGCCGCCCAGCTGGAACTGACCGTGCCGCTGATGCGGCTGTTCCTTCCTCAGATCTTCCTCTATGGCATCGTCAGCCTGGCCACGGCGGTGCTGCACAGCCAGCACAAGCTGTCGATCCCCGCCTACACCCCGATCGCCAACAACCTCGTGGTCACGGTCATGTTCGTGGCCGCCCGCCCGTTGGTGCAACGGGTGAGTGAGGGGTCCGGCTCACTGAATGCCCTCCTGCTGGTCCTGGGCATCGGCACCACCCTGGGTGTGGTCGCGCAAGCCTTGCCGCTGATCCCGCCCATGCGCGACGGCGTGGTGCGGCTGCGCTGGAACCTCGCTCCCACCCACCCGGTGGTCAAGCGCCTGATCCGGCTGTCCGGTTGGACCATGGGCTACGTGGTGGCAAACCAGGTCTCGCTCTACGTGGTGACCAACCTGGCCAACTCGGGGCCCGAAGGCACGGTGGCCACCTACCAATATGCGTTTGCGTTCTTTCAATTGCCCCATGGGCTGATCGCAGTGAGCCTGATGACCGCCGTCCTACCCCGTCTGGCCACCTCGTTCGTCGATGGCGATTTGACCTCCTACCGCGCCAACTTTCGCGAGGGTCTCAACGTGTTGTTCACGGTGGTACTGGCCGCCGCAGCGGGTTACGTCGTCGTGGCCCAACTGCTGATCCAAGTGGTGTTTCAACGCGGCGCCTTCAGCGCGTCGGGCACCGACGAGACCGCCCGCACCCTCATCGCCTTCGCCGTCGGGTTGCCGGCGTTCTCCACCTACCTGTACGCCATTCGGGCGTTTCACGCCCGCCAGAACACCCGCACCCCGTTCTGGATCAACGTGGGCGAAAACGGGCTCAACATCGTGCTGGCGGTGCTGCTCACCACCCGCACCGCCTCCGGGCTGGCGGTTGCGTTCAGCGGGGCGTATCTCATCGCTGCGGTCATCAGCGTGCTGGTGCTCAACTTCCAGGTGCGGGACCTGCTCGACCGCAGTCTGTTCACCATGATGGGCAAGGCGACCGTGGCCGCTGTGGCCACCGTGGCAGGCGCCCTGATCCCCACGCTGCCACCGTTGTCGGCGCTGGACTGGGCGCCCGCTCAGCTGATCCTGCGCGTGGTGTTTGGGGCGGTCGCGTTCGTCCTGGCGGTCGCCCTGCTGCGCATCGAGGGCCTGGACCGCTACGTGTCGGTGCTTCGGCGCAAGATCGGGCCGTTCGTACCGAGTGCCGTCGAGCGGTTGCTGGCGCGGACCACCCCTTCAACCCCTGGAGCCTCGGGTAAGCCGGACCAACCGGATGGCACCGCCTGAGCCAGGCTCTATGCTCGTCGTCGTGTTCAAATCGATCAAGCGCTTCTGGAAGTATCTGACCACCAAGCTGAACATGAGCTTCGATGCGAATGCTGACCCCAAGGTCCAGCTGGAGCAGGCGATCACCGAGTCTCAGCAGCAACACAAGATGCTGGTGGAGCAGGCGGCGACGGTCGTCGCCAACCAGAAGCAGACCGAGATGCGCCTTGACACCCGCATGGACGACCTCGAAAAGCTGACAGCCAACGCCCGCCAGGCGGTGCTGATGGCCGATGAGGCCACCCGCTCGGGCGATACCGCCAAGGCGACCGAGATGACCTCGGCCGCAGAGGCGTTCGCCAACCGACTGATTGCGATCGAGGCCGAGATCGAGCAGCTCAAAGGCATGCACCTGCAGGCCACCCAGGCCTCCGATCAGGCCAAGGCCGCCGTGGCACAGAACAGCTCGAAGCTTCAAAAGAAGCTGGCCGAGAAGCAGCAGCTGCTCAGCCAGCTCGACCAGGCCAAGATGCAGGAATCCATGAACAACGCCATGACCAGCCTGTCGGCCACGGTCGGCGACGACGTGCCCACCTTGGATCAGGTTCGGGAGAAGATCGAGGGGCGATACGCCAAGGCTCAGGGCGTGTCGGAGCTCCAGGGCCAGTCGGTCGAGTCGAAAATGCTCGAGGTGGAGCAGGCCACCCGGAACGTGGAGGCCCAGGCTCGGCTTTCCAAGATTCGCAGTCAGTTGGGGCTCGACACCGGTACTGCCGACGCATCCGCGGTCGAAGCGGCACCCGCAGCCCAGCCCGACGCAGCCCAGCCCTCAGCCACCCAGCCCGATGCTCCCGACACAGGCGAGGCCCAGCCTTCCGCCGGGTAAACCTCGCAGACGGACGTCCCTCAGCCCTCGGGGAGCACCACCAGGTCGTCCCGATGGATCGCCACCGGTGACACATCGGCGGGCACCTGCGAACTCCGGCGCCCCGCCACCAGCAGTAGGTCGCTCGCCGAAATCCGGCTGATTCCCTTCGCAAAGACAGCGCCGTCGGCGTCGGCCACCTCGACCGCATCGCCCTCATCGAACCCGCCGTCCGCCGACACGACGCCCGCCGGCAACAGCGACGAACCGCCGGTCAACAAGGCAGCGCGCGCCCCAGCGTCCACCGAGATCCGACCGGCGGCGCCGACGGCGAAGGCGATCCACACCTTGCGAGCAGGCAGACGTCCTTGGCGCGCTCGCACCGTGGTGCCCACGCCCGGCTCGCCGGTCACCGCGTCGAGGAGTACCCCTGAACGGTCGGCCTGGGCGATCACGGTGCGCACGCCGGCCCAGGTGGCCATCTTGGCCGCCGCAAGCTTGGAGGTCATTCCGCCGGTGCCGCGGTTGGACCCGGAGTCGCCCGCAAGCGCCTCCAGTTCACGATCAACCTGCGCAATGTCCTCGATCAACGAAGCGGAAGCGTCCAGCCGGGGGTCTGCGGTCAAGAGACCGGCCTGATCCGTCAGCAACACCAGCACGTCTGCAGCCAGTGCCTGGGCCAGCAACGCAGCGATGCGGTCGTTGTCGCCAAAGCGAAGCTCATCGTCGGCCAGGGCATCGTTCTCATTGACGATGGGCAGCACCCCCAGCTCGAGCATGGCCTCAAGGGTGGCACGTGCATGCAAATACTTGTCCCTGGCACCAAAGTCGGTCGGAACCACCAGGAGCTGGCCCACCACGGTGTTGTGATGCTTCCCGAATACGGCGCCGTAGCGCTCCATCAGGTGCACCTGGCCCACCGAGGCGACGGCCTGGAGCACGCGCGGGTCGCGAGGACGCTCGTCGCCGCCGAGGCCCAACGCCGGCAGGCCGGCGGCAACAGCGCCAGAACTGACCAGCACCACCTGATGACCGGCGGCATGCACCGCTGCCACCTCCCGCGCCACCGTCTCGATGGCATCGGACCGCAGCCGCCCGGCGTCATCGGTCACCGACGACGTGCCGATCTTTGCGATTACCAACATGACAGGTATCGACCCGGCAGGCACCCACGGCGCAGCGCGCTCAACGGAGGTCGTCCTCGCCGTACTCAAACGACATGGCGCCAATGTGCACCATGTCCCCAACCTTGGCACCGGCCTTGCCCAATGCCTTGTTGACCCCAAGCTTGTTCAACCGTCGCTGCGCCTCGGCCAGCGCGTCGGGGTTGGTGAGATCCGACAAGGCCACCGCCCGCTGGGCATCCCGACCCACCACGCGGAGCGAACCGTCGATCTCACGTACCACCCGAATGCCCTCGGGCTCGGGGCGATGCACCACGTAGGCGCTCGGGTCCTCACCGGACTCGCGAGCCTCCTCCACCGCGCGGCGCATGGCGCCGACGAACTGCCTGGTCCCCTGCCCGGTCACCCCCGAGACGGCCAGCCAGCCCTCGGCCTCGGCCTCGGCTGCCTCCTCCGGCGCCAAATCGGCGCGTGCTGCAACCCGGATTTTGGTTCGATCGAGAAGTTCAGGCCGATAGTCGAGCAGCTCGCCCAGCAGCACCCGCTCCTGCTCGTGCCGATCGGCCTCATGCATGCGTGCGCCGGGCGGGGCCACGTCGGCCATGATCACCAGCACCCTGGCCCGCTCGATATGACGGAGAAAGGCGTGGCCCAGGCCCCGACCCTCTGCTGCACCTTCGATCAGGCCAGGGATATCTGCCACGACCATCTCAAACCCATCATCGGTGCGAACCACCCCGAGGTTGGGCACCAGGGTGGTAAACGGGTAGTTGGCGATTGTGGGCTTGGCCGCCGAGATTGCCGCGATCAGCGTGGATTTGCCCACATTGGGAAACCCGACCAGCGCCACGTCGGCCATCAGTTTCAGCTCGAGGACCAGAAAGCGTTCCTCGGTGTATTCACCTTGCTCGGCAAAGTCGGGGGCACGGCGCCGGTTGGACAGGAACCGGGCGTTGCCGTGGCCGCCCCTGCCCCCCTCGCCCGCCAGCCACCGGTCACCATGGCCGACCAGGTCGGCCAGCACCGTGCCATCGCGTTCGCGCACCAGGGTGCCTTCGGGCACCGGCACCAGCAGGTCCTCGCCCGCTGCACCGTGCATGCCCTTACCACCGCCATGGTTGCCACTGGTGGCCTTTCGGTGCGGATGGTCCCGAAACGCCAACAGCGAGGCCACGTTCCGGTCGGCCACAAACCAGACGTCGCCGCCCTTCCCGCCGTCCCCGCCGTCCGGGCCCCCTCGGGGCGTATGTGCCTCGCGGCGGAACGCCACCGCACCCGCGCCGCCCTCACCTGCCTTTACGAACACCCCGGTCTCGTCAACAAAGTTGCTCACCGGGACAGCGTAGAAGGCACCCCTCCTTCGGGACGTACCGAGATCCACGTCGGCCCTGCTTCATCTCCCGGACCATGACCGCTAGAATCGCATCTCTGCTCGCCGCACGGATGGCGACATGCCACCACCGACGGCCCCAGGCGGACGTTTCGTGACTCCACCCACCACCTCCACCAGTGACTCCCCGGTGCGCCCCGCAACCAACGAGGTGGACGTCGACGGTCCCCTTCCGCAGCCCACGGAGCCCACACGTGAGGCCGACGATCTGCCCGCCTCCGACGGCGATCCGATCTCCGAGCCGAACAACCCAACGCCCCACAGGCGGCGCATCCCGGCGCTGGTCGCAAGCGTGGTGCTGATCATCGGTGGGGTGGTGGCCATTCGTGCCTACACCGAGCGGGTTCAAGCCCAGCGCAACGCCGAGGCCAAGCTTGCCACCGCCAGGGACACGATGGCCGAGATGCAGCGACAGACCGCCGAGCTCCAGGCGGCAGACGCCGAGCTGCGCCAAACCACCGAGGACGCACGCACCACCTCGAAACTGGCCGAGGCCGACTCGGCCGAAGCCCGGGCGGCCCTCGGAGCGCTGGAGGAGCAACGCCAGGCCCTCCAGCAGCAGATGGTGGCAGCCGACAGCGGCCGCGGCCTCCAAGCCCTGTACAACGGGCGGATGAAGACCTGCATTGACGGCCTCAACCGGGCGGTCAACCAGATCTCGGTTGGCGATGCTTCGGGCGGCGCCTCCACCCTCGGCACCGTTCAGGACGACTGTGCCGCGGCAGAGGCCGCCGGACCATCCGCGATGCCCTACGACTTCCCCGACCCGTTCGTGCTCATCGATGGCGCCACCTCCTACGCATATGCGACCAACGCGGGTGGCGGCAACGTGCAACTGGCCACCAGCACCGACCAAAAGACTTGGAGGTTCGTCGGTAACGCGCTTCCCAAGCTTCCGAACTGGGTGGAACCCAGTGCCACCTGGGCTCCTGCGGTGGTCAAGCTGAACGGCAACTACGTCCTCTACTACTCGGCCCGCAAAAAGGGCCAGAACATGCAGTGCGTCTCGGTGGCGGTGGCCAAGACCCCCAAGGGGCCCTTCGTCGACAGCTCCACCGGGCCGCTCGTTTGTCAGGAGGACCAGGGTGGCAGCATCGACCCCAGCCCGTTCGTCGACCTCGACGGAACGCCGTACCTGCTGTACAAGTCCGAGGGCACCCCGGTGGGTCGCTCCGGCGCGCTGTGGAGCCAACAGCTCAACCCGCAGGGCACCGGGTTTGCCGGTTTCCCCACCCTGTTGCTGACCGGCGACCCGGGTGGCTGGGATCACGGGGTGATCGAGGGACCATCGATGTACCGCGATCAGGAGGGGCGGCTGTGGATGTTCTACTCCGGTGCCGGATGGAGTAGCGACCAGTACGCCGTCGGCATCGCCGGCTGCCCAAACGGGCCTGCCCAACCATGCGCACGGGCCAACGCCAAACCCATCCTGAAGACCAACGATCGGGTGGTGGGGCCCGGCGGGCTCGAAGCATTCCGGGAAGCCGACGGCACCCCCAAGGTGGTGTTCCACGCCTACCAGCCGGGCAAGGTGGGCTACCCGAACAACCGGGTGCTGGTGATCGGCACCCTCAAGTTGGACCACGACAGCGTCTCCCTGGATTACTGAACAGCGTCGGTGCGATCGTGGGCGCCTGAAGCGCCCGAACGGTGCGGGTGGGCCCTACGACCGAACTTGGTTGTCACTGCAGCTCCCTAGGATCGGCCCCATGAGCAGAACGTCCCCACCGGAACGTCAGACCTCGGTCGCCGACGGCGAACGAACCCGAGCCTGGGCCGCAACGATGGGCGGTCATCAGCTGGCCCCCGGGCATGCCGACGAGCCGGGCGTGCGCTCGGCTCACGCGGGCGGCACCTTGCGCATCGGCCAGGCCGCGGGTGCGTCTCAGGCATCTGCTCCAGCCAACCGGGATGCCCGCGAACAGGCCGAGCACGCCTGGATGGCCCCGGGCGCCACCCGATCCGAGGGTGCCGGCCACCGGCGACGACAGGAGGGGCCCGACCCCGAGCGCACCTGCTTCGAGCGCGACCGGGACCGCATTCTCCATTCCCCCGCCTTCCGCCGCCTGGCTGGAAAGACCCAGGTGTTCATCTTCCCTGACGATCATCAACGCACCCGCCTGACCCATGCCCTCGAAGTGGCCCAGGTTGCTGTGGCCATGGCCACCGCCCTCCGCCTCAACGTGGCGTTGACCGAGGCGATCGCACTGGGTCACGACTGCGGACACGGCCCTGGTGGGCATGCGTCAGAGGACGCGCTGGGCCCGTACCTCGACGAGGGCTACGACCACGCGGTGTGGGGCGCCGATGAGGTGCTCACCCCGCTCAACCTGTGCACCGAGACGCTTGACGGCATCCGCAACCACAGCTGGTCCCGCCCGCGGCCCGCCACACCCGAGGGTCTCGTGGTCAGCTGGGCTGACCGCATCGCCTACACCGCGCACGACTTCGAGGACGCGGTCACCGCCGGCATCGTCGACCACGGCGCCCTGCCACCGCAGGTGGCCGCCTATGGGGACAGCGTGCGGTCCGGGCAGCTGCGGGCATTTATTGCCGACGTGATCCATGTGGGGCGCACACACGGCGTCGTGGGCATGACCGACGAGGCATCCGGCGCGCTCGCAGCATTCCGACGGTTCAACTACGAGAACATCTACCTGCGCCCCGCATCGGTCGTCGCCGCCGACTCCGTGGTCGCGATTTTGTCGGCGCTCGTCGAGTACTACGCCGACCGACCCGGCACGCTGCCCCCCGACGTGTTGACCGGCCAAGCGGACGGTCCCGTACCCACAGCGGGCTCGACCCAGGCGCTCCGGGCGGCGGTTCGCTGGGTGGGCGGCATGACCGATCGCTACGCCTGTGCAGAAGCCCTCTCAAAGCTCGGTTGGGACCCGGCCAAGCTTCCGACCGGCGTCGACACCATGGGCCTCCGCTAGTCCGAACCTGCGCTGTCATCGGGCTCGACCGGGAGCTCGATGCCGGGGAGTTTCAGCTGGGGGTTCTCGCCCGCGAAGGCACCGCGAGCCCGTTCGGCGGCCATGGCGATCCAGTCGTCCCCGGTAAACACCCAGAATCGGCGCTCCAGCACCGCCGACCACACCAGGTCGGCCACCTCCGACGGGTCCATCCCCGACGCGATCAGTTGGGCGACCATCGCTCCAGGACCGTCCGCTCCCTCCTCGCCTTCGGACAGCCCGCCTTCGCCAAACATCGTGGGGCCACCATGACGCTGGGGCCGGTTGCGGCCGGCTTCGTAGATGCGGGTGCGCACCCAGCCCGGGCAGAGCACCGAGGCCCCCACCTCGGGATGGCTGAAGGACAGCTCGTGATAGAGCGCTTCCGACAAGGCCACCACACCGTGCTTGGCGACCGAGTACGGCGACATGAACGGCGGGGAGGTCAGCCCCGCCATCGAGGCGGTGTTGACGATGTGGCCTCCGCCCGACCGGACGATCAGCGGCACGAAGGTCCGGACGCCGTAGACGACGCCCCAGAGGTTCACCTCCATCACCCACTGCCAGTCGGACATGGGCACCTCCCACGACAGGCCACCGGCAGAGACCCCGGCGTTGTTGCACACGAGGTGCACGGCGCCAAAAGCGTCCATGGTCGCCTCGCCCAGGGCTGCGACCTCGTCGGCGGAGGCAACATCGACTCTCACCGGCAGGGCTCGGGCGTCAGCGACGAGCACACCTTCGTCGGCCAGTTGACCAGCCACCTCGACCGCCGCGGGTTTGTCGACGTCGGCCACCACGATCGACATGCCGGCCTCGGCGAACCGGCGGCACAATGCAGCGCCGATTCCTGACCCGCCTCCGGTGACCACCGCCACCCTGCCCGCCCAATCCTGCGCTTCACTCATGTGTTCCCCCGTCGTCAGCGCCCAAACGCGCAACCGCCCGGCCGCATCGAGCGGCCGGGCGATCAACTTAGGTCAACCTGTCGGAGTGAAAGCTCCCGTGCACCGGTCGGGTTTCCACCGCAACCAGGCACCGCTCCAGGAGTATCTCAGTACTTGTAGTGGTCGGGCTTGTACGGCCCGGCCTTGGGGATCTCCAGGTACTCGGACTGCTCGTCGGTGAGCTCGGTCAGCCGCACGCCAAGGGCGTCGAGGTGGTAGCGGGCGACGTCCTCATCGAGCTGCTTGGGCAGGCGGTGCACACCAAGCGGGTAGTCCTCCAGCCGCTGATGGAGCTCCATCTGGGCCAGCACCTGGTTGGAGAACGAGCAGCTCATCACGAAGCTGGGGTGGCCGGTGGCGTTGCCCAGGTTGAGCAGGCGCCCCTCGGACAGCATGATGATCGAGTGCCCATCGGGCCAGGTGAACTCGTCCACCTGAGGCTTGACGGTCACGCGCTGAATGTCGGACGAGCGCAGCAGGCCGGACATGTCGATCTCGTTGTCGAAGTGCCCGATGTTGCCCACGATCGCCTGGTGCTTCATGGCGGCCATGTGATCGAGGGTGATCACGTTCTTGTTGCCGGTGGAGGAGATGAAGATGTCGGCGGTGCCGATCACATCCTCGAGGCGGGCCACCTGGAAGCCCTCCATGGCGGCCTGAAGGGCACAGATCGGGTCGATCTCGGTGACGATCACCCGAGCGCCCTGGCCCTTGAACGACTGGGCGCAGCCCTTGCCGACGTCGCCGTAGCCGGCGACGACTGCGGTCTTGCCGCCGAGCATCACGTCGACGGCGCGGTTGATGCCGTCGATCAGGCTGTGGCGGCAGCCGTACAGGTTGTCGAACTTGGACTTGGTGACCGAGTCGTTGACGTTGATGGCCGGGAACAGCAGCTCGCCGGACTCGAACATCTGGTAGAGGCGGTGCACGCCGGTGGTGGTCTCCTCGGTGACGCCGTTGATGCCGGCGCCGATCTTGGTCCAGCGGTTGTTGTCCTCGGCCAGCGACGCAGTGAGCGAGGCCAGGATGACCTTCCACTCGTCGGGGTCGTCCTCGTCGGCCTCGGGTACCTCACCGGCGGCCTCGTACTTGGTGCCGTTGTGCACGTAGAGGGTGGCATCGCCACCGTCGTCGAGGATCATGTTGGGGCCACCGGTTTCGGTGCCGGGCCAACGCAGCGCCTGCTCGGTGCACCACCAGTACTCCTCGAGCGTCTCACCCTTCCAGGCGTACACAGGCACGCCGTCGGGGGCGTCGGGGGTGCCGTTGGGGCCCACCGCAATGGCGGCCGCGGCATGGTCCTGGGTGGAGAAGATGTTGCAACTGGCCCAGCGCACCTCTGCGCCCAGGGCGGTCAGCGTTTCGATCAGCACGGCGGTCTGGATCGTCATGTGCAGCGATCCGGTGATCTGCGCTCCCTTGAGCGGCGCCTCATCGGTGAACAGGGCACGAATGGCCATCAGGCCGGGCATCTCGTGCTCGGCAAGCTCGATTTCCTTTCGGCCGAAACCGGCCAGGGAAAGGTCGGCCACCTTGTAGTCGGCGGGGGTCAGCATGGGTAACTCCTCTTTCTTCAGTGATCGTGGGTTCTTGAGAGGTGGTGGGGGTGATGCGGTACCAGGACAGCGGGCGGCTACCCGGCCAGGTAGGCCTTCAAATCAGAAATGGCCGGGATGGGGCCCGGATCGACGCCGGCTTCAGCCGCCATCCACAGGCTCACCAGGTCTCCGAATGCAGCCAAATCGTAGAAGTTGGCCAGCGAGCCGTCACCTTTGGCGCGTACCTCAAAGATCTCGGCCACCACCTCGGCGGTGATCTGAGCCAGGAAATCGAATCGACGTGACACGTTGGGATGTTCGCCGTCATGCCGCAGATACACCATGGAGTTCACCTGGCGGGTGACGTCGCCGTGCTGTCCCCAGGCGCAGATCTCGTTGTGGCACACCTCGGGGACGCTGCCCCAGTAGGCGGGTGCCTTGGCGTTTTCGTTGACCTGGCCTTTCCACCGATAGGCCGCCAACTCGCCGGTACGACCACCTCCGTAGATGATCGGCTGGGTACGTTCGATGTGACGCGCCAGGGTGCGAGCCTCGTTGTCGGTGTCGCCCGACGCACCGGCGTTCGCGCCAAGACGGCCCGCAACGGCTTCGATGGCGGCGTCCACCGCAGCGGCGGTGTCGTTCAAGAGCCCGAGACGCGTCGCCAAAACCACGGGGGTCAGGCCCACCGCCCCCAGTGCAGCGCGGGGCAGCGGAATGCCCTTGGGGAGGCCACACACCCCTCCACCGGCTGCCGACACGAGGTCGCCAAGCGCTCCCCCGGTGGTCACTGCGACCACGGGTGCACCGGCTGCGACCGCGGCCTCGGCGGCCACCACCGTCTCTTCGGTGTCGCCGGAGAACGACACGGCCATCACCAGGGTGTGAGGCCCCACGTGGGAGGGAAGCTCGTAGTGCCGGCTGACCTCGACCGGCACCCGACCATGCTCGGACGCCACGAGGGCCATGATGTCGCCCGAGATCCCCGAGCCGCCCATGCCGAGGACCAGGATCGACGTGACCGCTGACGCATCCGGCAGTCCATCGACCGATGATGCAAGTTCGACCGCCGCAGCCATCTGGTCGGGTAGCCCAAATGCGGCATCGAACATACCCAGCGTGTCCAACACGCCGGTGTCCGTCGGGCTCACGTGGCTGCGTCTTCGGACGACCCGCCGTCGAACGTTGGCTTGATGCCCTCGGAGGAGACCTTGGCCATGATGCGCTTGGCCTCGTCCGCATCGACGGTCTCGGCCTCCTCGATCAGCATCACCGGAATGTCGTCTTCGATGCGGTAGCGGCGGGTGAGACGCGGGTTGTACAGCGCGTTTTCATCCTGCAGGTAATACAGCGGGCCCTTGTCCTCGGGACAGGCCAGCACTTCCAAGAGCACGGGGGAGAGCGCCATGTTGATGACTCCTTGATTCGAGAGTGGCTGGGTCGAGGCCGGGTGGGACGATGCTGATGGTTCCAAGCACGACCTCAGGCTCCGGCGCATCCTATGACGTGCGCGCTCAGTCGGTCTCGCCCCGGACGAGGGCCAGCACCTCGGCGGAGTGACGCTCCATCGACGCCGTGTCGGCCGCCTCCAGGTTGAGTCGCAACAGCGGCTCGGTGTTGGAGGCCCGAAGGTTGAACCACCAATCGCCCAGGTCGACGGTGAGCCCGTCGAGGTGGTCGCGGCGGCTTCCCATGAACGCCTCCTCCACACGAGCCATCGCGTCGGTGGGGTCGGTGACCGTGGAGTTGATCTCGCCGGACGCCACATATCGCTCGTACGGCTTGCGCAGCTCGGACAACGGCTGTCCGCTGCGCGACATCTCGGCCAGCACCACGAGCGCCGCGATCAGGCCGGAGTCGGCCCGGTAGTTGTCGGCAAAGTAGTAGTGCGCCGAGTGCTCCCCCCCGAACAGGGCATCGCGGTCGGCCATGACCGCCTTGATGAAGCTGTGCCCGACACGGGTGCGGACCGCCACGCCGCCGTGTTCGGCAATGGCCTCAGGAACCGCCTTGGACACGATGAGGTTGTGGATGATCGTCGCACCGGGGTGATCCGCCAGCATTGCTGCGGCGATGATGGCGGTGGTGGTGGAACCCGACAGCCCCTGGCCCAACTCATCCACCAGGAAAACCCGGTCGGCGTCACCGTCGAAGGCCAGCCCCACGTCGGCGCCAACCTCCAACACCCGGGCGCGCAGGTCCGCCTGGTTTTCGGGCTGCAGCGGATCGGCGGGATGGTTGGGGAAGGTGCCGTCCAGTTCCCCGAACATCACCTCCAAGCGGGGCTTCAGGCCATCAAAGACAGCCGGAACCACCAGACCGCCCATGCCGTTGGCGACGTCGGCCACCACCGACAGTGGGCTGAGGCCGTCGACGTCCACAAAGCTGCGGACGTGCGCAACGAAATCGGCCAACACGTCGGTGGTGGTCAGCGAACCGGGCGAACCCTGCGGCGCCAGTTTGTTTCGGGCCAGGTCACGCACCCGATCGAGGCCGGTCTCCAGGCTGAGGGGCCGTGCGCCGGAGCGGCAGAACTTGATGCCGTTGTAACCGGCGGGATTGTGGGAAGCGGTGAACATGGCGGCCGGCGCATCCATCGATCCGCTGGCGAAGGAAACCTCGTCGGTGGAGCACAGCCCCAGGTCCACCACATCGAGTCCCTGGCCGGTGACACCCCGCGCAAATGCCTGCACGAAGTCCGTACCGCTGGGCCGCATGTCCCGCCCCACCAACACACGGTCCGGCGCCCGCTCGTCCGCCGGCATCCCGTCGGGCAGCCCGAGCAGGAACCGGGCGAATGCCGCACCGATGCGCTCCACCAGTTCCTCGTCCAGCTGTTCGGGCACGAGGCCTCGCACATCGTAGGCCTTGAAAATGCCGTCCAGGTCTGCCACGAAACCAACACTAGTGGTGGGTGCGGACAACCTCCCAGGTGAGCGACCACGAACCGGGCGGCCGGGGGCCGGCGCTACGCAGGAGGAGGGTCCCCGTCGATCTCGGCGGGCTCCTGCGCCGAGATCATCCAGTCGGGCGATGGTTCGGCGGTGGCGTCGGGATCCGTTCCGCCGTCGGGTTGATCGCCGATCACCGGCCCGTTACCGGCGGCCGGCGGCGGGCCGTCGATCGGGCCGACCGGATCGGACCGGCTGATTCGCGCGAGAACCCGGATGTTCCGCCGAAGCTTGCTGTGTCCCGTCTCAACGAGCGCCTCACGCGGGGTCGGATCGCCGGGTTCGGCATCCCCGGCAAACTGCCACGCCCTTGGGAATCGGGGCGTGCGAACGACGAGCAACAACACGACGATGACCACACCGGCCAACGACAGCGCCATCCCCAACCACTCCACGCCGCTGCGGCCGTAGCTGAGCGAGACGTTCTTCTGGGTTGGCACGACCACCATCAGGTTGGGCGCCACTCGATACGGGCCTTCGGCGCCGTCGGCTCGCCAGTTGGGGAAATAGCTGGTCTTCACCAGTACCGGCTTGCCCACCTGATCCACCGTGAAGCTCATCGACTGCTGCTCAACGACGATGTTCGAGACCTTGGCCGGAGTGATCGGAGTTCCCGGCACCGCCCCCTGACAAGCGAAACCGTAAGGCGATTCGGGGCCCACCTCATCGGCTCGGGCACCACAGCGCACCCGGGTCCAGTCCTTTGGCCCATCGGCCGCCAGGAAGGTGCTCCAGTTTGCAGTGTCGCCGTACCAGGCGACCGTCGGGTCCAGCCAGTGGGCGTGATCGGCTGCCACATCGGTCATCACGATCGGCTCGTGGTCCAGACCGCTGACCAGCTCCGATCCAGCCACCTCGAACACCACCCATGGCTCGGAGAGCACTCCGGAGTCGCCCGCCAGGTTCTGGCTGGGGACCTCAGCCACCTCGGTCAACGGCGCATCGGGCCCTTCGGTGAGGGCGCGGGCTTGTTGGGTCGCCTCCTCGCTTCGGCTGAGGTAGTACTTCACGCCGTACAGCTGCAGACGCTTCACGCCTTCAGCGACGTCGAGATCCTCATAGGGCAGGTCACGCTGGGGTCGGGACGGTTCCTTGGACAGCAGCGACTGGTTGAGGAAGTGAAACGGGGTGGTCATGGAGGCCTCGAAGTAGAGCCCCTCCATCGAGCCGATGCAGCCATCGGTGAAGTACGGCAGCAGCATGGGCGCCATCGGGGTGCCGTAGTCCTCGATCTGCTTGTAGTACTCCCACATCGCCCGCCCACAGCCCCGCTCCTTGCCCACCCGTGCCATCGTCGACATCAGCGCGCTGTACTCCGGGTAGCGCTCCTTGGCCTGGAGACCACCGAAGTTCCAACTGGCCCAACCCGTGGCCTTGTTGGACTGGGTCGAGAGGAACGGACCGAACTGATGGCCGCTGAGCTGCGGCACCGACGACTGGTCCTCCACCACGGTGGGGGCGTTCACGCTGGTGGACTTTGCACTGGGGGGCAATCCGATGGGCAGCCCAACCGCCAGAAACACCGTGATGACGGCGGCGCCTGCCAGGATGCCTGAGACAACCGGCTGCAGGCGTTCCCGCTTGGTCACAAATGCGGCGAGCGCCCCGATGAGCAACGTCACGGCCACGGCGGCCAGCAGGTCGAGCGAAAGTATGTAGAAGGGCAGCACGCGGGCGTTCCAGAACCGGCCCTGGGGCATCAGAATGAAGCCGCCGACGCCAAACAGCGACCAGAGCGCAAAGGTCAACCCGGCCCGATTTGCCCTGACGATGCTGAGCACCGCGCCAATGACCGCCAACCCAAAGATGATCTCGTGGTAGGGCATGGCGTTGGGCAACAGGTATTGCCAATACGTGCTCGCCGCGCCGTTCACGGCCGGACCCACCTTCTCCCAACCCATGTCGTTCAGGTAGTCACTCCGCAGGTAGAACGGAACTATCCAGAACGCCGAAAGCAACGCCCCGGTGGGCATCACCACCATGAGCCACTTCATCTGGCGCCAACCCGGACGGAGCAGGAACATCATGGCGGTTGCCCCGACGGCGAAGAACAACGGGATGACGTGACACAGGGCCACCAGTCCCAGAAGCGTCGCGGCGATGGCCCGATGCCTGCCGGTGCTCAAACCCCTGGCAACCACGCCCAGGAACACGAGGGTGACGGCGAACGCAATCGAGAATGAAAACTCACCCGCCATGGTGGAGGCGACGTTGCCGCCGTAGATCGTGAAGTGCGAGTCCCACACGAAGGCCAGCGCGGCCATCGACATCAGCATTGGGCCGGGGAATCGAAGACGCAAGGAGGTGCCCAGGAAGAACGCCGCCCAGGGCATGGCCAGCAGGCCCGACACGCTGACCAGCTTGAACGCCACGTTCGGGTCGACGTCGACGCACAGCGGCAGAATCACCACCGCCGCCACCAACATGGCGGCCCGCGCCAGACGGGCCGTGAACATCGACCAGCCGTAGACCAGGCCAGGTACCAGGACCACGAGCAGTGGGAGGCCGATCAGCGGTGGCAACCCCGCATCCAGCATCACGATCGCCAGCGCCGGAACCACCATGTAGAAGGTGTAGGCAGGAAAGCCCGCATACCAGTCCTGGCTCCACCCCGAGAGGCGCAGCGACGGCAGCAGGATGTCTTTCAGGTAGTCCGGGCCCCACACGTGTGCCCCCATGTCGCCGCCCGTCGGGGTGCTGGTCGACAGCAGGCCCCCACCGCGATTCAGCGTCGCGAAAATGAAGATCGTGCAGGCCGCCAGAACCACGTAGTTGGCCGCTTGCGCCGCGTCGAAGCCGGACGGCCAGGTTGGAAGAAGTCGCCGGTCGGCTTCGCCGGCAGTGGGATTCCGGGGCGCGCCGTGTTCCAATTCAAGTTCCGAGATTCCGGCGGGGGTCTGGTCTTGGGCTGGCGCGGCGGGCGCGGGGGGATCAACCACGTCGGTCATCCCACCATCGTGCCATGAGCACCTGGGTTCTCCTCATCGGAGGCCCCGGTGATCAGCCCGCCAGCAACGGACTTGAGACGCCCCACAGCACCAACAGGCTGCAGAGGTTGAACACTCCGTGGGCCACGATGGACGGGCCCAGCCTCCCCGAGCGCCAGACGAGCCCACCCAGCACCACGCCCACCAGCGTCAGTCCGGGCAGTTGGATGAGGTCGGCCCCGGTTGCGATGTGGCTGAGGGCGAAGAACGCTGCGACGGCCACCAGTCCGGCCACGGCGCCCCAACGGTGCCGCAGGCCGGATTTCGCCGAGGTGCCCTCGGCCAGCTGCATGGCGGTGCGCTGCGCCACCCCCCGGTAGTACATCTCCTCAACGACGGGAGCACCCACCGCAACCATCACCACCAGGACCACCTTTCCCAGCACGCCGGGCGACGCGTTCACCAACTCTCGGGCTGACGCCGAGGGGTCGCCGGACACCCCGGCGTTCTCCAACACCCGGTAGAGCAGGTTCACCCCCCAGTGCAGTCCGAACCCCGCCACCAGGCCCACACCAAGGTCCTGTGGAGCGAACCCCCATCGCACGAACCCGCTCAGCCGCTCCCCCTCACGGCGGGCCATCCACCAGAGACCTCCCACGGTGACCCCCCAGAACGGAATCTGGCTGACCACCAGCGAACCGGCCGACAATGGCGCGCCCGGATCGACGAATGGCGCCACCAGCAACCCGGCGACCAGACGCGACCCAAGCCACAGTCCCGCCAACCACAACAGGCGGGTGACCGCCACGTCGGTGCCCGGCCGACCGTCGGATGTGGTTTCGTTGTGCGTTGGGGCCGCGTCGCGATGCGATCGCCGACTCATGGGACGGCTAACCGGCAGCGAGATGCGTCACGGACGACTGACGATCGTCCGCTGCGAGGGAGTCGGAGCGCCGGTCGACCAACCGCCAGCCCTTGGGGACCGAGACGGAGTCCGCGTGGAGCGAGCAGAGGTCGTGCACCATGGGGTGCCCATCAACGGTGAGGTCGTCCAGCCAGACCGAGCCGGAGTCGTACGAGTAGGACATGGTCGCCGACGCAGCCGTGGAACAGTAGGGACGAGCACACACCCTGCTGGTGGACCGGCGCCGCTCGGCGGCCCGTGACCCGGAGTAGTCCCTGTCCGCCTGGGCGCGGTCCGAGCGTGCATTGCCTTGGTGAGCACCGCCAACGTGACCACTCCCGGAACGACTCATGGCACCACCGTACCGGCAGCGGTCACACCAAGCGGGGGACCCTGACCGCCAATCGGGGCTGGGACGACCCACAGTCTCAGCCGCTGTGCATCGTCGAGCAGGGGTCCACCCCGTACACTTCACCGGATGGCAGAGCAGACCCGACCTCCGCAACCCTCAGGCCAGGGCAAACAACCGAACGCCGGCGGCCAATCCTCCGGTGGATTCCTTGGCGGCAAGCTGCCCAGCTGGTCGATGTTTGTGTTGTTGGCGGTGGTGATCGGCTCGGTGCTGTGGTTCTCCAGTGCCGAGCCCAAGTCCAACGAACTCCGCTACGACCAACTGGTCACTCAGATCAAGCAAGACAAGATCGAGTCGGTGACGTGGGACAACACCACCGGCAAGATCGAGGGCACCTTCGCAGGCACCGGCGACAAGACCTTCACCTCCACCGGGCCCGCTGAGGCCCCCCAGGGGCTCGAGGCGCTGCTGAAAGAGAACAACGTCGAGTACACCTTCGAGACACCTCAGCAGAGTGGGCTTCTGTCCCTGCTGTCCATCATCCTGCCGTTTGCGTTGATCCTGGGCTTCTTCGCCTGGATGCAGCGCCGTGCCTCAGGCCAGATGTCGGGGGTGATGTCGATCGGCCGCTCGAAGGCCAAGACCTACTCCTCCGAGCGGCCCGGCACCACGTTCGCCGACGTGGCCGGGTACGACGGCGTGAAGATGGAGATCAAGGAGGTGGTCGACTTCCTGAAGGAGCCCGACCGCTTCGCAGCGATCGGCGCCCGCATTCCCAAGGGCATGTTGCTGGTCGGCCCGCCCGGCACCGGGAAGACCCTGATTGCACGGGCGGTCGCCGGTGAGGCGGGGGTGCCGTTCATGTCGGTCACCGGCTCGGACTTCATGGAGATGTTCGTCGGCGTCGGCGCATCCCGGGTACGCGATCTTTTCGAGTCGGCACGCAAGGCCGGCCGCGCCATCATTTTCGTCGACGAGATCGACTCGATCGGCCGTAAGCGCGGCGCCGGCATGGGCGGCGGCCACGACGAACGTGAGCAGACCCTCAACCAGATGCTCAGCGAGATGGACGGGTTCGAAGCGACCGAGGGCATCGTGATGATGGCGGCGACCAACCGCCCCGACATCCTCGATCCGGCTCTGCTCCGACCGGGACGCTTCGACCGCCAGGTGGTGGTGCCGCTGCCAGAGCTGGAGGATCGGCGCCGCATCCTCGAGGTCCATTCGAAGTCCAAGAAGATGTCTCCGGACGTCGATCTCAACCTGGTCGCCCGGGGCACACCCGGCATGTCAGGTGCCGATCTGTCCAACCTGGTCAACGAAGCCGCGCTGTTTGCGGTTCGCAACGGCGAGAACGAAATCCACGCCCGTCACTTCGAGGACGCACGGGACCGGGTGATGATGGGTCAGCGACGCGAGTCGATGGTGCTCTCCGAAACCGAGAAAGAGGCCATCGCCTATCACGAGGCCGGCCACGCCGTCTGCGCCGCCGTGCTGCCCGAGATGGACCCGCTGCACAAGGTCACCATCATTCCCGCAGGCATGGCGCTCGGCGTCACGATGACGCTGCCCGACGAGGAGCGCCACATCCACCGTCAGAATTTCATCGAGGACCGCCTGGTCATGATGCTTGGCGGACGCACCGCCGAGGAGATCACGTTCGAAATGGTGTCAACAGGCGCCGCTGACGACCTGGTGAAGGCAACCCAACTGGCGCATTCCATGGTGAAGGAATGGGGCATGTCCGAACGGGTCGGCCCCATGGCATGGGGCACTCAGGGTGCCGTGTTCCTCGGCGACGACATGATGCAGACGAAGAGTTACTCCGACGAGATGGCCCGGGTCATCGACGAGGAGACCGAGAAGATCCTGCGGCGGGCACAGAGCCGCTGCCGGGAACTCCTTCGCACCGAGCGAAACGGCCTCGACCTGGTGGCACGGCAACTGCTGGAACATGAGACCATCGACGGGGCCGAGGTGCTTCGTCTCGTCAAGGTGGGCCGCACCGGCGAACCGGGCCATCCGCCCGATCCAGGCACGGCACTACCGTCGGCCATACTCGGCCAGGCCGCAAACGGCGCCGGAATGGACGCCCCGATCCAGGACCCCGCCGAGGTTCACTGAGCAGGTGGGCCAATCCCCCGCTCAGGTCTCCCTCGCCGCCGCAACGGCATCCCACAACTCAATCGTCTGAACCGGACCGAGGAAGCTGCCCACCACGGTGCCCTCTGCGTCGGCGATGATCGTGGTGGGCACGCCATCGATGCGGTAACGGGTGTGGCTCTCGGGCTGTTCCTGAACCGACACGGCACACACCGCCACCTCATCGGAGGACAGCGGGAGTGCGCGCTCGACCACACCGGCACAACCATCACACGTGTCCGAGGTGAACACCACCACCAGCCAGGGGCGATCCGGATGATCGAAGTCGGGTCGAGCCACTCGGGCAGGGACCGTGAAGCCGCTGGGGGTCGGCACCGCGTCGCTGCCACGACGGCGTGAGGCCACTGACACCAACACCGTCAGCACCACCACCACCGCCACCACGATCACCTGTAGCAGCACCGTTACCCCGCAGCGTCGCCGGAGTCGGAGAGGGAGAGGGAGATCACCGTGGCTGCGTCGGGTACGGCCGGGCCCGACGAGTAATCACCCGCCGTCGCATCGACCAGGCGCTGCTCCACCTGGACCGGAGCGGAGGAGCGAAGCTCAACCATCGCCAGGTTGGGCAACTTCAGTTGGCGCAGGTTGACGGCCAACTGATCGCTGGGCTTGACGGTGAGGTCTTCAAACCCCTTGGCCTCGGTCACCTTCCCCCCACCGTGAACGAGCAGTTTGATGGAGGTCGACTCGGTGGGTGACGGGTTGTCCACCAACAACCAGCCCTCATCCTGTCCGGTGAGCCGAAGCCCACCCGACCACCAGCGATCGGCTGCCAACGGCAGCGCCGGCGAGATGCTCACGCCGGTCGCAGGTGCGGGCCGAACCTGTTGCCCCGAGGTTTTGGTGTCACCACGTTTGGCCACGCTGACCAGCACCCGGGCGGAGGCAACCCCGGTGTCGGACACCACCAGCCCGTGGTGGAAACCCTCCGCTGGGAGGCGCTGATCATTGTCGATCCGAATGGTCTCGGCCCGCCCCGGGGGAATCACCTTTGCCAGCGGCTCGATATCCCCCCGTGGCTGACCAAACTGTGTGATCCAGATCGGTTGAACGTCGGCGTTGCCCTTGGACGGGTTCAACACCACGTATTGCTCGATGACGCCACCCTGAGAGAACCCGTCCACAAACGCGGCCTGGCGAGTCGGCTCGGGGCTCCCCGACACCAGGGCCACGCCCTGACGTTTCACGGGCTGCTTTCCGATCTCCTCCTTGTCCACCTTGCCGTCGCCGCCCTCACCCGACTTCAGGTTGAACTCCAGGTTGGCCTGCGAGAACGTTTGCACCACCTCGGCGATCAACAAGCCGGAGCGGGTGCGAACGCTGACCGACAACCGATCTCGTCTCGGAGCGCGTTCGTTCAGGTTGATCACCTTCACCCCGCCTGCCGGCACGCTCTCTCCGCTCAGTTCGGCGGGCACCCGCACGTAATCCGCAGTCGACAAGGTGACATCGACGCTGACCGCAACCGGGTAGGGATTGAAGAGGAAGAGCCGGGCGGTGGCGTCCTTCTCGGTGTTGACGAATGGAAAGTCCCATGAGCCCGAAGGACGTGAGGTGCACGGCACCTGCGAGGCCCCCGTCCTGTTGGACAACCGGTGCGACACGGTGACCTCACCCGAGCGAACATCCACCACGACCGCCGCAGACGTCTTCTTCGACAGGGTTGCGACGTCCTCCACGATGACCGAGTGAGCCGGCAACTTGAGCTGCTTGGCCGGTTCGGCGGCGGCCTTGGGGCTGAGCGGAACCGCACTGATCTGGACGGCCACCTCCTTGCCCGAGCCGTTTGAGATGAACACCTCGTGCTTCCCGGCGTCGCCCTCTCTCACCCGGGTTGCAGCGCAGTACCAGGTGGAATCCAGCGTGCCGGGCGGATCCGCCGTCACCATCTGGTTCAGCAGGCCGAAGCGCTGTTCAGCCTGCACGGTGGCGGAGTTGTCCCGTGGGTCCGACAGGTTGACCGCCGACAGGCCGGCCAAAACGCCGACCACCACCGTGATCACGGCCATGCGTACGAACTTCATGGCTGTTCCTCGTCTGGTTCGTCCTCGCTGAACAGCGACGGCTGGGAGTCGCGCCGCCTGGTGCGACGGCGAACCACCGGTCGGTCGTCATCAATGGCGGAATCTGAGGTGGCCGGCTTGTCCAGGGACGGGGCAGCCCCGCCGGAATCACTCTGGATGGCCTCGGCAGGATCTTTGGCCGAGCCCTCTGGGTCTGGCTCGGCGCCGTCCTGGGGAACTCCTGCACCGCCGGTGCGGCCTCGCACCAGGCGAAGCTTGGGACGCGAGCGTCGACCCCCGCTGCCGGCCGGGTGATCAGCCGATGCAGTCGCAGGCGTCTCGGGCTGGTCGGGCGTTTCGGGCTGGTCGGGCGTTTCGGGCTGGTCGGGCGTTTCGGGCTGGTCGGGCTGGTCGGAGGTCGATGTGTCGATCATCTCCGGTGACTGCTCGGTCGCCGCCCGATCCTCGGGCAACACGACGTTGCGGCGGCGACGACGCTTGAACGCCGGGGGCTCTGCCAGCCAATCAGGCTCGAGCTCGCCGGGATCCCAGTCGATCTTGTCGTTCACCAAGTGGGTCTCGGCGTCGGCAGGCGGCACGTCGACCGTCGGCAGGTCCGTCGGCGGCGCCTGGGCTTCTTGTGCGGTAACGGTAGGGCCGGCTTCCGGCACGGTCTCGTCGGATCCGGTCGTGGAGCCGTCGGTACCGGTCGTGGAGTCCTCGAACTCGGACAGGTCCGGCTCCTCGCGTGCCTCCAACGGGTCGCCGAACTGCTCCGGGACGTGCTGGTCGTAGCCGGCGTCATCGCCCTCGACGACGAATTTCGGCAGCTCGGTGGTGGGCAACTGCGGACCGCCCACTTCTGGCTCCTGTTCGCGACGCAGGCGTCGATCGGCAACCCGCTCCTTGCGAGCGGCCCAGGCGCGCCGCATCCCGCCCATGTCGTCGACGGAGTCCCGGCGGCTGCGCACCACGCTGATGGCGCCAAGCAACGCCAACAGCTGGAGGACCACCGCCAGGCTGCGAACCAACGGCGGCGAGTAGGTCAGCGATGCGGCCCCGCCGGCGGTCACCTTGGATTGCGACGCCCACCCGAACACGGGGGCCTGAGGCACCTCGTCACCGGCGACGGTCAGAGTCCAGTTGGCGTCATGAGTGCGGGCCACGTAGAGCTCGACGTCGGCCGCCAACCTGCCGGTGCCCTCATCCGCCCGGGTGCCTTGGGGCAGCGCGGCTTTGGCGGCGGTGAGGTTGGTGGTCAGCACCGACCCCAAGCCGTCTCCAGCATCATCGAACGTCCCCGCCGGTACCGTGGCCACCTCCGGGGTAAACGCCGAGTTCTCATAGATGAACAGCGACTCCGACACCGACAATCGGGACAGGTCGAGCTGCTCATCCAGTGCGTTCACCGTGCTGGCGGGCGGTTCCACCACCGCTTTTCCCTTGTCGTAGGCGAGTGGAGCGCCCGATCTGGCAACCACCACGTAGTTGATGCCCATGGCGCCCAGCAACCGGCCCAGGCGGGTGGTCTTTCCCTCCACCGCATCCTCGAGCGCATCGTTGAGCGCCTCGGTGCCCACCGAACGTGGCCCTTCAAACCAGTCACCCACCCGGGGGAACAGGCCCTCGGTCGTGGCAAAGCTGGATCCGTTGGACAGCTCCCAGGAACCCAACGGAAGGACGTCGGCGTTACCCAACCACAACGTCCGATACTGGCCCTTGGGCGCCTGCGAACTCAACGTGCTCACCACGGCCAGGTTGTCCTCCTCCGGCAGACCCCAACGGCCGTTCGCCGATCGGGCCACCCAGGCAAACGAAGCCACCACCATCAATGCCGCCGCCAACATCGAGAACACCTGGCGAAATCCAAAGTCGCTACCGGCGACGTCACGCTCGAAGGCCGCCAGTCCAGCACCGATGGCCAACGACAGACCGAGCACCGGCAGCATCAACAGCACCTCGGGCGGTGGCAACGTGGGCCCGATGCGCGCCTCGCCCATCCAAGCCAACACCCAGCCGACGAGGGCAATGGCCCAACCCTGAGCCGCCAGCCTGAACCGCCATTCACGTCCCACGAGGATGGCGAACGCACCGGCCAGATGCAGCCCCACCAGCACCACACCGAAACTGTTGGGGCCAGTGTCAAGCCACACCAGGTCACGCAACGCAAGGGGACCGCCCGCGATGCTCGCCGGCCCGACGATCTGCCCCCACTTGGGCCACGGCACAACAAGCTCCATGGCCCAGGGCAGGTGGAGCGCAAAGGCCACGACCGAGCCGCCGATCGCCGTGGGTATGACCCGCTCCCAGCGGGCCAGATCGGAACGATCCGCCAGGCCCACCGCCGCCATCACCAGTGCGATCAGCAGGACCAGAAACGGAGCCACCGGCAGCACCGCGGCGACTGCAGCGGTCACCATGCCAAGGGCGACGGTGGCCCGCAGACCGCTGAGCGTTCGAAACTCCGAACCGGCAAAGGGCATCGCACCGGCGGAGCGTCCCAGCAGGCCGACGATCCACGGAAGGGCGGCCCACAGGCCAAGCGCACCCCAGCGGCCCTCGGCGATGGCGTTGTAGGGCACCGGGGTGATCACGTACGCGACCATCATCAACGCACGTGTCTTGCTGCTCGAACCGCCCCTGGCCATCCACCAGGCGCCCAGCACGCCCGCAGGTAGACAACCGATGATCAAGAGGTTTCGTACCAGTCCCTCGCCTCCGAACAGGGCCGTCGACAGCACGCCCATGATCCCCACCAGGGTGGGCGTGGCAGAGGTTGCACCCAGCCCCGTCGTCCGCCACCCGTTCCAGTATTCCCGCAACATCGACGACCACGGCGCCGTCGTGGCGGAGAACTCGCGCACCACCGGGATGTCGCCCAAAATGATGCTGCGGCTGCCGATGATCAGCACGATCGCCACCAGCACCGCCGAAAGCGCCGCAATCTGGGATGGCCCCTCACGCAGGCGTTGCACCACGGTGCGCGACTGTTGGGCGCCGGTGTTGAAGCGTGCAGCGCCCTCCCCCACCGTGCCACGCACGAACGCCGTCACCCGGGCAGATCCGCCTACCTGATAGTTGCGGATATCCGAGTCGGTCGCCCGACGGAACTGCTTGACCTGAGCGCGTCGGGCGAGCGACCCTCGCAGATGCGAGAGGTTCCAGGTCCACGCCAGCGCCACGTCGGCAGCGCGCACCAGGCGGAACGCCAACAGATTCAGCACCAGATCGCCCAGCGAGAACAGCACCGCCTGAGGCAATACCCGCAACAGATGGCCGGTCGAGTAGTTGGTCAGCACCATGCGCGCCCGATGGGCGTACTGGCTGCGCAGACGTTCCTCGGCCGGAACGCTGCGCAACGTGGCCTCCCGGTGGCGAACGACCGCAGACGGGGTCACCACCACCCGGGCGCCGGCGAGGTGGGCCCGCCAGCACAGGTCGGTGTCCTCCTCGTAGGCGGAGAAGTCCGATGGAAAGCCGTCGATGGCCTCAAAGAGGTCGGCCCGCACCAACATGGTGGCGCCGTCGACGGCGAATGTGTCCCGAACCGCATCGTGCTGGGCCTGATCCAGTTCGCCTGCCTCGGCAACCGGCGCCGGGAACGCGAACTTGTCGATCGCCCGGCCGACATCGAGCAGCATCTCGGGCTCGTCCCAATCGACGAACTTGGGCCCAACCACACCGGCATTGGAACGAAAAGCCTCGGCGACGAGCGCAGAAACCGCGTCAGGTTCCAGATACACGTCGTCGTGGCAGAACAGGTAGAACGAAGCGCCGTTAACCACCGCCGGCGCACGGTTGGCAGCGGCCCCAAACCCACGGTTGGCGGCCAGGCGCACCACGTGGGCCTGGGGGTACACGGCCTTCACCCTGCCCTCCACCGGCGACTCGCTCTGGTTGTCCAGCACCAGGACCGCCAGGTTGGAGTAGTCCTGGGCCTGCAACGACACCAGTGTGGTCTCGAAGTTCTCGTCCGGATTGTGGGTCACCAGCACGGCCACCACCGCGGGCGCGCCCTTGCCCGACGTGGGGGCACGGAGCGCGGGAGCGCTCTGAGGTGTGTCTTGGGGGTTGTTGTCCCGGGTCGAGATAGTGAGACCTCCACGTGCGCGGCTCGACGTCATCGCACCGCCCGGCAGGGATTCAGACTAATCGACCGGAGAGACGACTCAGGTCACCCATCGCCCCGCTCAACGCCCACCCACCAGGCCATGGGCGGTAGGATCGGCTCGTGCAGGACGTCGCAAGCGAGCCTGTGACCGACCCCGAATCCACACGCCGGGTGCTGAACCCCAAGGTTGCGGCCGTTTTCCTCGCCGTCAGCGCGTTCATCCCACGGTTGCTGACCGCGGGCCACCACCTCACCTACGACGAGCTGGTCTGGATGCGTCGTACGGTCCGCTACTCGGACGCGCTCACCACGCTCGACCTGGCCGGCATGACTGCGGCGCGGGGCGACCAGGTGGCCACCTTGCCGGGGGTACCCACCATGATCGTCGGGTCGGTCGCCCGGTTCTTCTACGGAGCAGCCCAAAAGCTCGGCGCCGTGTCCGATGAGCCGTTCGCACGAGCGTGGACAGGACTCCAGAGCGCACAGATCGCTGTTGCCATCGCCACGAGCCTGCTGATCGGGCTGCTCGTGCTGCTCACCTGGCAATGGCTCGGAGCCCTGCCCGCCATGACCGCCGGGTTCTTCCTGGCGACCGAACCCTTCCTCGTGGCACACGGCGCCGTCCTCCATACCGATGAGCTGCTCGGGCTCTTCGGCGCCTGCACCGTGGTGCTGCTCGCACGCCTGCTCGGGCGAGGCGGCCCTCCTCTCGCGAGACCCACGATGACCGCCGTCCTCGCCGGCGTCCTGGCGGGGCTGACGGTCCTGACCAAGCTCTCCGCACTCGCGTTCGCTCCCGGAGCCGTGCTCTTGACCTGCTGGGTCGCGTGGCGACGGGTTGTCGCCTCCAGGCGAACGGAGAGCGGATGGCGCAGTGGTCTTGCGTCCGCCTTCATACCCGTCGCGCTCGTCTGCCTGGCGGGTGTGGCGACCATCGCGGTGCTCTGGCCGGCGATCGTCGTTGCACCCGGAGATCAGCTGGGGGTGCTGCGCAGTTCCGCGAAACTGGCCGATGCCGGACAGTTCAGCCTGTTCCGGGACGAGATCACCTTTGCTCCATCCGGGCGCTTCTACTTCGTCACCGCACCGTTTCGGATGACGCCCTGGTTCATGCTCGCAACCTTGATCCTGGTCCCGCTCGGATGCTCAGACCGCCGTCGGCGCCAACAGTTTCTGACCCTCGTCCTCTTCATCGCCACGGTCGTCGTCGTTTTGACCGTGACCCCGAAGAAGATCGACCGCTACATCATCGAGATCGTGCCGCTCCTGGCCATCGCGGTCGGAATCGGCGCTGCGAGGCTGGTGGACCTGCTCCGAACCGGCCGCATCGGGGCCATCGGGACGGCATCGGCTCGCAGGTACCCACAGGCGCTTTCGATCGCGGCGGTGGCCGCTCTCATCGCCGCAACCGGGTATTCGATTCACGTCAGCCCTTGGGGTGGGATCTACTTCAACCCGTTGCTCGGCGGGTCGGATCGGGCCGAGGCGCTGTTGGTCGTCGGCTGGGGCGAAGGCATCAGGGACGCCGGCGACATCATCGCCGAGCGCGAAGCCGGCGCCTGCGACGACATCATGGTGGCGATGGCCTTTCCGTACTTCGACCAGGCGATCACCTGCGGTCGAGCGACCCAAACCGGAAACCCGGCCGACTACCGGATCATCTACATCAACGACCGGCAACTGGACCTGTACGGGAAGGTGGCGGAGTTCAGGGCCAACAACACGCCGGTCGGGGTGGTCGAGGAGCGCGGAATCGTGCTGGCGGAGGTCTACGACCTTCGCCGGGTTGATTGATCACCCGGACCACCGCCGGCTGACCGCAATCGCGCTCACCCTCCTATGCTGTCGCCGTGCCCCGCTTTGTGCCCACCCCGTCCGTGTCCGGCCCGGCGCCGCAATCCCGGTGAGGGCGCTCGTCACCGGGGCCGGCGGATTCGTCGGCGGTCACCTCACCGCCCACCTCGAATCCTCAGGCGACGAGGTCATCGGCTGGGACCGCACGCTGGAGGGCCTCGACATCACCGACGGTCCATCGGTGGCCAAAGCGCTGGCCGAGGTTCGCCCCAACGCCGTGTACCACCTGGCGGGCGACGCCGACGTGGGAGGGAGTTGGGACCATCCGGCCGCCACGTTCCGGGCCAACGCCGAGGGCACCCTCAACGTGCTGATGGCCTGCCGGGATGCCGGGGTGGAACGCGTGCTGGTCGTCGGCTCGGCCGATGTCTACGGCCGGGTGGACGCAAGCGATCTGCCCATCACCGAGACGTGCCCGCTTCGCCCGGTCAGCCCGTACGCCGCATCCAAGGTGGCCGCCGACTTTCTGGCCGTCCAGGCCGGCCTGGGCTTCGGTTTGGAGGTCATCCGCACCCGCCCGTTCAACCACCTGGGCCCCGGGCAGTCACCGCGTTTCGTTGCGCCGGCCCTGGCGCAGCGGGTGGCGCAGGCCGAGGTGGGTGGCGGCGGCAACATCGCGGTGGGCAACCTCACCCCGAAGCGCGACTTCACCGACGTGCGCGACGTGGTGCGCGCCTACCGGTTGTTGGTGCTCGACGGGCAGCCCGGTGAGGCCTACAACATCTGCTCGGGTGCTGCGGTGGCCGTGCAACAGCTGGTTGATGCTTTTATCGAACTGGCCACCGTCGACGTTCGTCTCACGTCCGATCCGGACCTCCAGCGTCCGGTGGACATTCCCGTGTTGCTGGGTGACGCCTCAAAGATTCGTGCCGCCACCGGCTGGACCCCCGAGATTCCGTTGGCGACCACGCTCGCCGATCTCATGGCCACCGCCCGCGCCCGCGTCGCCACACCCTGAACCAACCGGGCAACTCGGAACCCCGCCGGAGCGCGCACGCTGCTCCCGGGTACAGAGCGGTCGGGGTGGGAGCCGTCAGGGAGCGATCCGGCCCAATCGTGCAACGCGTTGGCGCGCCTCATCCAGTTGCCCGCGGCACCGCGGGTCCAGCACCCGATCCCCCAACTCGTCCAGCCGTGACCGCCACTCGGCGACCACCCGGCGGGTCAGGTCGGGCGACTCCAAGCGAGCCAGCCACATGAGATCCCGCTCAAGCAGCGACATCTCGAGATCGATCTCGGTGTGCCGAGCAGCAACGAGGGGCAGCCGGTCGCTCTTCTGCGGCGGGTAGATGGTGCCCCGCACCAGATCATGGGGCTCCACATCAAACATCCCGGCCAACAGCACCACCGTGCGCTCCGACGGCACCGAGCGGCCAGATTCCAGGTTGGCCAACGCCACTCGGGAGATCGCCACCCGTTCGGCAAGCTCCGCCTGCGTCCAGCCGAGAACGGCACGACCGCCGGCGATCCTCTGCCCCAACGAGGCCGGCGATGCGTCCGGGGGCTCCAACATGCCGCCAAAGATACACCCGCTGAAGATCATGGCCCAGCGCACCGGTGTTAACCCAGTAGACAGACACACCCCGCCAGGTCGACTACAACTACACCCATGACGAAGCGCGCATTGATCACCGGTATCACCGGCCAGGACGGCTCCTACCTGGCCGAACTGCTCCTCAACGAGGGCTACGAGGTCATCGGCATGGTGCGCCGAAGCTCGACCGTGACCTTCGAACGGATCGCCCACCTCCAGGACCGGATCGCCACGGTCAACGGCGACCTGCTCGATCAGGCGAGCCTGATCGAGTTGCTGCGCACCTATCGGCCCCACGAGGTGTACAACCTGGCGGCGCAGAGCTTCGTGCAGACCTCGTTCTCCCAACCGGTGCTCACCGGCGAGGTCACCGGGCTGGGCGTCACCCGTTTGTTGGACGCCATCCGGCTCGTCGACCCCGACATCCGCTTCTATCAGGCATCGAGCTCGGAGATGTTCGGCAAGGTGCACGAGGTGCCGCAGCTGGAGACGACGCCGTTTCATCCCCGTTCCCCCTACGGCGTCGCCAAGGTCTACGGCCACTGGATCACCCTCAACTATCGCGAGAGCTACGACCTGTTCGCCTGCTCCGGCATCCTGTTCAACCACGAGTCGCCGCGTCGCGGGCTGGAGTTCGTCACCCGCAAGATCACCCACGGCGTGGCCCGCATCAAGCTGGGCATGGGCACCGGACTGGCGCTTGGCAACCTGGACGCAAAGAGGGACTGGGGCTTTGCCGGCGACTACGTCGAGGCGATGTACCTGATGCTGCAACAGGACGAACCGGACGACTACGTCGTTTCCACCGGCGACACCCACTCGGTTCGAGAGTTCTGCCAGGTGGCCTTCGAACGGGTCGGCCTCAACTGGGAGGACCACGTGACCATCGACGAGCGGTTCTTCCGCCCGGCCGAGGTGGACCTGCTGGTCGGGGACCCGGCCAAGGCACGCAAGGTGCTCGACTGGACCCCCAAGACCGACTTCGAGCAGCTGGTTCACATGATGGTGGACGCCGACATGGCCCTGCTGTCGGGGAAGCTCGATCATCTCGCCTGAGCCCCCTCCCCCGGCGGTCGCCGTCATTTCGGGCGGCGTCGGCGCAGCGCGCCTCCTGGCGGGGCTGCTGCAGGTGGTCGACCCGTCCGACGTGGCCGCCGTCGTCAACGTGGGCGACGACACCGAGTTCCACGGTCTCACCGTGTGCCCCGACCTGGACACGATCACCTACACCCTCGCCGGTGCGGTCAACCCGGACACCGGCTGGGGTCTGGCCGGTGAGACCTGGGCGGCGCTCGGGTCGTTGCGCCGCCACGCCCGCGCAAACGAACGGGCCGACGTCGGCTGGTTCGCACTGGGCGATCTCGACCTGGGCACCCACCTCTGGCGGGCCCATCGCCTGGCCGAGGGAGCGCGCCTCACCGAGGTGACCGCCGAGATCACCCGTACGTTCGGTCTGGGCCTGCGGCTGTTACCGGTGACCGACGACCCGATCCGCACCAAGGTCACCACGCCCGATGGGGCGACGCTCACCTTTCAGGAGTACTTCGTTCGGGAGCGACACGAGGTGGACGTGGCGTCGGTTCGATTCTCTGGAGCCGTCGGGGCCCGGCCCACCCCCGAAGCGACCATCGCCCTCCGTGACGCCGCCGCCGTCATCATCGCCCCGTCCAACCCGGTTGTCTCGGTCGGCCCGGTGCTGGCCGTGCCCGGAATCACCCAGGGGCTGACCTCCAGACGTGACACGGTGGTGGCGGTGTCGCCGATCGTCGGGGGGATGGCCCTGAAGGGTCCCGCGGCCCGGCTGATGGAAAACCTTGGCGAGGAGGCGTCGGTGGTCGGGGTGGCTCGCAGGTATGCGCCGTTCGCCCGAGCGCTGGTGATCGACCCGATCGATGCCCACCTCGCCGGCGCGGTTGGCGAGGTGGGCATCGAACCCATCGTGGCGCCCTCGATCATGGACACCCCGGACCATGCTGCGGCCTTGGCACGGGTCTGCCTGGCGGGGCGGGCGCTGTGACCGGGCTGCAACTGCTGCCGATCCCCGGGATCCCCGAGGTGCGCCCAGGTGACGACCTTGGCGCCTTGGTCGCGGACGGCGCACTGGCCTCGGTTGGCCTGCTCGACGGCGACGTGGTGGTCGTCACCCAGAAGGTCGTCAGCAAGGCCGAGAACGCCCTGGTGGCGATCGACCCCACCGACCCCCACGCACACAGACGGCTGGTCGCCGGCCAGTCCCGTCGCATCCTGCGTCGACGGGGCGACCTGGTGATCTCCGAGACCCACCACGGGTATGTGTGTGCCAACGCCGGCATCGATGTGTCCAACGTGGAGCCGGGCACCGCCGCGTTGCTTCCGGAGGACTCCGACCGGTCGGCGCGCCGCCTCCGCGACGTGTTCGTGCACCGTTACGGCATCGCCTGTGGAGTGATCGTCTCGGACACCTTCGGTCGGCCCTGGAGGCGCGGCGTCACCGACGTGGCGCTGGGCTCGGCGGGAATCCGTCCCATCCTCGACCTGCGGGGCACCAACGACGCGCTCGGTCGTGAGTTGGCGGTCACCGAGGTGGGCCTGGTGGACGAATTGGCCGGTGCCGCCGACCTGGTGATGGGCAAGTCATCCGGAATCGCAGCCGCCATCGTGCGTGGTGTGGAACCTGCATGGCTGGACGTGAGCGACCTCGACGTCGACGGCGTGGTGCCCAACATC
Source organism: Candidatus Microthrix parvicella Bio17-1 (assembly GCF_000299415.1). NCBI lineage: Bacteria > Bacillati > Actinomycetota > Acidimicrobiia > Acidimicrobiales > Microthrixaceae > Candidatus Neomicrothrix > Candidatus Neomicrothrix parvicella. The sequence goes on from NZ_AMPG01000002.1 coordinate 597,517, forward strand.
GTGCGCTCCCCCGCCGAGGATCTCTTCAGGTAACGCGCGCCTCACCGAAGCGGAATCCAGTTGCCGTGAAAGCCCAGCGGCACCCGCACGGGCAGATGCACCTGGGCCACGGCACCCGCGGTGGGATCCTCGGCCGGGAGCACATCCAGGGTGGTGGTGCCCTCGGCCCGGTCGCCGACCAGCATCAGGTACCAGCCGTCGTCCTCGGCGGCGCCGTCGCTGCGGGGCACGAACACCGCCTCCCCGGGGGCGCGACCGGCACCCATCGGCACGTCGGTGGCCGTCACCGCGTCCGTACGCTCATTGGGGCCCGACAGGTCACCGCCCAGAAAGTCGTAGCGCACCAGCCCCGAGTCCTCCCACGCCAGGTTGTCACCGCCCGACGACAGCACGTTGGCCCAACCGAACCGGGCGGGTCGCCCCACCAGGCGCTCGTCGACCCGGGGAAACTCGATGGGCCGATCGTCCAACCGGGTCTCCCGAACCGGCCCGCTCGGTTCGCCATCGGGCCCAAGCCGCAGGCGCCAGCGCCACAACGATGACGGGCCCTCGTCAGGCCCGTGCAGGTCGGTGCGAAACATCGAGGGATGACGCACGACGTCCAGTGTCACCTCGAGGGAACCGTCAGCGACCCGGGACTCGCGGGCGTTCATCGGGTGAAAGACGTAGCAGGGGTCCACATCGAACCAGCGCACCTCCTCCGGTTGCCCACCCAGGGGCATCACCCCCACCCGCGCTCCGTACGCGTCGTCCCACACGTACGGAAACGACGACGTGCCGGCGGCGACCACATCGAGGTTGAAGGTGACCGGAAGGTCATAGATCACCAGATGCCCCTCGGTGATCGAGCAGTCATGGCACATCGGGTTGCCCGGCACCGGAACGTCGACCCGGTGGATCACCGCCCCCCGGGTCGGGTCGATCACCGTGTACTCCAACACGTTGGGTCGTGCCCAGTGGTAGCCGATGGCATGCAGCAGGCCGGTCCCGGGGTCCACTTTGGGGTGGGCGGTGTAGCCGTGGGGCAGGCTGCCCCCCAGGTCGGTGTGAGCAATGGTGTCCAGCCGGTCACCCAGTTCCACCGGCCGGGCCCCCGCCTCAACGATGGCCAGCGTGCGGCCGCCCAAGCCGATGACGTTGGTGTTGGCGGTCTCCATGCCGCCGTGGCGATCCCCCGGCGCCGCTGCCTCCCCCAGCAGTTCGCTCACCTTGGTCGAGCGGACCCACCTGTTGCGGTACCACTCGGCCCGGCCGTCTCGTAGGCGCAGCCCGTGCACCATGGCGTCGCCGAGAAACCAGTGGTAGGTCGCCGGGTCGACCGGGCCTAGCGGATTTGGCCCATTGCGCAGGTAGCGACCGTCGAGTTCGGGTGGCAGCGTTCCGGTGACCCTGAGGTCGGTCAGGGTCACCTCCTCGGCGACCGGCGCGTAGGCGCCCTCGAGGTAGCGGTTGCTGGGCGGACTGGTTTCCGGGGCAGAGGCGGCCATGGCCAACGGTAACCTTGGCTCCATGGTTTCGTCCGTGAATCGCCCCCCGTCACCCGAACGCCTCGACGGTGCCGTCGCGGTGATCACCGGTTGCAACTCCGGCATCGGGCTGGAGACGGCGGTGGCCCTCGCCTCACGGGGCGCCCAAATCATCGGTGCGGTCCGCAACCCGGCCAAGGGCGAGCGGGCCCTGGCCCAGATCATCGAGCGGTCCGGGAGTGATGCGGTGGAGATGCGGCCGCTGGACCTGGCCGACCTCAACACGGTGACGGCGCTGGTCGACTCGCTCGGCGGTGAGCCGATCGACCTGCTGATCAACAACGCCGGCATCATCCAGGGGCAACGCACCGAAACCGCCCAGGGCTTCGAGACCACCTTTGGCGTCAACCATCTGGGCCACTTCATGCTGACCCGTCTGCTTCTTGCCCAGCTGCGAGGCGTGTCCGACCCCGCACCCGAGGATCCCCTGCAACGGCGGGCGATACCCAGCCGCATCGTCAACCTGGCGTCCGGCGCCCACCACTACGCCCGTGGCGGCATTCGTTTCGATCGCCTCGCACGCCGTCACGGCCGCTTCAACACCTTCGGCGTGTACGGCGAGTCGAAGCTGGCCAACGTGCTGTTCACCCGCAGCCTGGCCGACAGGCTGGACCCGGCCCGGGTGGTGGCACACTCGGTGCACCCCGGCGGGGTGGCCAGCGAGTTCGGCATGGATGGCGATGTCTCGTCCCGCCTGGAACGGTGGATCCGTCCCATCGAACAGCGCGTGCTGATCACCCCGGAGCAGGGCGCCGAAACGTCGGTGTTCGTTGCCACCTCGGTGCTGTGCGGCCGTTCGAGCGGCATCTACTGGGTGCGCAAGCGTCCAGGCACGCTCAGCCGCTGGGCCCGCTCCACCGCCCACGCAGAGCACTTGTGGGACCTCTCCGAACGACTACTCGCTCAGGCCGGGTTCGCCGTACCACCCGTGCCGGTGACCACCCCGGTGTCCGGAGAGCCGCCGCTGACGGCGGGCTTCGCCCTCGGATGAGTTCGAGTGGGGCTCACTCGGGCCAGGAGTCCCGCGGCGGGCATACGCCGTCGATCAGTTCCGTCCCGGCGGGCACCGACTGCCCAAAGCCGACGACGCTGTGTTCGCTCAGGCTGGAGCGCTCGGAGATCGTGGAACGCCCTCCCACCAGCGAGTCCAGCACCGTGGCTCCGGCGGCAATCGTTGATCCCGCCAGCACGACCGATCGCTCCACCCGTGCGCCGGCTGCCACGACGACCTCGGCCCCGATCACCGAGTCGATCACCTGGGCGTCCGGGTGTACCCGCGCCGAGGCGTGCACGCCGACACCGCTGAAGGTCCGCTTTCCGGCCAGCACGTCCAGGTTGGCCTGAAGCAGCGTCTCGGGTGTGCCGGCGTCCAGCCAGTAGGCATCGCTTGCCAGCGCGTACAAGGCCCGGTCGGCGGCCAGCGCCGGAAACACCTCCCGCTCAACCGACACCCGTCGGCCGGGCTCGATGCGGTCGAGAACCGAAGGCTCCATCACGTAGGTTCCGGCGTTGATGTTGTTGGAGGGCGCCGTGCCAGGTTCGGGCTTCTCAACGAAGTCGATCACCGAGTGATCATCCCGTGTGGGCACAACGCCGAAGCGTGACGGGTCGTCCACCGGCGTGAGCGCAATCGTGGCCTCGGCGCCGCAGCGCTCGTGGTGGTTCCACAGTTCTGTCACATCCAGGTCGGTGAGCACGTCGCCGTTGACCACCAGGAACCGCTCGTCCAGCCCGGATTCCTCGGCGGCAAAGCGGAGGGCGCCGGCGGTGTCCAGGGGCTCGGGCTCGACCGCATAGTGCAAGGTGACCCCGGCGCAAGAGCCGTAGGGGTAGGCCTCGACGAACGTGTCGGGGCGATATCCCAGCGACAGCACCACCTCGGTGACACCCGACTTGCCCAGGCGCCCCACAACCCGCTCGAGCATGGTGGTGTGCACCACCGGCAACATCTGTTTTGGCAGGGTCAGCGTGAGGGGACGCAGACGGGTGCCGAAGCCCCCAACCAACACGATGGCGCGCACGGGCGTGGGCCTGATCAGCCGGCGGCCGAGGTGGCCGGCGCCTTCTCGGTTGGCGCCGCAGTGCTTGGAGCAGCATCGGTCGGAGCCGCATCGGTGGGTGGCTTGATGGGCGCCGGTACCGATTCTCCCGTGACCGGCGGAACCACACCCTGATCACCCGAGCCGGGCGCACCGCTTCCGTCGGGCTCAAGCTGATCGCTCGGGTTCTTCAGTTCCTCCATGCTGGGCGGCAACAGGTCACCCTTGCGCTTGGAGGCCACGCTGTCGACCTGGCTCGCCGGCAGGAACGCCATGGTCCAAGCCTGACCGTCGGTGCGAATGGACAGGCCGTCGAAGCCCTCTTTGTGCACGGTTGGCACGGTCTCGGGCCCGGCCTGGGGTGGGTACTCCAACAGCACCCATTGGCCCTTCTCGGTCTTCTTCTTGGCCTTATCGCCCACGTTGCAGGTGTCCTTGCCGGACTGCCAGGTCTTTTTCTTCTCAGTGGATCCGGCGGGCAGCACGACCTTTTGGCCGGTTGCCTCCAGGCCCACCATTTCGAAGAACTTGCCCATCTGGGCGTTGCCGCCCGAGGAACTTTGCAGGTAGGGGTGGATGTGGATGAGGCCATCGGCATGGGAGTGAATACCGGTGGTGTCGGGGCCGGCATCGCTCAGCGGTTCGATGAACTTGTCACACAGGTAGATGCCGAAGGCGTTGTGGAAGTGGTCGCCCGGGCTGCCCGGCAGGTTCACCTTGGGGCTGGACACCGCAGCGGCCCGATACGAGCCGCGGGCGAAGATGATCAGGGTGACACCGACCACGGTGATGGCCACCAGGAGCAGTGCGAAACCCACGGGGCGCCGTTGGCCGGCGGCGCGGGTGACGCCGGCTCGCTGGACGCGCTGGATCTTTCGGAGGGAGCGCTGAGAATCCATGAGTGGTCCACGCTACTGCACCGGGGCGGCCGAGCCACCAGTGCGCCCGCCCCAACCTCCACGTCCTCTCAGCTGGAGTCGGCTGGAGTCAGGGCCGGGCGATCAGTCGGGCAAAGAGGTCCTCGTAGGCCTCGGCGACCGACGCCGGGGACAACCAGCGTTCCACCCAACTCCGTCCCGACGCTCCCATCGACCTTCTGCGATCCGGGTCGTCAACCAACGCCGCAATGGCGTCGTGCAGTTCGTCCACCGAGCCCGGGGTCGCCGCCAGGCCTGCTTCGGCGTCGGCGAGCACCCGGGTGACCTCGGTATCGGCATCCACCGAGGCCACCACCGGACGACCGGCGGCGAGGATCGAATACATCTTGGACGGCACCGACGACCGTGCCAGCCCGTGCTTCAACAGGATCGTGTGAATGTCGGCGGCAGCCAGCACCTCCGACAACCGTTCCCTCGGTTGCATCGGCACGAACACCACATTGTCCAGCCGGGCTGCGGCGCGCCTGACCGATTCCAGCGTGGTGCCGCCACCGTTGATGACGAACACCACATCACTTCGATCAGCCATACGTCGGGCCACCTCGACGAGCAGTTCCACCGGTTGGGACAAGCCGATGTTGCCCGCGTACGTCACCACCGTGCGGTCACCGAGGCCGAACTCGCTGCGGTAGGCCACGTCGGTGCTGCCGGGCCTCACCCGCTCGGTGTCCACGAAGTTCGGGATCACCTCCACTTTGCTGTCCCCGCCGGCGACCCTGCCGGGGACGGCCTCGGTGGATCCGTCGAACGCCGGGACCTCACCCAGCTTGGCCGCCACGTTTCGCTTGAGGTCCTCGGACAGCACGGTCACCGCATCGGCCCGGCGGTATAGAAACCGCTCGGCCGCCGAGGCGGCCCTGATCACCCGCTGGTTGGTGATCGCGCCCACCTCCACCGCCACGTCCGGAAACACGTCCTGGATGTTGAAGACGAACGGAATCCGGCGGGCCCGCGCCACCAGCACGCCGGGAAAGCCCAGCGGCAACGGGGGCGACATGGCCAGCACCACATCGGGACGCCGGCGGATGAACAGGCTGCGCAGCGTCGCCAGGGCGGTGAAGCCCCCGAAGGCCAACGCACGGGCCGGGATGTTGGACTTGTCGGTTGGAAACGGGTGAAGTCGGCTGACGGCCCCCCACTCGGTCGCCTCCGTGCGCACCAAACGGCCGCCCCACCCGGGCTCCACCCGATGGTTGCGGTACCAGGGCAACGCGGTGATCACATGGATCGTATGCCCGCGGTCGGCAAGACCACCCACGATGGAGGTGATCACCTCGCCGGTGGGAGCCACATCCGGCGCAAAGTGAGGCGCGATCACCAGCACCTTCACGAGGTCTGTCCACTGGTGGGAAATTGGTGTGTCACGGGGTCTCCCATGCGGCACGGTGCAGGTCCACGAGGGCCCGTGCCGAGTCGGTCCAGTCGAAGGTGGCGGCCACCCGAAGCCCTGCGGCAATCAGGTCGTCGCGACGGTGGGTGTCGGTGCGAACACTCTGGACTGCCGCAACCCAGCCCGCAACATCGCCCGGCGATACCCGCAGCGCAGCGCCGCCGCACGCCTCGTCCAACCCCGGATGGTCTGAGGCGATCACCGGCGCACCCGCGGCCTCCGCCTCGATGACCGGCATGCCGAAGCCTTCGTACTCCGATGGCACCACCACCGCCAGCGCCGCGCGGTACAACTGGGCCAGGCGGGCCTGCGAGACCCGGCCAAGATGGCGGACCCGCGCGGCCAGGCCAAGCGTTTCGATGGCGGCCACCACGTCCTGATGGGCGGGCCCCGCTCCACCAGTCAGCACCAGGTGCACCTCGTCGGGCAGCGCCGCCATGACGTCGAGCAGGGCCAGGTGCCCCTTGTGGGGCCACGTGACCGCCGGGTAGAGCAGGTACTCGCCGTCAACCGGGGGGTGATCCAGGCCGATGGTGGCCTCGGCACCGGACACGGCACCGTCCACCCCACCGCCCAACTCGGCCGCCCGGGGCGGACCCCACGGGATCACCGTCACCCGGTCCGGCGAAGCGTCCAGCCGGTCGATGACGCGACGCCGAACAAACTCGGACGGCACCGCCACCCGTCGGGCCGCCCGCACCGCCCGCGGCAGGCTCCAGGCGAGGTATCGGCCTTTGACGGCCGACGTGTAGGCGGGCAGGTCCAGGGGCTGAATGTCGTGGATGGTGACCACGCTCGGGTAGCTGGTGCGAACGGGCACCGTGCCCCCGGGGTGATGCATCAGGTGGATTCCCGCGTGACGGGCGGCCCGCTCCAACGAGGTCGACTCGGCAACGATGCGCCGCAAACGGGAGTGCGCGACCACCTCCAGTTCGGTGGTCTCGAAAGCGCCCACCACCTCAGGGTGGGCCCGGGTCACCTCGGAGGTGCAGAACAGGTGGTACCGGGCCGCATCAGCCAGTTCGCCCAGCGCTCCGAGTTGGCGCATGGTGGCCTGCTCGCTGCCTCCAACCTGTCCCGGCAACATCCACAGCAGGTTCACCCCGACGCGCGGCCCGCTGCTCAGGTTCTCGTCTGCTCCGCTCATCCCAGCAGCCCTCATCCCAGCAGCCCTCATCCCAGCAGCCCTCATCCCAGCAGCTCGGCATACATGGCGGCGTGAGCACGAGCACAGCGTTCCCAGGTGAACTCGGTCGACCGGCGTCTGCCCGCCTCGCCCAGCAAAGCCGCCCGATCGGGGTCGTCCAGCAGGTCCAGCACCGCAGCCTGCACCTCGCCGGGGTTGGCCGGGTCGACCAGCACGCCCGTGTCGCCCGCAACCTCGGCGGTCGACGTGGTGGCCGAGGTCACCACCGCGGTCCCCCTGGCCATCGCCTCCAACACGGGCAGCCCGAACCCCTCGGCCAGGCTCGGTTGGGCGGCCACCTCGGCCCCGGCCAACAGCGCGTCCCGGTCGGCGGTTGGCACAAACCCCAGCCATCGCACCGATGAGGCCCGGGCCACCGATGACGCCACGTCGGCCCAGCCGGACGGACCCACCAGCACCAGGTCCACCCCGCGCCGGTCCAACTCGGCCCCAAGCGGCAGCAGCGACGCAAGATTTTTGCGCGGCTCCAGAGTGCCCACGCTGATGATGTAGGGGCGTTGCAACGAGTAACGCCTTCGCACGGTCGCCACGGCATCGTCGGGCAACGGCGCTGCGGCGACACCCAGCGGGATCACGCGTAGCCGGTCCCCATCAAATCCGGCATCAACCGCATCGGCAGCCGTGGCCTCACTGGAGCAGGCCACCAGTGCCGCCCGCCGTGCCAACAGCGACAGCCCGCGGCTCATCACCGACACGCCCCGTTTGCTGAACGACCCGGGAAATCGAAGCGGAAACACATCGTGGAGGGTGGCCACCAGCGGTACTCGGCCGCGTCGAGGAACGATCGGCGCCATCAGATGCACCAGGTCGACCGGGCCGTAGCCCGCCCCTGCGACGGCCGCCTCGATCGGGGGCCACCCCAGCCGCTGCCAGGCCGAGTTCAACAACGGCGCGCTCATGGGTGGCCATGGGGAACGGGGCACCCGCGCCGTGGCCACGGCCGGCTCGAACCCCTGGGTCGGCGCACCGGTGCCAGGCACCACGCCAACCACCTCCGCCAGGCCAAGGCGGGCCAGCGAGCCGGTCAGCTCGATGGCGGCGCGCCCGGTCCCACCCGGGGTGGACTGCCAACAGAATTGGAGGGGGACCGCCACGGTGGGTCGCTGCACCGCTCCAGCGTTGCACGGCGCCGCCGGTACGATGCAGCCATGTCCGATTTCTGGAGTAGCCGCCGAGTGCTGATCACCGGAGGCACCGGCTTTCTCGGCTCGGCGGTGCAGCGGGCGCTGGCGCCACTGAATCCTGCCGAGGTCCTCACCCCCACCTCGGCCGAATGCGATCTGCGCGACCCCGTCGCCACCGACGCCCTGTTCACCCGAACCGCGCCCGACCTGGTGATCCACCTGGCAGCGAGGGTTGGGGGCATCGGCGCCAACCGGGAACGGCCCGGTGACCTCTACATCGACAACCTGCTGATCGGCACCCACGTCATCGATGCGGCCCGCCGCCACGAAGTGGCCAAGACCGTGGCCGTGGGCACGATCTGCTCGTACCCCAAGATCACCCCGGTGCCGTTTCAAGAGACGTCGCTGTGGACGGGCTATCCCGAGGAGACCAACGCCCCGTACGGCGTCGCCAAGCTGGCCATGCTCACCCAGATTCAGGCCAACGCCGAGCAGTACGGGCAGCGGGCCGTCTACCTGTTGCCCACCAATTTGTATGGGCCCGGCGACAAGTTCAACCCCCAGGTCAGCCACGTGATCCCGGCCTTGATCCGCCGCATGGTCGAGGCCAAGGAGACCGACGCGCCGTTCATCGAGGTGTGGGGCACCGGCTCGGCCAGTCGCGAGTTCCTCTACGTCGACGACGCCGCCGCCGGCATTGTGGCCGCAGCCGAACGCTACGACGGCACCGAGCCCGTCAACCTGGGCAGCAACCACGAACTGCCGATCTCCGAACTGGTGCCGCTGGTGGCCGAACTGGTCGGCTACACCGGCGAGATCCGCTGGGACACCTCCAAGCCCGACGGCCAGCCCCGACGAGGCGTCGACGCCTCCCGGGCCAAGGAACTCTTCGCCTGGACCGCATCCACCGGCTTCCGGGACGGTCTCACCCGCACCATCGCCTGGTTCCTCGCCAACCGGGTCGAGGCCGAGGCCCGCGCCAACTGAACCTGGGTTGTCGACCCGCACCAGCCGGGTCAGGCCTGACCGGCCAGCCAATCGGCGTAGCGTGCCAGCCCGTCCATCAAGCCCACCTTGGGTTCCCAGCCAAGCAACTCCCGCGCCCGGGTGATGTCGGGCTGCCGTTGGGTGGGGTCGTCCGCCGGAAGCTCGAGGTGCACCACCTCTGCCGAGGTACCGGTCACCCGTCTCACGGCCTCCACCAGCTCGAGCACCGAGAATTCGGTGGGTGTGCCCAGGTTGACCGGCATCTCCACGTCGCTGTCCAGCAGCCGGATCAGGCCGTCGACGGTGTCGTCGACGTAGCCAAACGATCGGGTTTGAGTACCGTCGCCGTACACCGACATGGGACGCCCCTCCATCGCCTGGGTGAGCAGATTGGACACCACCCGGCCATCCTCGGCCCGGAGCCGCGGCCCGTAGGTGTTGAAGAGGCGGGCGATTCGCACCGATAAGCCCTCCGCCCGGGCGTAGGCCATGGTGAGCGCCTCAGCAAAGCGCTTGGCCTCGTCGTAGCAGCTGCGCGGACCGATCGAGTTGACGTTGCCCAGGTAGCTCTCCGGCTGCGGGTGGACCTCGGGGTCGCCGTAGATCTCGCTGGTGGACGCCAGGAGGAAGCGGGCATGGTGCACCCGGGCCACCTCGAGTGCTTGTCGGGTGCCCTCCGATCCCACCGCCAGCGTCTCCAAGGGCCGCTGCAGGTAGGCGGGCGGCGAGGCCGGCGACGCAAGGTGGAGCACTGCGTCGATGTGGGCGGGCGGGCCGTCGGGCAACCCGCCCAGCCCCAGCCCGGTCGAAACATCGGCTTCCACGCGACCGATGCGGTCGCCGAGATGGGCCAGGTTGTCCCAGCTCCCGGTGACCACGTTGTCCACCACCACCACCGAGTCGCCCCGCTCCACCAGTCGATCCACCAGGTGCGAGCCGACAAAGCCGGCACCGCCCGTGACGATCACGCAGGGCTGTCTCGTCGTCGGATCAGCCACGCTCAGCTCCGGCCGATGCCGTCGTAGCGCAGCCCCGCCGCCCGCACGTCCGTGGGGTTCAGCAGGTTGCGACCGTCGATCACCGTGGCGCCGGACATCGCCTCGGCCACCTCACCAAGGTCCACCCACCGGAACTGATCCCACTCGGTCATCACCGCCAGCACGTCGGCGCCCGTAACGGCCTCCAGCGCCGTGGCCGTCACCTGCACCGATTCCAGCGACGGGTCGGATCTGCCCGGTTCGACGGTGGGGTCGTAGGCCACCACCTTGGCCCCAGCCTTGCTCAGTCGCTCCGCCACCTCCAGCGCCGGCGAGTCGCGCAGGTCGTCGGTGCGGGCCTTGAAGGTCAGCCCCCACAGCGCCACGGTGGCGCCCTCCAGCGGCCCGGCGACACCCCGACGAATTTTGTCGACTACCCGGTCGAACTGTTGGTCGTTCACCTCGACGACGCCCTTGAGCAGCCCAAAGTCGTAGCCGGCGTCGGCGGCGATGCGCACCATGGCCAGGGTGTCCTTCGGGAAGCACGACCCGCCCCAGCCCGGCCCGGGACGCAGAAACTCACGGCCGATGCGGGTGTCGTAGCCCATGCCGGTGACCACATCGGCCACGTCGGCCCCGACCGCCTCGCACACCGCCGCCACAGCGTTGATGAAGCTCAGCTTGGTGGCCAGAAATGCGTTGGAGGCGTACTTGATCGTCTCGGCCGATGCGGGGTCGGTGATCATGATCGGGGCGTTCAGCGATGAGTACAGCTCGGCGGTGTCCAGTGCGGCGGCCCGATCGTCCGAGCCGATCACCACCCGATCGGGCTTCAGGAAGTCGGCCACCGCCGAGCCCTCCCGCAGGAACTCGGGGTTGGACACCACCGACACGTCGTCGCGTCGCAGTTCGGCGGCCACCACACGGGCCGAGCCCACCGGGACGGTGGACTTGTTCACCACCACCGTGTCGCTCGCCAGGTGCGGGCCCAGGGTGCGGGCCGCCTCCTGGATGTAGGAGAGGTCGGCGGCCCCATCGGCGCCTTGCGGGGTCGGGACGCACAGGAACACGAACCGCCGGTCGCCAACCGTGCCGATTCCGTCGGTGGTGAAACGCAGCCGTCCCGCAGCCACCCCTTCAGCAACCAGTTCGTCCAGACCAGCTTCAAGAATGGGCAGTTCGCCACGCCTCAGTCGTTCGACCTTGGCCGCATCGATGTCGATGCCCACCACGTCGTGACCCAAGTGCGCCAGCGCCGCAGCGGTGGTCAAGCCAACGTATCCCGTACCTACAACCGCTACCCGTGCCGACACGGGATCATTGTGGCAGGTCGTCACCTATCCGGGGCATCCGAGCGACTTTTCGTAGTCGATCGGGATGAACGCGTTGGACTCCGACCCGACCAGGCCGGGCTCCGGCGGCGACGCCTCGCCGAACTGTGTGGTGGTCGTGGCCCCCTCGCCGCCGGTGTCGGTTGCCTCGGTGGTCGCCGTGCCGTCGTCGGGCTCCGCGCCCGCTGTGGGGGCTCCGGCCTCGTCGGTCGTCGGGGCGCCCTCATCCACGGTGGTGTCGGCGGGCGCTCCCTCGGCGGCTGCCGGAGCGGTCGCGTTGGGGTCGCCGATGGTGCTGGGCGGGTTGTCGCCCGACTCCGTGGTGGCGCCCCGTTCCACCAACTCGTTGCGCACGTTGGCGTCCAGTTGATCCTCCGGCCGGAGTTCGGCCGAAACCGTCGGTCGCAGGTCGCCCAGTTCCACCTGCACCCGCTGACCCTCCATCTGCTCGTTGAAGCGCAGCTCGATGGGCCCCTCGATCGATCGGGCGATCAACATGGCCCCGGTCGCACCCAGTGGGCCGTAGGACACCAGCGGCACGTCCCGGCTGGTGTTGTCAACGATGGTCGATGCATCAAATTCGAGCTTGCCCAGCGCCGCCGTCACGGGTCCCGCATTGTCCTCGGTATCACCGATCACGTCCACGATCACGTCCCGGGGCACGGTGGGCTTGCCGGTCTCCAGGCCCTGAAACACGCGGAGATACTTGCGGGCCTCGTCCCAGTCAACCTTCTGATAGGCGGCGCCAACGTTGTAGTCGTAGCTGGGCAGCGGATAGGTCTTCAGCTGATCGGAGCTGAAGGTGCGGAACTGCGCACCCACATCCACCAGTTGCTGCACCGAGAGTTGTTGGTCGATCTTCACAACGTCGATCACCGAGTTGGCAACGCCCAACGCCTTGCCCGGGTTTCGGATGCCGTTCCCCAAAGCCTTGTGAATCAGCACCTTCGCAAACTGCTGTTGCCGGGGAATCCGCCCCAGGTCGCCGCGCGGGTCGGTTTGCCAAGTTCCGTCAGGCTCCTGAAACTCCAGGTGCCTTGCACGGGCGTACGCCAGTGCCTGATCCCGGCCCAGCACCTGGCATCCGGTTTCCTTCACCATCAGGCCGGTGTTTGCGTCTCGTACCGGGTTGGTGAAGTACGCCGGGATTCCACCCAGCACCTCCACAATCTGCTTGAAGGCCCGGAAGTCGATCTGCACGTAGTGGTCCACCGACAGGCCAAAGTTGCGCTTGATGGTCTGAATCAGGTCCGATGCACCACCTGGCCCGTTGAGCGCCGAGTTGATCTTGGACTCTCGGCCCGAGGGCGAGATCGGCACCAGCGTGTCCCGAGGAATCGAAAGCAGCCACGCCTGGCCGGTTCCGGGGTCCACCCGCAGCACCATGATCACGTCGGCCAGTTCGCCGTAGTCCTCACGGCCGGCGTTGATCGGGTCCGACTTGTCCAAGGTGGCGGCGCTGTCGGTGCCGATGATCAGGTAGTTGATCGGATCCTTGGCATCCCGGGTCTCGCCACGGGTGGCCTGGCTGACCGACACGGTGTCGATACGTTGCACCAACACCCGGGTGTAGAACAGGCCGGCAGCAGCGGCCAAACATGCCACCGCCAAGAGGGCGTTAAACCCGATCAAGGCCAGCTGGGACAGCGACCTGTGTCTCTTGTGTGACTTCCAAGGTATTCGAGGCACCGGGAAACGATACCGGAGAGTCGGACCGATCTCCCCGCAAGGCCCGTCCCCTACGCTCCAACCATGGAGCCCTCTCAGGTGACCGACGCTCTCGTCGGCACCACGTGGGTGCCTCCCGGCTTGGATCCTTCGGGCCCGTGGGCGCTGGCCGGGGGGCGTTGGCACTGGGGCACACCCGAGGTGAGCGACGACCCCGCCGTGCTCGACGGAACCGGCACCTGGGTGGTGTGCCTGCCCGCCCAAGGCCCAATGGTGGGGGCAAGGTTTCCGCACAGCGCGCCTGCGATCTCTCCCCCTTCGCCCGATGCTCCTCCTTTCCCCGCAGCCGACCCGTCGGTGGCCTGGGTGACGTCCCTCGGCCGCCGGGCCCATGCCCTGCGGGTCGCCGACATCCGTGAGCGCATCGCCGACGGCGACGTTTACCAGGTCAACCTCACACGCCGGTTGGCGGGCCCGGTCCGCCAGGACCATCCCGGCACATCCGCCCTTGCCCTCACCTCACGGCTGGCGCAGGCACACCAGGCACCTCACGGCGCCACCCTGTGCCTGCCCGCGCTGGGCGTCTGGGTGGTCGGCGCTTCACCGGAGCGGTTCCTGCGAAGGGAAGGTGACCTGGTGATCTCCGAACCCATCAAGGGCACTGCCGCAAGTGCCGACCTGCTGACCGCCAAGGATCGGGCGGAGAACGTGATGATCTGCGACCTGGTGCGCAACGACCTGGGACGGGTGTGTCGGCCGGGCACCGTCGAGGTACCCGATCTGCTGCGGGTGGAGGCCCACCCATCGCTGGTGCACCTGGTCACCACCGTCATCGGGCGGCTTCGCCCCGATGCGTCCTGGGGCGAGCTGCTGAACGCCACCTTCCCCCCGGGGTCGGTCACCGGTGCACCCAAGCTTGCCGCTCTCAAGGCGATCGACCAGCTTGAGCCGACCGGACGGGGCCCCTATTGCGGCACGCTCGGGTGGGTGGATGCCGATGCCTGCGAGGCCGACCTGGCGGTCAGCATCCGAACCTTCTGGGCCTCATCGGACGCTGCGACCAACGCCACAATCGACGCGACAAGAACGTGGCGCTGGACCTTCGGCACCGGCGGCGCCATCACCTGGGACTCGAACGCTGCCGACGAATGGGCCGAGACCGAGCTGAAGGCCGCACGCCTGATCGAGTTGGCCCAGCCGCCCCTCGCCCAGACCGGCCATCCGCTCCACCGAGGCGACACCGCACCTCAAACCTGGTGACCGCAAAGCCGTGCGATGATTGGTAGACAAACACGCATGGCCGACCACACCCCTACACCTCAGCTCCGGTCGTGGACGCTCATCGATGGCGAGCCGGCCGACCCGGGCATGCCCCTGGTGGCCGCCAATGATCGCGGTGTGCTCTCAGGCGACGGGGTCTACACCACGATGGCGGTGTTCGGCGGGGTGCCCTTCGCCATCTCGCGGCACCGGCGCCGCCTGACCGATTCGCTCGACTACCTGGGCCTCAAAGCCGCCGAGGTGCCATGGGAGCGCGTCGCCTCCCTGCCGACCGAGCTCGGGGTGGCCGACGGTCGCCTGCGCATCACGGTGACCGCCGGGCCCGGCGCACCCTTGGCACCCGCCACCAACCCGACCGTGTTCGTCACGTTGAGCGAGCTGGACCCCGGCGTCCCAACGCCGGCCTTGTCGGTGGCCAACGGCGTCCATCCACGGGATTCCAGGCGTTTCGGCGCGGGTCACAAGACGATCGCCGGTGCGGCCGACACCCGCGGGGTGCTCGCCCGGGCCCGGCGCCACGGGGCCAACGAGTCCCTCCACCCCACCTCGGATCACCTCCTCTGCGAGGGCACCAGCACCAACGTCATCGTCGTCACCGGCGGCCGGGTGGAAACGCCCAGCCTCAGTACCGGGTGCCTGCCCGGCATCACCAGGCAGCTGCTGTTGGATGCCGGGTTGGTGGCGGAGGCCGAGCGTCTGACACCCCACGACGCCACCCACGCCGACGAGCTGATCCTCACGTCGTCGGTGCGGGGCGTCATCCCGGTGGACTCGGTGGACCAACGGCCCAAGCCCGGCCGCAACGGCCCCGTGTGGCAACTCCTCGACGCCTACCTGACCCAACTCCGTGCGGCCACCCCCGACCCGCAAGCGCCGCCAGGGCCCTGAGTGTCCGGGTCGTCAACGACCTCGGGTGCAGTCCGGCTACCGGTTGCCCGGTCAGCCACCCTCAGCCGCGCGCAGATGCACCACATCGCCCACGGTCACCTCGTTGCGGACGCCCTGGTCGTCGTTCACCACCAGGGCGCCGCCTGCGGTGATCGACGTGGCCGTTCCGACCAGCACCGAGGTGGGCAGCTCCACGCGCACCCGTTGCCCCAAGGTGGCCGACCGTTCGTGAAGGGCAGCCTGGAATGCGGCGCCATCGCCCACCAGCAGGCGCCGCCACCAACGCTGGTATCGGACGAGCAGCTCGTGGGCGAGCGCTCGGCGGTCGACGGTCCGGCCGATCAGCAGGTTCAGCGAGGTGGCCTCCGGCAGGTCACTGCGGGGCGACTCCCAGCCGGTGTTGATGCCGATACCCAGCACCGCCACCCGCCCGGTGGTGCCGGAGCTGGTGGTGACGGAGCTGGTGGTGACGGAGCTGGCGGCGGCGGCGGGTCCTCGCGGATCGTCGAAGGACTCCCCCAGGATGCCGCCCAACTTCAGCCACCGCTGCCCGGGCGCATCTACCACCACGTCGTTGGGCCACTTCAGCCGTGGTTCCACACCCGTCACCTCGCCGATGGCTTCCAGCGCGGCCAGCCCCATTGCCAGTGGAAGGGCGCTCAACAGTTCAGGCCGGCCAGGCGCCTCGTGGGCCACGCTCAGCATCAGCGCCGAGCCGGGCCGTGCCTCCCAGCGACGGTCCAGACGTCCCCGGCCTGCGGTCTGTTCGTCTGCAATCGCCACCACACGGGGGGCCGCAGTGGCGGGCAGGTCGGCCACCATCGCCCGCACCAGGGTGTTGGTGGAGTCGCATCGCTCCACCCAGCGGATCCCACCAAATCCGGCCGGATCAGGAACATCCGGGCCGCTCACCCAGACTCATTTCTCGACAAAGTGGCACAACACCCGGGCACCCGGCAACGATAGGCCACGTGTTTTCCAAGGTCTTGATCGCCAACCGTGGCGAGATCGCAGTGCGGGTCATCCGAGCCTGCCGCGAACTCGGCATTACCTCAGTCGCCGTCTACTCCGAGTTGGACCGGGACGCACTGCATGTGCGCCTGGCCGACGAGGCCTATGCCCTCGGTGGGCAGACCGCGGCCGAGAGCTACATCAACGCGGACAAACTGATCGACGTGATCGAGCAGTCGGGCGCCGAGGCGGTGCATCCCGGCTACGGCTTCTTCTCCGAGAACGCCGACTTCGCCCGCCGCATCACCGAGGCGGGCGTGGCCTTCATCGGCCCGCCGCCTGAGGCGATCGAAGTGATGGGCGACAAGATCTCGGCCCGCCACGCCGCCGAGAAGGAGGGCGTCCACGGCGTCCCCGGCACCACCGAGCTGATCACCGGCCCCGACGACGTCACCGCATTCGGCGAGGAGTTCGGCTACCCGATCGCTATCAAGGCGGCGTACGGCGGTGGCGGGCGCGGCATGAAGGTGGTCAAGTCGGCCGATGAGGCGGCGGCTGCGCTCGAGTCGGCTCAGCGCGAGGCCCTGGCCTACTTCGGCCGCGACGAGGCCTACATGGAGCGCTACCTCACCAAGCCGCGCCACGTCGAGGTGCAAACGATCTCCGACCAGCACGGCAACCACGTGTACCTGGCCACCCGGGACTGCTCGGCCCAGCGCCGCCACCAGAAGCTGATCGAGGAGGCGCCGGCAGCGGGCATCCCCGACAGCGTCATCGCCGCCATGGGCGAGGCGGCCGTGGCGGTGGCCAGGGGCTGCAACTACACCAACGCCGGAACCGTCGAGTTTCTCTATCAGGACGGCGAGTTCTTCTATCTGGAGATGAACACCCGTCTCCAGGTGGAGCACCCGGTAACCGAGCTGATCACCGGGGTCGACCTGGTGGAGCTGCAGATTCGGGTCGCTTCCGGCGAGGAACTGCCGTTCACCCAGGACGACGTGACCGTCAGCGGCCACGCCATCGAGTGCCGCATCAACGCCGAGGATCCGGCCGAGGGTGCCTTCCTGCCGAGTCCCGGCACGCTCACCAAGCTGGACGTCGCGTCCGGCATTGGGGTGCGCTGGGATGGCGGCTACGAGACCGGCGACGAGGTCAGCCAGTACTACGACAACCTCACCGGCAAGCTCTGCGTGTGGGGCCGCAACCGCGACCGGGCGATCGCCCGCATGATCCGGGCGTTGGAGGAGACCACAATCGAGGGCGTGGCCACCACGATCCCGGCCGACCTGGCCATCCTCCGCCACCCCGACTTTGCCGCTCTGGAGCACTCCACCAAGTGGGTGGAGGAAGTGCTCGACCTCACCGGAGTCACCGGTGGCGCCCCGGCGCCCGGCGCTGAGACCGACGACGCCGAGCCCAAGGTGGAGCGAAGCGTTGAGGTGGAGGTCAACGGCAAGCGTTTCGCCGTCAAGATGTTCATTCCCGAGTCGGAGTTGGCCGCATCCGGCGGTGGCGGGGCCGCGCCCCGACCGCGTCCGCGCCGCTCCGGAGGGGGCGGCGGCGCAGCAGCGGCCGGGACGGGAGCCGTGGCAGTGCCCATGCAGGGCACCATCGTCAAGGTGCTGGTGGAGGTCGGCCAGGAGGTCGCCGCAACCGACACCGTGTGCGTGCTCGAGGCGATGAAGATGGAAAACAACATCGCCGCCGGTGTCGACGGCACCGTGGCCGAGGTCAAGGTGGAGGCCGGCGCCTCGGTGTCCAACGGTGACGTCGTCATCGTCATCACCCCGGGCGAGTAGCCAAACCCAGCCCGCTACACCGGGGTTCAACCTTCGAGTGCTAGCTGGCCGAGGCCTGCTCCTGTCCACGGGCCTGCTCGGTGAGCATCTTCTCGCCCGAGCGCAGGCTGGCCGTGGCCGCCTCCGATGACTTGCGCAGTTGCCCGTCGATCTGGGCGCTGCGATAGGTGTCGGCGTCCTTGCCGACCCACATCACCGCTCGGCTCTTTGCCCGAAGATCGTTGACGTTGCCGTCGATCTCGGCCGCCTTCTTGGCCAGGTAACCGGCCAGGTCGTTCATCTGTACCGGGTCCCCACCCAGTTCGCTGTCCGCCATGTTCTTGCTCCTGTCGTGTTGGTTGCCTGTCGTGTTGGTTGACTGTCGTGTTGCTGGCTGTTGTGATGCTGCTTGTCGGGTTGGTCGGATCTCACCGCAGTTCGACCGGTTCTCGGTCGACGCGACGCCGCGTCAGCCGGCCGACGTGCGCTCCTGTTGCACCCGCTGGGTCTTGGCCATCTCCCGCAGCTGCTCGTATCCCGACACCAGCTTCTGCAGCTGGCTGCGGGCCGAGGGCCAGGTCGACGACTTGAACTTGTTGGCGTCCGGCCCGCGCCAGTCCACCTTGGCCACGCGACCGTCCAGGTCCGAGATCACCGCTCGCACCCGCTTCGCTTCGGCATCGAGGCTCGTCTCGAACGTCCTCATCTGTGCCGGGTTCATGCCCATGAAGGCCATGTCCGCTCTCCCTTCGTTGAGTGTTGCCTCACCGTAAGAGGATCCGACCGGCCTGTCATCGGGCATCGCGACCCGTGGACGAGTCGTTGGCGTTGTCGCAGGATGAAGACGATCTGGCAGAGAGCCACCATGTCCGAGTCGACATGGACGACCTCCGTGCGTGGTGACATCCACCGGCTGCGCTCCACTCCCGGAGCCCGGGGGCATGAACAGCCGGGGGATCGATGTATTGATCGAACAAACCGCTGCGGTGGCGCCGGAGCGGTTGGGAGCCCTGATCGGACGGGTCAGCCATGACGAACAGACGGCGATTGATCACGCCCTGCTGCTCGCACTCCAGCTGGACTGATTGCAACGTTGGCCTCGACACGAAACGCGCAGAGGTTGGCCACCAGACGCATGGTCGACACGCTTCCTGCCTTGACGTTGAACAGGTTCGGCGTGCTGACGAGGAAGGCCAGGCAACGAGCCCTGCTGATCGCCACGTTCAGCCGGTTCTGCGAGAACAGAAAGCCCACACCTCGAGGCGCAGCAGCGGCGCTCGACGCGGTCATCGTGTAGAAAACCACCGCCGCCTCCTGGCCCTGAAACCTGTCGACGGTTCCCACGGGGACGTCTCCAAGTCCACGATCGAAGAGCGTCCGACCGATGAGGTTGACCTGGTCGTTGTAGGGGGCCACCACCATGATGTCCGCAGCCTCCAACGGCCGGGTTTCGCCATGCTGATTCGTCCAGACCGTTCCCAGCATCCGGTCGACCTCGCGGGCGACGACCTCGGCCTCCTCGACCGATTCGGTGGAGCAGCCGTCGTGACGCACCGGCAACCATCGCAGCCCGGTGCCGAACTCCGTCGTCTGCTGCGCGCAGGTCTCGTGGCTCACCAACCGGCCGTCGTAGACCCGCTCGGAGATGAACCGGCACACGTCCGGATGCATGCGACGGGTCATGTCCAGAAACACGCCCCGCTCGGCGGGCATGGTCGCCTCGTCACCCAGGACGTGCTCCAGCACGCTCGCCCCGCTGCCGCCGGGGTGGGAGGCCTGAGCCACCTGCGGCAGCTGCAAGGGATCGCCCAGCAGGATCAGGTTGGTGGCCGAACCGGATGCAGCCAGCGCGTCGGCAAGCGACAGCTGGCCGGCCTCGTCGACGATCAGCGTGTCCACCGGTGCGTTGCGTAGATCCTTCCCGGCGAACAGCCAGGTGGTTCCGGCCACCAGGTTGTACTTGGCGTTGGCACACGCCTTGTTGCCGCCCGAGTACGTCACGCCCGTCAGACCCCCAGATCGTGGCTCGGGCCCGCGTCGAACGGCTCTCAGCAGCTCCGGGTCGCCGTGCTCCCGGCACACTGCCACCACGGCGCTCAGGAGGTTGTCGATAGCGCTGTGAGAGAACGCCGTGACGCCAACCCGCTGCCCCGAGCGGATCAGCTCCGCGATCAGATGCGCACCGCTGTAGGTCTTGCCGGTGCCCGGCGGCCCCTGGACCGCCACGTAGCTGTTGTCCAGATGCGGCGCCCAGCGGCGCATCTCGTCGAGGTCCCCGGTGAACGTCCCATCGGCGGGGCCCTCGCCGTCCACGAACCGGGGCAGCTCCCTCCGCAGCAGCGCCAACGACACCGGGTTGGGCGCTCCGGCCGTGTCCGGGCCGATCAGCCGGGCGGCGAAGTCGTCAAGCGCTTCCGGTTTTGGCTTGCGCGCCACCCAGTCGTTGAACACGATCGCTTCCGGCAGCACGCCCAGTTCCTGGCAGCGCTCATTCCATGCCAGGTCGATGACGCCGCTGCCAAGCGAGTCCACGCCGGCGTAGCCGGTCTGCCCGTCGGGCGCCTCGAACATGAAGCGACCTCGTGAATTGATCGACGGATGGATCTCCTGGTCGGGAAACGAAAACCGCATGGCCGGGTCAATGGCCCCACCATGCCCTTTGTGAACCCTTGGGATCTCGGCCTCCCAGACCATCGACCCGATCACGAGCGGATCCTCAAGCACCGAGTTTACCGAACCGGTCAGGCGAGACATCCGCTGCACCTTGTGAGCGCTCCACTCCCGCTGCCAATAGCCGAGTACGTCGGCGAGCAGGTGCTCATCGGTGTCCGGGCCGAACGCCTTCAGCGCCGCCACCCGGGCCTCGAGCTCCTCAGGCAGCTCGTCCGGGGTCAGCTCGGCGTCTCGCCAGTCGTGAGCGTCATCTCGCTGCTCCACCAGCCAGTCCCCCAGCGCCCGGGTCGCCCGCACATCGTCGGCGTTGTAGTCGGCGATCCGGTCGAGCGAGGCCTGGTCACCATCGGCCATGAACTCCTCGTAGGCCACCACGGCCCCAGCGCCCTGCCCGATGTCCTCGCCCCGCTGGTAGCCCGCCAGCACCTCAAGGTGTTTCAGCCCGTACGACTCAACGCCCACCTGCATGCCGTCGCGGATGACGGCCAGCAGGTCGACGAACGCACCGGTGCCCACCAGTTCGTCCAGCAGCAGCTCACCTACCCCGTGCTGACGGGCGAGGCGTTCCAGGGTGGACCGCTCGGTGTGGTTGTAGTGGTACACGTGCATGCCCGGCCGCCGCCTCCGTCGCTCGGCCAGGTACTCGATCAGCTCGCCAACCTGCTCACCTTCCTCGTCCAGGTCGTGGGCCCAGCGGGCGTGGTAGGTCCAGGCGCCCCCGGCTCCGTCTCCCGCATCGTCGCGGCAAAGCCAGCCAAACAGGAAGAACAGTCCGCCCGAGGGTCGCCAGAACGGGTGGCCCTCGAAGTCGAGAAACACGTCGCCGTCGTCGGGCTCAGGCAGTTGTTCGTAACCCAGCGACCCGGGTAGGCCGTCCGGCGGCTCGATCAACCGAAACGGGGGCGGCGCCTCCCCCGGCCCAGTTCGAGCCGCCCGTTGCAGCTCGGCCTGGCTGGCCATCCGCAACAGTCGATCCGGATCGACGCCCTCCAGCTCCGAACCAGGGGAAACTTCGGCCAGGGCCTCCACCGTCTCGATGCCGGCCGCTTCCAACGGCGCCAGGTCGACGGTCCGCACGCCGGCCACCAGGTGCACCGCATCCTCCGCCCGCCAGCGGTCCTCGCACACTGAAGCGAAGTCGCAGATCTCGCAGTGATCACAAGGAATCGGCGTGGTCTCAGCTTCGCTCATCAGCGAGTTGGAGCCGGATCGCAGGTGGCGCCAGTACGGCATCACGTCGTTCGTCCGGATCGTCTCGAACTCGCCCGACCCCAGCCACAGGTGCATCTGTGCAGGCAGCGTGCCGGTAAGCGCCTCGATCGCCTCGGCGTAGAAGCACAGCTGCAACACGTGACCGGGTTTCGCTTCCGAGCGAGCCAGCTTGGCGTCGACCGGCTCGTAGCTCACCTGCCCGGCCTCCTCGTCGACCACCCGCATCACAAAGTCGGCCACGCCGCGCACCCCGTCGTGTGCGAAGGGCAGTTGGTAGATCACGTCGTGGCCCTCGGCAAACGGATCGCCGATGCGCTCCACCCAGTCGGCGAAGCTTTCGGTTGGTTGCCGGGGTGCGATCTCAAGCACCGACAAACCCTGCGCCCGATAGGCAGCCAGGCACGCAGCCTCGTGCTCCAATCCCTTGTTGGCCAGCAGCCGGGCGAACGAGCCGAAGGGCTGAGCAACCGGTGCCAGCGACCCTGCCTCCAGCCGATGCTGCAAGGTCAGCGCGTGCTCGCAGCTCAGCCATGCGGTGATCTTGGACGGGGTCAGCAGCCGAGCGGTCACCCGAACATCATGACCCGGCTGGGGCGGACCAACACCCTGCTGACCCCAAGGCTTGAGAGCTGCTCAACCCCGGGTAGAGGCCGCGTCCAACGGGATTCCCATCACGGCGGCAACGCGGGTGAGGTCACCATCCTGGGCCAGCAAGGTGGCCCCATATCGCAGAGCGATGGCGGCAATCGTGCAGTCGACCATCCCTCGTGGAGTAACTCCGGCTCGTCGACACGTCCGGTAGATACGGGCGGCGGCATCGAAGTCGATGACGGCATCGAAGTTGAGCAGATCAAAGCGCCCCAAGAGCCGCCGGATGTCCTGCTCGCGTTCGTCATTTCGCGCGCGAGCAGTCAGCTCCATGATCACCGGCTGAGTAACGCCGAGGGGCTCGCTGGTGGTGATGATCTCGGTCAGTCGGCGGTCGACCTCACCACCCGTGGCTCTATCAAACTCGACCCATGCCGACGTGTCAGCGAGGATCACGCTGCGTCGGCCGGACCGCATCGGCTGGCGGCGCATCGAGGGCCTGGGCGCCCCTCATCGCCAGCGCTTCCTCACGGGACATCGGCTGACCGGCAAGATGGCGGAGCGCCAGGTCCACCGCCTCAGTCTTGGTATGCACGGAGAAGCGGTCCATGATCACCCGAACGTAGGTGTCGTCAATTTCGATGTTGGTTCGAGTTCGAGCCATACACCTAAGCTACACCTCACGTGTAGAGAACGTGCACGACCACGCACCGGATGAAGCCCTCCTCGGATCGAGGCACTTTCAGTACGCAACGGTCCAACGCCTCATCGGCCGCGTCAACCAGTGCGGCGTACCACTCCGAGTCGACGATGGCTGGGACCCCATACCGGGGTGCGCTACCCGTCGACAAAACTGCGCTTCTGTTCACGATGCCTGCATGGGCACCTACAGGTTGGAGAGCTCCACTCTTCACCACGGCATCAGGGCGGACGACACGCTCCACGCGCTCAGCCATCCGATTAGAATTTGGCCGCTCGACGCCGAGCCACCCGAGCGCCCCGACGAGCGGGTGCTCGTCATCGGAGCGACCCAGACCGGACAGCTACTGGAAATTGTCTACGTACCGTCCGATACTGAACACCGAGTTATCCACTCTATGAAGCTGAGGCCGAGCACACAGGCCGATTTCCTATGAGCACCACCACGACCGAACCGACCCGGAAGAATGCGCCGAGGCCGACGCCCGACACCCCGCTGTACCCATACGGCGATTACCTGGCCGATGCTGACGGCTACCTCTACAAGCCCACCGGCGAGCCCGACATCCTCGACGGCAGACACGCCACCATCGCAGCGATCGAAGCAGAAGCTGACGACTACGCCACCCGCCCGCTCTCAGAGTTCACCACCTACGCTGGGAAGTAGCTCTAACCGGCGAGCCCGTCACTCTGGACGGGGTGGGAGCTTCAGGCCAGGCCGAGGTCAGCTTTGACTTCCTCCCAGGCGAGGAACTCGTTCTCGGCTCGGGCCAGCTCGAGTTCGCGTTGATCTACCAAGTCCTCTGCCGCCTCGTCCTGCTCCGAGCCCTCAAGGGTGACGACCTGCTCAAGGGCCTCGATGACGAACCGCTCGACACGGACTGCACGCACTGGGTCATCGATGATGGGTTGTGCGAGTTCATCGAAGTTCTTCGCCATAGAGAGTCGCCTCCTTCGTACAGCCAAAGTAGCTGGGGTCAGGCCCCATCTTCTTCCTGGTCACCGCTTCCGCGCCTGCGCAGCTTCCGGCCAGAGAGCTTCCCGGAGAGCTTGCCCGTTGCCGACTTGGCATGGCTGAAGGTGTCCCCGCCGAAGGTCTTCACCGTGCCGATGCCAGCAGCCCCTCGCTCAAAGGTCGTGTCCCAGGTCTCGGAGGCAGCGTGCTTCCACTGTCTGGCCTCGGCCGATTGGAGGGACGCCTCGACCTCAAGCAACCCGTGGAATTCGCCGACGCCTTCGACAACGCTGTTGCTCGCCTTGATGACGGCCGGCGACTGGATCGGGTTAAGCAACACCTTCGAGTTGGCCGTGTTGGCTGCAGCCTCCATGCGAACAAGCAGCCGTTCGGCGCTCTCCACGAAGAGGTTCACACGATCCCCTCGGGCAGCCTGCAGACCGATGCGATGCCGGTCGAGCTCGTCCGGTGCAGCGTCCAGCACACGGTCGAGTTCGAGCACCGCAATCGCATCATGCAGTTGGAAGCAACGCGCCAAGACCGAGAGCCACTTCGGCACGTCTGCCTCCGCCTGCCTAGCCACTTTGACTATCTCGTCGACCCGGGACTTCCCCTCGATCTTGTCCGCGAGATCTGCCAACTGGCGGATAGCGTATCCCTGCGTTTCATGAATCGACTGAGCCGAACTTTGCACCTTTGACCACGTAACTTCAGAGACACGACCGACGGCCTCCCGCACGCTCATGGCCTCCTTGACTGCCAGGTCCACCCCGTCCATCTGCGCTAAGACCTGGTTCATCTGAGCCCGCAGCACCTCGTTGAGCTTCTCGTCAATCATGACGAGGTAGTCGTGTATCTCGTCCATTTGCTGTTGCATGGCGAATTGCGACATGGTCGCAGCAGCGACCGGAAGCATTGCTGGGTTGGCCAGAGACCCGACTTTCGTAATCTGGATCCACGACTGCACATTTCCCGGTTGGCCGATCATCGCGTGACTGACACCTGGGGTCTTGCTCGCCATCAGCCCGTATTTGTTCACAGCGTCCGCCGACTCCTTGGTCAGCTTCACCCAGCGCCCCGAGTTAGCCGCCACCGACCCGACCGCGGCGCCCGCCTGCGCGGCTGTCGCTAGTTTCATGAGCAACGCTCCAGCTCGGGGCTGCTTACGCTCGGTCGGGGTCAGTCCCTCAGAGGCCAGGAACTGTTCAACAGCGGCCGCATCGCCGATGACCGCCAGTCCCTCCCCATCGCTGAGCAGTTCGATCTCGTTGTCCATGCGGCCATCCCTCTGCATTTGGGGCGTTTGCGTCCAGTTCAGGGAAGGCTACCCATGACCGCCGTGGCGGCCGACGAAGTGGGCGCTTGTCCCTCACCATCGTCCCTTGCACGCCGGTCCTTGAGATCTTCAGCCGGCACAGGCTCCTCCGGATGAACGATTCGTCGTTGCGGCCGGGCAACCAGTCGTCGGGTGAGGACGGTGCTGCGTGGAGCTACGCATTGACGAAGTCAATTGCTGGGAGCGTCTCAGGCTCGGCAAGCCGCTCACTCAGTGTGCGCGCTACCGACCGGAGAGTAGGAACAAGGCGCGGACATCAGGCTGCTGAGCCGTGTGCCAAGCGGATGGTCCTGCCGGCAATCTCGGCATGAAGTGTCAATGTGCCCCCGAGCCCCTCGATGAGCTTTCGAAGAGTGGACAACTTTGGATCGGACGAACGCTCCAGTTTGGAAATGCCCGCCTGAGTCATCCCGAGCCGTTCTGCGAGTTCCGCCTGATCGATTCCCAGCTCCCGCCGAAGTTCCGAGAACTGATACACGATGACGTCCTGGAGTGCCTCGTCGACGAACTACTCAACGCGAGCGGCGCGAACAGGGTCATCAAGGATGGGCTGAACGAGGTTGTTGAAATTTTTGGCCATCAGGAATCTTCTCCTTCAGTCAGCGATGCGAGGTGTTCATCGAAAAGGTCGTCTGCTCTGGGGATCGCGAAGTCGTACCATCGGTTCCATACTCCTGATTCGTCGTCGCCGAGCAGCAGACTCGGTGCTCCATGGCGGAAAGGTCGGAGTCCATATAAAATTCCATTATGGCGTTGAGCATCAAGTTCGACGAGGCAGATCAGCAGGCACGGGAACTCGCCGACCTCACGGGCGGATCGATTGCCGAGGCGGTCACCAAAGCCATCGCTGCGCGCCTCGATCGTGAACGCCGGGTGCGTCAGCCACGCAGAAGTGCGCTCGACCTCGCACACCGGTTCCAACGGTTGGCAACGCTCGATGCTCGAACGGAAGACGAGATCCTCGGATACGACGACGACGGTCTTCCAACCTGATGGTCGTGGATACGTCCGCCGTCATTGCACTGCTCCTGGGCGAAACGCACGCGGAACAGATCGATGAGCTCCTGGCTTCCGAGGTAAAACCGAAAATTCCCGCTACCACCTACGTCGAACTGATGGTGGTGGCGGAGGCTCGTGCGGGGCCGAGGGGGGCCTCCTTGTCGAGCAGATCATCAGGACCTTCGACATCGGCATCGAGGGCGTGACCCCCGACCTCGCTCGCATGGCTCTTGATGGTTGGCGCAGGTTCGGCAAGGGTCGTCACCCTGCTGCCCTGAACTTTGGGGATTGCTTTTCGTATGCACTGGCCACATCCAGCAACGAGTCCTTGCTCTACGTCGGCAGCGACTTCGCGTTGACCGACGTGGCCTCGGCACTCGACGCCTGAGCCGCCGTTGGTGCATGCCGCCTTCGTGCGGCCTTTAAACCGAGGCGGGTCAGTCCCACCCGTCACGCAGCTTGTTGAGGTTGTCTCCCACCTCAAACCTCACAGATCGGAAGGCGTCGGCCGGGATGCTCGGCGGAGAAGATGGCCAGGGCCGGGAGCGGCATCGGGCGATACCCTCGGCGGGTTGTGAACACCACAACCTTGGGCGCCGCATTCGAAAACGCAGCGATCGTCAGCGATGAACGAGAGGTCAGGCGCTTCTCGACGCCGCCGTCGCCCGCCTCGAAGGGGCGATCGACCGCTTAGGGCACTGACCGGCGTCGCCGTGTCGAGACGATGCGCGGGGACCAGTCGTCGGCTTCGACTTCAACGCGGCCGGTAGACGTCGCGACGGTGTCCAACGCGCACGACCAGCACCACCAGCCGCCTGTCGACGACTTCATAGACGATTCGGTAGCTTCCAACCCGCACCCGGTAGACCGACGCCTCCCCGGACATCGCGACGCACCCCGGCGGTCGGGGCTCACCGGCAAGGAGCTCAATCGCCGCCTGCACCCGACGCTGCTCCTTGCGGGGAAGCCGCCCGATGGCCTTTGCGGCCCAGCGAGAAACCTGGACGTCGTACGTGCTCACTCCAACCCAAGGTCGGCTTTGACTTCCGCCCACGGAATGAAGTCGTTCTCGGCCCGAGCCAACTCAAGTTCGTGGCGGTCGAGCGCATCCTCGGCCGCGTCGACGAGCTCATCGTAGGAATCCGGATCGATGATGACCGCCACACGGCGGCCCCGTCTGGTGACCGACACCGGCTCACCCGACCGCGTCGATTCTTCAATGACTTCGGCCAAGCGGTTTCGTGCCTCGCTCACTGCCACTTCAAACATGTACGAATCGTACATGTTGACGCCCTCTGGTCAACGTCAGGCGAGGAAACGGCTCGGTGTGTCCGACCAGGTGATGTAGAGCCCGTCGCGTGCCCGGGTGGCCGCCACGTACTGCCACTGTGGGTCCTACCCGTCCATACCGGGCGTCCCGGCTTGGCCTACATCACCTGAAGTTTCGTTGAGATACCGAGATGACGGGCGGACGGCCAGCGTCGATCAGTCGTCAGGAGCTTGTCAGCGCCCTCCTCCTCCTCCGCGGTGGCGATCACCAACGCGTCGGGCAGCTTGAGGGAAGGGTGGCGCGCTCGTAAACCAGCAGCAGCCACCGCAATCTCGTCGCCGAGTGGAACCACAGCGATCGGCAGCGTGGCGATCATGGTGCGCACCACCTCAACCGCCGCGATGCCGCTTCTCGATGGACCAACCAGGACCTCGGCGAGTACCGAGGCAGGCATGGCCAACGACTGATTCGCGGCGATGGCATCCCCAAGCGCCTCGGTTGCAGGTCCATGGCGGGCATCCGCAGAATTGAGGTAACCGATGACGACTCCGGCGTCCAGGAGCGTCAGTCCCATTCGTCACGCAGTTTGTCGAGTTCGTCGGGCTCATAGACACCGGTCAGCGCCCCGGCAAACTGCGCCAGCACATCGTCGGCCCGTTCGAACGTCACCCGACCGGGACCATCGGATCGAGCCGTGAGTCGCTCACCTACGACGAAGCCCGCAGAGCGAAAGGCCTCGGTAGGGATCGTCACCTGCCGCTGGGAGCTCACCCGGGTGGTTCCCTTGCGCCGCTTCTTTACTTCTGCCATGAAACTAAATGTAACCCGAGAGCGGTCATTCGGCAATGCCCTTCGAAATGCTCAGCCGAGGAACGGCTGGGGGTGCCCGACCAGGTGATGTAGAGCCCGGCGCGGGCGCGGGTGGCCGCCACGTACAACAAGTACTTCTCCAGCTCCAGGTCGGAGACGTGCTGCACCGGGTCGGCATCGCGATCGGTCATCGCCCACGCCGCCGGGACGCTGTCGTCGTCGGCGTCGCTGATCGCCACCCGTTCGTACTCCAGGCCCTTCATGCGGTGCATCGTCCCCAGCCGCACGCCCGGCTGGTTGGGCAGATCTCTTTGGGGCAACGGGCAGGTGGTCAGCCCGGCCGCGTCCAGCGCCTCCTTGGCGGCTTCGACCTGTCTGTTGGTGCGGACCGCAACCCGATCACCATCGGGTCGACCCCCTCGTCGATCCAGCCGCGCACCCGATCGACCTGCTTATCGAGCTTCTGCTTGCGGCTGGTGAACCCGGCCAGCACCCGCTCGTGACCCGACCGCTGGCTGTGATAGCCGGCGAAGGTGTGCTCATCCTTGCCGCCGTCGAGGTCGTCGGCCGTGACTCCATCGTGGGTGCCCAGCATCGCCAGGCTCCGCGCCATGATCTCGTGGGTGGTTCCGTGCAGACCCCGCGCCTCGTCGACCACCACGTTCGGGGCACATTAACGTCGGCCTTTTCCCTGTCCATGCCAGCGGGCATTACCATCAGCATTTTGTCACGCCGCATTGGGGGTTTGAACAAACATGACGCAGCCAATTGACAGCCAGTCAAACCAGCCGTCGCGTTGCAGCAGGGGAAATACGACTCGATGGAGGCCAAACCCCACTACGGGCCGGTGGGTGGCAAGACTGATTTTGACTTGCACACTTGCCGTTGGATGTGGTGGAGGAGTCGAGCTTGGCTCCGAGTCCGATGGGGGGCCAACAACAACTCGCGACGTGCGTGCAGGCGGTCCCACAGTGCCCCCAACGACAGCGACCGCCACCTCGCTTCCAGAGCCGACAAGTTCGACAGGTCCTGATCTGCCAGAAGAAGCGACCGACGTATCCGATCCCCCTGAAGCCACCGGGCGTTCCGATTTGCCGGGTGTGTCGGTCGGATTCACCGACGAGGAAGGCTGGACCTATTCGGCGCCCATGTGGCCACCGACTGGAGTCCACTCCTGGTCGCTTGACATTTCAAGTTCGCCTCCAGGGAAAGCTCGAGTATCGATTGATTGGGATAAAGGTGATACACCACTCAACGTAGATCTACCTCCGAACAACCCTGGAAGGGAGGGTGGGCCCCAAGTGTCGGTCGAATGTTGCGGCTTGGTATACGAAGTTGACGAAGGTATAGCCAGCAGGACGGAGCACTTCTTCGGTGGTGGCCCAGTGTGTTGGCTCACCAACGACGAAACACTGTTTGAGGGCAACGAATATCTATATTGCGCCGCCCAAGGCAACTACAATCCTGTCGAGACCGCGGACGAGCACGACCAGGCAGCAGCTCAAGAAATGGTGAATGACATGAACGGTAAAGAGCCGGTTGGCTGGACGTTTTTCATGGCTGGGTGCCAGGTGTATATTCCCCTAGATCACAGCGAGACTGGCGAGTGGACCACAATAGATACCGCAGAAGAATGCGATGGCGTCACCGTTGACGAGTAACGGCTGCGTGCTGACTTGAACCACCGCACGAGCCAGCCTCGCCGGCAGGAGATCAGTCAAGAACGACTGGGAAGGCTGACCTGCTACGGGCCGAGGAAGCGGCTCGGGGTTCCGGTCCAGGTGATGTAGAGGCCATCACGGGCTCGGGTGGCCGCCACGTACAGCAGGCACTTCTCCATCTCCAGATCCACGGCGTGCTGCACCGGGTCGGAGTCACGGTCGGTCATCGACCAGGCCAGCGGCACCCTCGCGTCGTCGGCGTCAACCACGATCACCCGCTGATACTCCAAGCCCTTCATGCGGTGCATCGTGCCCAACCGCACGCCCTCCTGGTTGGGTAGGTCCTTCTGCGGCAGCCGACAGACGGTCACGCCCTGCCCGGTGAGCGCAGCACTGACCCGGTCGAGCGATTTTCCGGTTCGGGCGGCGATACCGATCTCGATCGGGTCGATCCCCTCGTCGATCCACGCCCGCACCCGGGCAACAACGGCCTCGTCGTGCTCGGCGGCAGTGGTGAAGCCGCCCAGCTCGGGCTCGGGCCCCGACCGCAGGCTGTGGTAGCCAGCAAAGGTGTGGGTGTCGCTGCCGCCGTCGAGATCGTCGAACCCCGGGCCGGGCTGATCGGCAGACGTGTCGGCCTCGCCCAGCATCGCCAGGCTCCACGACATGATCTCGTGGGTGGTGCGATAGTTCAGCTTCAACTTGGATGACCGACCCACCACCTTGATGCCCACCTTCGACAACGACGAGCGCCGGTCGTAAATGCGCTGGTGGCTGTCCCCCACGATGAACAGGTCGTCGGGCCCTTCGGCCACCAACGCCCGCAGCAGACGCCACTGCGTCTCGTGCAGGTCCTGCGCCTCGTCCACCACCACGTGCTGGTAGGGCTTGATGTCTCGCAGCGCCAGGTAACCGGCGGCGGCCGCCGCCAGCTGTGGGTGTGTCCGGGCACCGGCCTCGTTCAGCGCCCGCTCGAAGTCCTCGATCGCCTTCCACACCTCGGCGCGCTTGCGGCGACTCAGGGGTATCCCCCGCCCGGTCCGGCTGACGACGAAGTAGTCGGCTCGGCTGCGGCAGTCGTTGGCCAACACCACCTGCTCCCACTCGTTGATCAGGAACTCGCCGGAGAACTCATCGACGATGCCACGATCGAGCACGACTTGCTCGGCCAGCTTCCGGCAGTACTTGCCGTCGGCGACGCTCGGGGCCTTGCCCTCCGCTTCCTGCACCACCCGATAGGCCAGCTGGTCGACGTTGAGCACGTCCACCACATCCAGCAGGTCCGAGCCACCCAGCGAGCGCAGGTCGGCCTCGATGGCCTGGGCAAGGTTGCGCGAGAATGTCGTGAACAGGATGGGCTTGCCCACCGGGCGGTCGAGGCGGTCGGCCAGCGCCTTGGCGCGGTGCATCGCCACCACCGTCTTGCCGGTCCCGGCGCCGCCGGTGACGCGTGCTGGGCCGCTGTAGCTCTCCCGGTACGCCAAGTGCCGCTGGGACGGGTGCAGGAACACCCGCCACATCGCCAGCGGCTGGGACAGCATCTTCTGAAGCTCGTCCTGGCCCTCCACCACGTAGAAGCGGGCCATCGAGGCCGGTGTCTCCAGCGCCGCCACGATGTCGTCGGTGTCCACCTCACCGTGGATGGCGCCGGCCAGGGCCTTGTAGATGTCATCGACGGTGTCGTCGCCGCTGAGGGCAATGATCGCTTCGGCTTGGCCCTCGGGGAAGTGCCCGATGAGCCCCGAGAGCTGATCCTGCGAAGTGAGCATCATGAGTGCCGGAACCAGCTCAGCCTCGACGCCAAGGTTGGTGAAGTCCCGCTCTCGTCGGTCGGCGAACAGCCGCTTTGCCTCACCCCCAGACGAGGTGTCAGTGATCTGATTCGCCTTGGAGGTGATGGCACCGAGGTCGATGAGCTCGGGAGCCCCCGTGGCCGCATTCACCTTGAACGTGTTGTTCGCCATCCATCGCTCGGCCGCTTCGTGGGGGAGGACGCGGGTCAACACGAAGGTCTCGCCGTCACCGATGTCCATCACGATGCCTCGGTGGTTTCGGTCGAAGCGGACCGTGCGAGCTTTCGGGTCGGCCGAGCCCTTGTAGGGCTCCAGGTTCAAGCCCTTGTCACGCCGCAGTTCCTCGGGCGTGAGCTGCGCGAACTTGTGCACGATCTCCTCGAGCTTGCGCTTCATTCGACTCTCAAGGCGATCGAAGTCTCTGAGGAAGTCAGTCGAGACAGCGAGGCGGGACATCAGTTCGTTCCTTCCAGAGCAGCGAGCAGCGACTCGGGCGTCCAGCCGTCGGCCGGGCGCAGGTCCCAGCCAGCAGTCCCCGGATCCTCGCCGTCGGCGCCCAACACGCCCATCTTGGCGGCCGACCACGCGGCCTCCACCGGAATGCCGCCCAGCTCCTCCCCCGCCACAAAGTCGGGGGCCCCAAGCGCCAGCGCTGCTTCGACCAGATCCTTCACGCCATCATCTTCCAACAGGTCGAGCTCCTCGACCATCTCGTCGGAAATGCCCGGCGCCGCGGCGCCGTCATCCGTCAGGGCAACTGGCGCCAGAGCGGAATCAACCTCGTCGGCCATCGACTCGTCGTCGGCGTGGGCAAGCGCCACCAGCCAGTGGTCTTCAAGCGGCAGGTCGTCGGCGTCGGAGGTGGCCGACACGATGCCGTGGCGGCCGGGACCACTGATGAACTGGATGACGTTGGCCCACTGGGCCCAATCTCGCCATCGACCCCGATGATTGGGGTCGGTCAGGTCGCGATCGGTATCGGGCAACGCCGACACCACGGTCCATCGCTCGTCGTGCTCCCGACCAGCCCGGGCGTCGAACAGGATCGTCATGCCCAGCCCGTTGGTGGTCTCATGTCGAGCCGCATAGGCAACACGCTCCACGTCGCCACTGGGCCACACCGGGGTCAGCCCCGCAGCGGCGCGCCGCAGGAACGCCTCGCCATCTGCGACGTCCAAGTCCCCGCGCTGTTTGCCAGAAGCGGCGACCAGACCGCCGACTGCCGACCGGGCCAACTGACTCCACTCGGCCGTGTTGGGACGGGCAAGGAAGTCCAGCAACAGCGCCATCGGGTTCTGGTTCAGCGCGTCGATCTCATAGAGCCCGCCCCGGCCGTGCTGCAGCTTCTGGCCATTGCGGCGGGCCTCGCCGCCCACGATCACGCGGGCGGCCGCCTCGGTTGGGGGCGACACCAGTGCCGACTTGTGGAACGCGTCCACGTCGTCCCAGGTGAGATTCCACACCAGGTGGCCCTCGTTGCGTAGCCCTCGCCGTTTGGCCGCATCGGCGGCAATGTTGTTCAGGTCGGTGGAGGCGTGAAACTGGAACCCGTCCAGGAACACGGCGATCTTCTGGCCCCGGTCGTCCATCCGGGTAATCAGAAAGTCGGGCAACACGCTGGGGCTGGTGCTCAGCCCCTCCTGCTCCTCGATGCGGTAGCGGGTGCGCAGCCCGCCGACGTCGAGGCGCAGCTCGAACGCCCGATACCTGCCGGTGCCCGGCACGTCGGTGATCGAGATGTTCTCGTCGTCGACGTTGGTCGTCCACGACTGCAGCGCCGCCTTGAAGCGCCGCTCCAGCTCGGACTCCTCCACCTTGCCGATCTCGATCTCGGCCACGCTGGCCACCGACCGGGGTTCCCACGCACCCAGCAGGTCGTCGAGCACCTCCAACGCCAGGTCGCGGGCCAGGTCGTATTCGTTTCGGTCCACCACGCCCAGCAGGCAGCGGTGACACGCCTGGCGACCCTCGATGCTGCACGGGCAATGAGCGATCACCTCGCGGGCGTGCTCGAGGATCGTGCGCACCCGGTCCGGCTCGGCCAGCCGGGCCAGGTAGCCGGTGCCGCCGGGAACCGAGTCGAACAGCATCAGATACCGGCGCCGCCCCTGCCCGGCCGCGTTGGGCGCATCGGTCAGCGCCACCTCCAGGTGGCTTGGGTCGCCACCGAAGTCGGCCCGCAGCCCCAGCAGCAGCGCACCCTTAAACGAGGCCAGCCGCTCCCCCACCTCAAACATCGAGACGGGCAACAGCATGCGCACCGACTCGGTGTTGAGCTCGTGGTAGAGCACCACCTGTTGCCACTGCTCGGTGTTCTTGCCGGATCGCACCGTGCACCAGCCCTGGTGCAGCCGCTCAAAGGCGGTGTCGGGCGTCCGTTGCCGCACGTCGCGCACCGCCCCGCAGAACGCACACACGGTGAACCCGGTGACGTGATGAGCGTTGCCCGCAATGCTGCGCTTCTCGCCGCTGTGTTCGGCGAACCCCAGGTTGATCGTGCGGAAGTGGGTGCCCCCGGCAAACTCGGCGCCAAACGCCTTGTCGGCCAGCGTCCACGCCCCTTCGATGCGCTGGGGGTCGACGTCCACGCACAGCACGTCGTTGTAGCGCTCGCGTCGCCGTTGGTCGCTCTCGTCGTACACCCGAGCACCTTCCTCCGAACCGGAGGCGTAGCTGCGCTTCAGCCGCAGCATCTGGTGCTTGGCGCCGGTGTCGGCGATGGCCTTGCTGCGGCACCGCACACATTCGGCGGGCGCCGAGCCTTCGTCGATGGCGCCGTACCCGCAGTCCGGGCACAGCCGCCAGGTCTCATAGGCCGGTGCGTCGGCGGTGCCGATCTCCAGCGCGTCGATCACGTGGCGATGCCCGGCGGCGTAGAAGCTGTTGCCGGGCGCCAGCTCGATGATGCCCCGCCGCCCTCCCCGCTGATACTCCACCACCTCGGTGTGGAAGTCGCCCGATTCGTCGCGGCTCCACATGGACGCGTCGAGGGTGATCGTGTCGTCCAGCAGCATGAAGTTGGGCAGCAGCCGCAGACGTTCGAGGCCCGACAGCGAGTATTCGTCGCGGTGCTCGTTCAGCAGCAACCTCACGGCCGAGCGTTGGCCGTACAGGTCGGACAGCTTCTGTTCGTCGTCCTCGGTGCGGCCTGCCTGGCCCTCCAGCCGGTCGGCGGCGGCGGTCAGGCGCTTGATCCGTTTCGACAGGTCGTCCTGGTGTTCGGTCCAGGTGTCCACCGCCTCCTTCACCTGGGCTTCGATCCCGGCGGAGGCAAACTCCCGCAACGAGTCCCGACTGCGCTCAGACAGCGACTCGCCGAACAGATCCAGAAACGCGTCGACGTGCGACGCGTCGTTCACCGACGCGTCGATCACGGCCCGCAAAAACGAGCCCGTATCCAGGGCCTTCTTCATCAGCTTGCTGATGCGGCGGGGCAACAGCGGCGCTTCGATGGCGCCGTCGGCGGTGCGGTCCACCAAGTAGGCGATGTATTGGCGTCGCAGGATCTCGGTGGCGTCCAGGTAGCAGTTGGGTGGCCGCACGTCCCCGGCCAGCATCGCCTCGGGGTCGGCCAGGTAGTAGAGGCCGTGGGTGTCGGTGGGGACGAAGGTGGTCACCAGCGAATTGCCGCTGGAGCGGCCCGAGCGCCCCACCCGTTGGATGTAGCTCGCCGGGGTGCGGGGCACCGAGGTGAGCATCACCGAGCTGAGGTCGCCGATGTCGATGCCCATCTCCAGGGTGGGCGTGGCGGTCAGCACGTTGGGGGCGTCGGGTGCGGTGCCCGCCTTGAACGCCGCCTCCAGGTCTTCCCGGGGCGCCCGCTTCAGCAGGCCGGTGTGTTCGCCGGTGACCACCCGGGTCACCCGACCGTTGCGATACAGGTCGCGGTAGTAGTTCACCGGCCGGGGAATGGCCCGCTCGAACGATCCCCCGCACCGATACCGCAGGCACGGCGTGCCCACCCACTCGTCCAACAGCTCGGGCGGCGCCACGTGCAGATGCCCACACATTGCACAGCGGACCGCATTGGGGGTCAGCGCAACGTCCGAGTCGACGTCTAGGTCCAGCGACTCTTCGTCCACCACGTCGCTCACCAGCACCGAGCGCCGGTCGATGCCGTACACGGTGTGCCCCGACACCTTCCGGGCCACCACGGCCTCGGTTTCGGCGGCCAGCAGCGCCATGGTGAACATGTTGAGGTCGCGTCCCACCTGCGCCGTGACCCCAAGCGAACGCATCGCCCAGTCGACCACCCAGGTCGGGTTGGTCGACAGCGCTTGCAGCGAGTCGAGGTCGCCCTTGGGCTTCGTCGTGAAGAACGCCGGCCGCCCCCGGTCGGGCGTAAACGGCGGCAGCCCGTCAGGGCGCCCTCCCCAAATGAACCACTGCGAGCCGCCGTCGTCCACAAACGGCTCCAGCAGCGAGTTCATCAACCCTCCGCGCAGCCGCAGGCGCTCCACCAGCCCTCGAACGTAGGTCACCACCGCCAACGCGTCGGCCGACGAGCCAACGACGCGTTGCAGCTCCTCGCCCACCACCCCGGCCCAGTGGTCCAGGTCGGCCACCGCCACCCGGGCCGACGCCGCCCGGGACAGCTCCAACGTGCGGCCGACCCGCGCGCGCAGCCCAAACTCCAGGTCGGCCTCAAAGCCCAGCCGGGCGGCCAGCAGGTCGCGTGCCCGGGGCGACGGGGTGTCGGTCCACACGGTTCGCACCACCGGATGGCGCAACAGGTCGGGCGGCACCAGCGAGAACAGATCGCGCGGGTTGGTTGCGCTGTCGATCAGCGCCGTGCCCAGGTCGGCCACCGACAGCTCACCGGCGTCGGCCAACGCCTGGCTCATCAGCGCCCGCAGGTTGAAGCGGTGGGTGCGCCCACCAAAGAACGACGCCCGGTGCGAGGCGTCCTGCACCGAGTCCGTGAAGGCCAGCAGCTTCTGCTCGTGACCCTTCAGGTGGTTCGAGCCAAACAGTGCGTTAATCGACACCGACGCCAGGCTGGCCACCGCCAGACCCAGAAAGCGGATGCCGTCGCGCTCCCCACACCCCGGGCATCGGCTCTGTCGTGCGGCGTCCTCGCCGTCGGTCACCAACACCGGAAGCGAACCCTCGGACGGATCGTCGGCCAGCGTCCGGTCGGACGGCGAGAACCAGCGCACCAACTCGTCGGCGGCGTTGCCCAGCAGCATCGTGCGTACCAGCGGCGAGCGCTGCATCGAGCTGCGGTAGATGTGGTTGGGGTTCACCCCCAACGCATCGCTGGTCTCCGAAGCAATCGCCATCCACCCCGACATGCCGCACCGGCGGCAGTAGGTCGACGGCAACTCCAGCGCATCGCCGTGTACCGGCCCGTCCTCGGTCACCAGCGCGGCGGAGTCCCGCCACCGAAACGACGGCTCCATGTCCACGGTCCGCAGCAGTCGCGACATCTCGCGGATCCACAGCTGAATCTCCACCCCAAACAGCGGCACCGGTCCGGCGGCGCCGCGGCGCCGCGCCTCGGACAGCAGCCACAGGTATTGGGCGAGCGCACGTTCTACCGATTCGGGATCCACCTGGTAGGTCCGCCCCCACTGGGGTGCCCGCTCCAAGATCTCCTTCACCGCCGACGGCCACGAACGAGGTCGCTCTCCGACGGCTACCAACACAGCACGGGTCAGCGGGTGCGCCAACAGCTTGTCGCCCAGCAACACCCGGGTGTCGGCCGCGTCGACATCATCCGCATCAAGGCCGAATAGCGGCGACGTCTGGTCACCATCCGGGTCGACGCAGAACGCAACGGCAACGTCGTCCAGGTCCCGCAACAACGCAACCTCGGCGGCATCAGGGATCGGCAACCTGAAGTCCACCGGCTTGCACGCCTCGTCCACGGTCTGGCGGGTCTCGCCGATCACCGACTCCGGTGGAAACTCAACGCCGAACACCTTGCTGGCGAACTCAGCCAGCTCCGTGCTAGCGGTCTCGCCCGTACCCAACGTCGCCGAGGTCGCCACCGGGGTGGCGCCACCCAGCGGACGGCCAGGCTCGGCCATGCCCAACGTGGCGCCCAAACGTCGCAGCAGCATCGCCACGTCGGTCCCCTGCGCGCCGTCGTAGGTGTGGAACTCATCAAGCACCACGTACCGAAGCATCTCGGCGGCGTTCGCCGCCCACAGCGGCCGGTCCTCGCCCCGAAGCAGCAAGAAGTCAAGCATTTTGTAATTGGTCAACAAGATGTCGGGCGGATCGGCCCGGATCGCCTCCCGTTTGTCGATCAGGTGATCAGGCCCCATCGACGAGTGTCGTCCGGCCTCACCGACGTAGAGCCCAGCCGTCAGCCCGGCTAGCCGAGTCTCGCTCGCGATCGTCTCGGCGATACGCCCCGCCTGGTCCGATGCCAGCGCGTTCATCGGGTAAAGGACCAGCGCCTTGATGCCCTTCTGACCCTCGTCCCGCATCCGGGCGCAGTGATCCAACATCGGGTAGAGGAAGCACTCGGTCTTGCCCGAACCGGTGCCCGTGGTGACCAGCGTCGGCTCCGGGTCGTGCCCGTTGCCGCTGGTCAGCCGAGCGAACGAGGCTGCCTGGTGTGCGTAGGGAGTGAAGTCGTGGGGCAGCCACTCCAGCGGTGGCTGCCAGTCGGAGCCCGCTTGCTGAAATGGTGAGCGCACCCGCAGGTACGGCCCTCGGAAGATCCCTTCCCCCGCTTCGGTCAGGAAGTCCGACAGCGCGTCTCGGGTGTCGTCATCGCTCAGCGCAAATGTCGTCGCCAAGTACTCAACCAACGACTGGCGAATCTCCGTGACAACCAGCGAAGGGATCATTGGTCGCGGACAGCCCCTATCGATGGCAGGTCGAGAATTCCCTTGAAGTCAACGACGGAACGCATCGACATCATTCTGGCACTGAACGATGGCAGCGATCAGTCCACGTCGCGCGACTTCGGGACCGCCATTCAAGGCCCGAGATCGTTAGCTGCGCTGGCCCGGGGCCGTAGCAGCTATGCCCCGGCCTTGCCTGCGCCCACGAAGTCGCGCGACGTGGAATTGCTCGACTGGACTACGGCCGCTCGCTGGCGTCGACTGTGAGTTCTTGGAGGCCTCACTTCGAGTCCTGAACAAATAACGTATGGCTCCGACCGCAACAAATCGATGGCAGCCCGTCTCTCCTTCGCCGCCAAACGAAGGTTAAGTCTGGTAAGGAAGGAAATCAGTCCGCTGGCCATCAGGCGGCCCTCCCTGAAATTCCGCTATTCGAATTCGCGGGTTGCTTCGCATTCATTTTCTCAGCCTTGCCCTTCCGTTTCGGTAATAGAGATTTCAGTCGAGTCACCACGCGCGGGTGACCCGTCGCTCTGGAGTGCTGGCGATTCAATGACATCCAGGCCAGCCAGTTAATAACCAGCATGAGGCAAGACCCCACCAGCAACCAGATCCAAATATACTGAAGATTGCTGTTGCCAAATGGTCGCTGAATGTTGCCTGCGAAAGGCAAAGGGGGGACCTTGCCATTATTCGCTGACGCCACAAGAAGTGAGAACGACGCGGTAATTCCGATGAGGGCGCTTCCGACAATGGCAAGCCTGCTCGAAAGCGAACCATACGTCTTATACGACATCGAAATATTCTCTCCGACAAGCGCCACGACGCTCGGCGCAGCGAGCAACAGTGCGGCGAGGACCTCTAGGGATCCGGAACCCGAACTGATCACGTTGTCTACAAGGGGCAGAAGCCCTAGGAGGAGCAAGGCAGTAACAGACAGCGAAATCCAGGCCCTCAGGTGACTTCCTGGAGGTATCTCGCTGAAATTGATCCGAAGGGCGTCAATGGAATCATGCTCTGCGCCGTTGTTGCTCGCCGGATAAAACACCTTTCTACGACCATTCAAGACCGGTCCCAACACCGCGCCTTTGCAGATCTTGGTCAGCGGGACGTTCACATGGCGTGCCTCATCCTTTCCGAGTTTACCATGAAATA
This sequence comes from Candidatus Microthrix parvicella Bio17-1, assembly GCF_000299415.1. NCBI lineage: Bacteria > Bacillati > Actinomycetota > Acidimicrobiia > Acidimicrobiales > Microthrixaceae > Candidatus Neomicrothrix > Candidatus Neomicrothrix parvicella. The sequence goes on from NZ_AMPG01000002.1 coordinate 637,553, forward strand.
GCGCGATCGTCCTGGACCGAGATGTCGAATAGCCACGCCTAATAACACCCGCCGCCAGCTTCAAAGCGCGACCTAGCCCCACCTCACCCTGCATCGCCAACTCTTCCGAATCTCCCAGGCTTTTACTATAAGCCATCGCCAGATCACTCTTTGCATCCAACACAACCAACGGCTCGCTCACGTAGTGCCCAGGCGGAGCCGACAGTTCCAATGTGTAGTCTGTAGACCGAGCCAGCTGCGTGAGATCTATTTCACAACTGAAAGGGAGAAGATGAAAGATCTCATCCCTCACAACTCCAGCGAAGGCAGATCGAGAGTGGTAGTCCATGGCCGTTTGTTCAGCGATCGACTCAAACGATAGAGTTATATCAAACACACTACCCAACCTACCGTGGCAGATTCCTAACACTACGTGGGTTTCGTCAAAAAAATCCGACATTTTGATCAGATCTTCTCGAATTGGACCAGGTTCTGCGAGGCCCGCCATCACCTTCATTCTTCGCTTGTACTCGGTCATCATGGCATAAGAAGCCAACACCATCGGGGCATAGGTGGACTTACACTTGAGATTGTCAGCGAGGGCTGACGGCTTGGTAAAAGTCAAGGGGAACAGGAAGCTCTCGACAGGCCAGGAACCATCATCGGCCCCGGCTGAAACCCGAAGATCGATCTCGCTACCGCTCTCCTCACTGGTGTCTGCATCAGAGGAGGCGCTCTCTCCATCCGACGTTCCCTGAATATCGGAGGCGTGAGGAGCAATCCGAAACTTCTGCACGATCGCAATTTCTTCGAGAACGTCGCCCTCCAAGGGGAAGATCCCGCTGAATCGGTATGAGCGATGGAGATTGGGCTCCCCTAGCTGCACTCCGTCCTGAACACGCGTTAGAAAGTCGCCTGGCCGCAGCAGAAGCGCCAGCGAGACTGCGTCGGCGACGTCTTGCCTAGTGGCTTCGACGCTTGCTCGGGTGGTGGTGGTGGTGGTGGTGGTGGTGGTGGTGGCTGCTTGGTCCATGGGAATGTTGACCCGCCGGTCTCCGCCGATTGAAGTGTACTCAGACCTTCTTTGCAGGGCAAGTCACGGTGTTTCATGATCCTGAATGGACCCAGGTGTTGTTTCGGTTGATTCGGCGGCCTCCCGCCCCAGCGCGCCCCTCAGGTGCACGTCTCCTCCGAGTCTGACCCAACTGATCCGGTCAGATTGCCCGGTGGTCCCGTCATTCGTTTAGCAGACATCGACCTTTTAGGTGAATGTCAAGCGAACTGGGCGGATAGAGATCAGACGTGGGGTCCACGCCAAGCGCTAAGGCCGCCCCTTTCATGGAAGATTCGCGGTTGGCTTTGGTGAAGGGTGGGGTGAAGTGGCCTTGCCAGTCGACTGAGGTGGGGTCGGCCTCGTTCTGCTCATTGAGTTTCCAGATGTTCTTCCACTCCTTCGGGAGGTCGCCGGCCTTGGCTTGGTCTTGTAGAAGGCTTTGCCGGTACCCGGCGCTCTGGTGGTAGCCGCAGATCTTCCGACCTTCGGCATCGAAGACCATCTTGTACTCGTACTTCCTCAACACGGCGAAATGTGTGCGGTACATGGCGCAGAGCTGCTCGGCGGGCAGTCCGAGCATGAGCGCTGCCAGGGCGTCAATCTCGACTAGCGCCTGCCAACATTCATGGTCCCGGCGAAGTGGGGTGTCCATCGTCCACTTCGGCCCGCCGCCGCTAAGTGGTGATTGGGTGAGGTCAGAGCTGGCGCGAATGGCGTATCGCCACAACGGCGCGCCTTCGGACGTCAGGCAGTCCTTGCGCGTGGGCGTTCTCACCATCCCCCTGAACGCCCACCGCTCCGGGGTGCGCTCGGCAGCAGTGAGAACAACCGCTGCGGAGATGGCAGCGTGCACAGGGGCAGCGACTTCGACATTCACTCGGACGGCATCCTTAGGTCGGCTGTTGTCAAGAGTCCCTTCGCAATCGCCGACTGAGCTAGGCCTACGAGAAGGTTTCCACTTTGGCCTCTTCCATCATCCATTTTTGCTGGATAGAAGGGAACCGCCCTGACGAAATCGACGCTATCGACGTAGAGGCTGAGGCTGCGGTACGCCTTTCGAACTCTTCGCTTGCGGATCAGTCGTACGCTGCCCCCGGTCGGCACTAGGAATCTATTGGCATTGGAGAGTCGACTATCACCACCTCGCACCTCCGGGCGGGTTGGCCATGCAAGCGGGAACTTTCCAGACTCGATACCTTTCGCTTCGGACTCATCGAAACCGCGTGGATCACTCCACATCACCTGCCCCGTGTCCGTCACAGCCGATACATGAATAGTGGGTCCAGAATACTCCGCACCTGGAATCACACGGACAAAGGCAGCGCATCTCTGACGCCCCGTGACCTTGAAGCGGTCCCGTTTGTTCCACGATCCGGATGCCAACTCCACAAGGCTGAAGGCTTCCTTGGGGATCTTTGAAAATGCGAAATCCCAATACCGATTCAGATCCGCAACATCGACCCTGGAGTACCATTTTCCAAGATTCGTGTACGCCTCTTCAGCTTGCAGGAAACCCAACACCGCCCCGCCAGGTGAAGCCGCCGTCTCACTAGCGGCGCGAAGTGCGCCAAGGTGGCCCTGGTATTGGACTGCAGCATCGTGCAAGAATTTGATGGAGCCTTCGTAGCGGCACGACGCACACACAAGTCCAGAGTCTCGGTCCCAGAGTTTCTGCATCGAACTGGGAACGTCATAGCCAAGCTCCCGGACGCGCGCAGCCGTCCCTCCGCCGAGTTCTTGAATCCACTGTGGATCGAATCCGGGCACGCCGACCCCCTGCTTGATGAGGTCCGTCAGGCGCGAGTCCAGCATCAACAATGCTGGGGGAACGCGGTGGGTAGTCACGGTGACAGGCGCTCCGATGTACCTCGGGCCAGACCGGAACTCCTCGGTGTAGAGGTGATCAGCGCAGCTCGGCTGACTACACCGGTTACAGATTCCAACCGGTGGAACCGCTAAGCCGACGGCCGTACAGGTTCTACAAGGCTTCATGCTCTTTGACTCCGATGGTCATTGGACGTGTCACTTGCTGGTTCACTTCGCGCCGCTCGGTCGGAACCTGAAATAGTCAGGTAGGCGCGGGTCATGGCAGCTTCGCGGTTGGCTGGCGCGAAAGGTGGGGAGAAGTGGCCTTGCCAGTCGACTGAGGTGGGGTCGGCCTCGTACTGTTCGTAGAGGTTCCAGATACTCTTCCACTCCTTCGGGAAGTCGCCGGACTTGGCCTGGTCTTGGAGCTGATTCTGACGGAATCCGGCGCTCTGGTGGTAGCCACAGATCTTTCGGCCCTCGGCGTCGAAGACCATCTTGTACTCGTACTTCCGGAGCACCGCGAACTGGGTGCGGTACATGGCGCAAAGCTGGTCAGCGGTCATCCCGAGCATGAGTGCGGCCAGGGCGTCGATCTCGACGAGCGCCTGCCAGCGGTCCTGGTCCCGGCGAAGTGGGGTGCCCATGGTCCACTTAGGCCCGATGTCGCCAAGCGCCGACCGGGTGAGGGCTGGGTCGGTCCAGCGATCTTCTTGCCATGCCGGTTCGTAAAGCAGTTCCCAGAGCGGGGCATAGTCGGTAGTCAGGCAGTTGAGGCGAAGCGTCCGTAGCCGGAGCGCACTAGCCAACGGAGAGTCGAGCGGCGCTGGGAATCTGGAGACAAGCTCATCTTGGATATCCGCTTTGCCGGACACCTTGACCAGGTAGTCGAACGGCAGAGACGCCCAGAACCCAGCCATCGTTGCCGTCCGAGCCACGGTCGACATGGCCAACGTATGAACAGTGTGGACGTGCGTCGGGCCTGGTGGAAGCAGGGCTGCCTGAAGCGACCGTTCCAGTCCAGGCTGGGTCATGCGACGCCAAGCAACTCGCCAGTTGCCGACAGCAGGTTGTCCATCCCAGTGAGCCTGCTCGGCTTCGTAGGTGGTCGGATCGCACGCTCGCTGGTAGTTGGTACGTGGGATCACGCGCTCGGGAAGGTTCTCAAGATCCCATTCGGTGTAGTCACCTTTGCTTCTGCAATTCTCGTTGGGTTGCTTTGCGAAGGGGGTAGCGACCGTGAAGTGGGGACCTTGAAGGATCACATCGCCCCAGTTTTCCGGGATCTCGGTCCGCCACTGAATTGTCCCCTCGTTCTTCGCGCCCTTCTCGTGCCAGCCGGCAGTCCAGTGATAATCCCGGTCGGCGAGGCGTTTCGATTGCCGGGCGAGCACCGACAGGGCCTCAAGGTCGGCCGTCGTGACAGGGCGGAGCAGCCGCGCCTCGGCGGTCGGGGTTCCCGGCTCGTCGAACAGCAGCGCCCAATCGGCGAGGACGTTTGGATCAACGGTCACGACTCGCGATTTGTGGGGGCGTAGGTCCCAACCTCCAGTCGGGTATTGGATCCCCGGGACCATCCCACCTTCGCTGTGACCCAAGCTTTGATCAGCGGTGTCAGGGTGGAATAACGAGGATTGCTGGACAAATGTCACGCTTTTGGCGCAGCCGTATGTGTGGATCCCATAGGAGACCGTGTCGCCAATGTCTTCGAAGAGCATCAACTCATTGAGAAACTGCCAGTGTCTCCGAAGGCGACCATAGGTCTGCCTCCGCAGAGCGCCCCCGGCCGGATCGACGAAATGACCCTCTGGGTGCAGTAGCCCAACAATCCCGTCTGGTGTCGAGTGGCGCCACGTTGTGTCCATGAAAACCATGTATAGGTTGGTCTGAATGCCCGCCACCGAGGGTCGCTCCACCGGTGATCTCATCAGCTCGAGCCCGCCGGTTGCGAGGGCTACCTCCTCCAAGTACGCATGTTGCGCCGTGGGGTCAGCGAGAGTTTCCACTCGACGATTGCGGAGCACATTGTTGGGCGCCTTCCCTGTGATACCCCACCAAGGATCAAACTCGGCAAGGACGACGTCATCCAACCATCGCGGACGGACCCACGGCGGGTTTCCGACCTGGAGGTCGAAGCCGCCCTTGGCGAAGGCAGGAGCGAACTCGAGGTCCCAGTGCCAGGCTCCCTCTCTCCTGGCAGCGTCGCAGGCAACGGCCAGCCAGGGGTTGCGCTCCCTCAACTCGGCGACGGGGATCTGACCTTCCAATCGATCGGCTTCGGCGGCGAGGAGCTGGGGGAGGTCATCGAAGATGTCGAGCTGGCCGGTTTGGCCGTGGCGCTCGTCTGGCCTGACGAGGTCTTCGGCGACGCGCAGCCATTGGTCCCAGGTGGGTGGCTTGGCGTTGTTGTCGAGGGGCCAGAACCACAGGCCGATCCAGGCGTCCATCAGTGTGCGCAGCCGACCCAGCGCCGAGTCGGGATCTTCGAGGGCCTGGACTGCTTGGGCTCTGGTGATTCGAGCGGGTCGGTCGGCGATGGTGGCGCCGTAGACGTCGATGGGGCGGCGGAGCCCCTCCTGGATGAGACGGAGCCGTTCGGCGGCCTGCTCCCACAGGGTCTCCACTCCGCCGGCCAGCGATGCCAGGCGCTTTTCGTGCGCCACGGTCGGTGCCTTGAGGATGGTGTAGCGCCAGGCCTTGAGCGCCTTGGCCTCGTCGGGGCGTAGCTCTTTGGCCTCCTTGCGGTCGGCGACCGCACCCCAGCCGTGGCCGGGCAGCAGGAAGTGGTGCACCTCGGCGGTGTCGCCCTCGGTTGCCAGCCGGTCGGTAAGGGGGCGATCGGTGGGTGGCTGCACGTGGCCCTTGCGGGTTTCGGCCCACGGGCGGTGCTTCAGCTGGCCCACTTTCCAGGTGGCACGCCTGGCGCCGATCAGGCTGTTGCCCGACCGCAGCTGAAGGCCCAGCCACGGCGCCTTCAGGCCGGGGTGCATGGCGTTGAGCCACAGGCTGACCTCGGCCAGCTCGACGGCGGTGGCGTTGAGGTCCACCCCGTAGCTCTGGTGCAGCGCGAAGTGGGCTTTCACCTTCTGGAGTTCGCGCAGATACCGGTCAGGGTCGAGCGTTTCGCCCAGCTCGGCTTGGCGGCGCTTCAGGTACTCGGCGGACAGCTGGTTGATCGCCTCGTTGAGGAACGCCCCGGAACCCAGCGCCGGTTCGCAGATGGTGAGGTCGAGCAGCTCGGTGGCCTCGCCGATGTTGGCGCTGCCGCCCTCGGGTGCGTAGTCGTCCAGACCCAACAGCTCGGCCAGGGCGTGATGCACCACGCAGCGGGTGAGCACCTCGGGCGTGTAGTAGCTGGCGGAACGCTGCCGGTCGCGTCCGGACAGCCGGAACACGAAGCTGCCCTTGTTGTGGCGCACCCGCTCGTTGCGGCCGGTGGTGGGGTTCTCGGCCATGACGAACACGTCATCGGGGTACTCGTCGGCATCTTCTACCGGAAGCATCCACGTGCCACCGGACGGGTCGCCGCCCTTGGCCACCTCGAACAGGTCGCCGGTGGCGAAGAACCCGGTGTAGGCCATGAGCCCCTCGTACACCGCACCCAGCTGGTTGATGCCCAGCTGCGCATAGGAGATGTAGCCGGCCGAGTCGCCCTTCAACTTGGCGGTGGCCAACATCAGCTTGGCCAGCACCTGCTGGAGCGCCTCGTTGCGCAGCTTCACCTCGTCGAGGTAGCGGGTGGAGCGGGTGTCGAAGAGCAGGGCATCCAACCCGGGGAACTGGAGGTAGAACTCGTTGGTGGGCTGGGCGTTGGCCTCGTCGAGGGACCGCTCGCTGGCAAACAGCTGCTGCTCGGCGGTTTCGGCGTGGTAGCCCTTGTTCACCAGCTCGAAAAGCCCGGTGAGCGACTCGTCGAGGTGGGTGCCGTTGCGGGACGCCTCGGTGTCGAGGTCCACCTGGCACAGCTCGCGCAGCCGGTCGAGGCTGTAGCCCTCGGTGTAGGCCTCGTCGTTGGCGGGCACGATGCCCAGCTCGGGGCGGGACTCGGCGTAGAGCAACACCAACAGCCGGTAGAGGTAGCGCAGGCACTGGCTGGTCAGCTCGTTGGCGTCGATACCCGATTGCTGGTTGTAGACGGCCCGGCCGGTGGCGATCCGTTGGGCGATGACCTCGTTGGCGAGGATCTCGATGCTGTCGCGGATGCCCTCGCGCAGCGCCTTGGACACCCCAACGGCGTGCTTGTGGGACTTGTCGACCAGCTCGTCGAGCGCGCTCTGGGCGCCATCGCCATCGGTGCCGCCGGGCAGGAGCGCGTCGGCGGAGAACAGGGCGGCGATCGTTTCCAGCTCGCCCCTGGCTTTGGCGTCGTTGCGTTCGAGGGCGGCGTCGAGGTCGACCGCCAGGTAGCGGCCCTCGGCCCACTTGGCCCGCTCGGCCAACAACACGATTCGCCCGCCCAGCACCAGCACGAACCGGGGCGGTTCGTCGACGGCGAACAGCTCGCCGACCGCGTCGGCGGCGCTGACGATCTGCTTCTTGTCGCCGTGGCGTTGGCCTGCTTCGAGGAGGCGTCCGGCTGCGGGCCGGTCGTAACCGGCGGGGCCCTCGTTGGGTGGGCCATCGTCGAACAGGTCGTCGGCCGAATCGGCCAGGCCCGCGTCGAGAGCGACAAGCCACAGGCCGGTGCCGGTCTCTGCCGTTGCTGCGGTCCGGATGGTGAGCCGGTCGGTGGTGTTGCGCGTGAGCCCGAGGTCGTTGCGGTTGGGTTCGAAGCCCAGAGCATGGAGGACCACATCGTTGAGGTGCTCGATCGCCGCCGGTGCCCGGTCGCCGGTCGCCTCGCTGGCGGTCGCCCGGGTCTTGAAGAACCGGCTGGCCGCACCCTTTAGCGTGGTGCGCGCCGACGGCTCGCCCTTGCCCTCCGCCTCATCCCACGCCTTGCGCAGGTCACCAAGGTCGCCGCCGATGACCGCGTCCAGATAGTGGTTGGAGAAGAACTCACCCCGATTGGTGATCGACGGAAACGTCACCCTCGGGTGCTTCCCGGCTCGGCGCCCGTCCAGCGCTCACCCAACACAGCAACCAACCACAACATGTCCGGGGCGGGAACGGGCATGGGGCCATTCTGTCGCGTGCGGTTCAGCCCCGCCTTTCCTGGCTCGATGGCGGCGCCGCGTCGCACCCGGAGCACACGGGGACCGCGACCCATTTCCGGGTTCACCGTCATTCCGTACGTTGGACAGAACGTCCGGCGGGGCGTTGACCGGCCGACTGCGGGAGCACATCATGGCCTTAACCAACAAGAGCCGCACGGCTATCTACACTGCCCTCAGCGACATCATCGAAGAGGAAGCGCTCGAAGAGATGCTGACCAACTTCCCAGCCCGAGAAATCGACGAACCCGTCACCCGAGACTTCTTGGCTGCTCAGATGTCCGATCTCCGGGGTGAGATGACCCAGATGGAGAGTCGCCTCCATGATCGCCTTGCCACCCAAACGCGATGGATGGTCGCCATGATCGTCGCTGCCCCAACCGTGACGGTCGCTCTGCAGGCCTACTTCACCTGAGACCCGGCCCAGCCTGCTCAGCGACCGGCCAGATCCTCATGAGAAAGTCAGCGCCCAGGCCAACCACCCATACCCCGGATCCCGCAATGAGCTGACGCTCGGCCCGCGTCATCAAACGCGAGGGTGACCGGGTCTGGGCGTAGCTTCACGTGCGGGACGGCGCTGCCACCGTGGCATAGACCATGCGGACGAGTGGGTTCAGAAACCGTCACTCATGAGGACCCCTGGAACTCGAGGAGCGCTCGAATTGGCAGGTAGAGGTGGAGGGCGTCGCTCGGTGACGGTCGGAAGGACGGAGTCAGCGCTGTGTAAAACGCCACCGCTTCTTCATCTCGGGCGTGAACGAGCAATGCCCGTAAGCCAACATCTTTGGCGACACGTACCGATCTCCAGAGGGCGTCCTGAAACAGCCGCTTGCCGAGCCTCTTGCCTTGGAAGCTCTGGTCGACAGCGAGCCTCGGCCAAGCCAGCATCGATTGCGACGAGCCACCGTCCCGTGCCGGTCTCGGCCTTCGCTGCGGTCCGGATCGTCAGGCGGTCGGTGGTGTTGCGCACAAGATCGAGGTTTTGGCGGTTGGGTTGGAAGCCCAGTGCTTGGAGCACCACATCGTTGAGGTGCTCGATCGCAGCCGGTGCCCGGTCACCGGTGGCCTCGCTGGCCGTCGCCCTGGTTTTGAAGAACCGGCTGGCCGCACCCTTCAGCGTGGACCGCGCCGACGGCTCGCCCTTGCCCTCCGCCTCGTCCCACGCCTTACGCAGATCACCGAGGTCGCCGCCGATGACCGCGTCCAGATAGTGGTTGGAGAAGAACTCACCCCGGTTGGTGATCGACGGAAACGTCACCCTCGCCCACTCCCCCGCAGGGTTCGCCCGCACGGCGCCGCGGCGCCGCCTGCGGGGAGCGCGACCCGGGGACCGCGACCCATTTCCAAGGTCTCCCTCGATCCGTACGTTGAACACCACCCCAGGCGAGGCGTTGACGAACCGACCGCGGGAGCACATCATTGCCCTAACCAACAAGAGCCGCACGGCTATCTACAATGCCCTCACCGACATCATCGAAGAGGAAGCCCTCGAAGAGATGCTGACCAACTTTCCAGCCCGAGGAGTCGACGAGCCTGTCACCCGAGACTTCCTCGACGCGCGGATTGCTGAGATCGACGTTCGAATGGCTCAAATGGAAACTCGCATCAACGCCACGCTGGACAAACGGTTGACATCACAGACGCGATGGATGGTCGCCATGATCGTCGCCGCCCCGACGGTGACAGTTGTGCTTCAGGCCTACTTCACCTGAGTTCCGGCCAGCTTGCGTCGCAATCGGCCAGAGCCTCATGAGAAAGACAGCACCCAAGCCAACCGTCAACACCCCACTTTTCCTCGCCGGTGACTTCCTGGCCGACGTCGACGGCTACCTGTACGAGCCCACCGGCCAGGCGGCCATCATCGACGGCGAGCACGCAACGATTGCGAGCACCAACGCCGAGGCCGACCGCTGGGCCAAGCACGAGTGGTAGGTCGCGGGCCGCACGGTGATTGACAAGGCCCTCACCGACATCATCGAAGAGGAAGCGCTCGAAGATGTCGGCCAATTTTCCAGCCTGAGAGATCGACGAGCCCGTCACCCGCGACTTCCTCAGTGCGCGGATTGCTGAGAGCGACGTTCGAATGGCTCAGATGGAAACTCGCATCAACGCCACGCTGGACCAACGGTTGACGTCACAGACGCGATGGATGGTCGCCATGGCTGATGTTGCCGCTGCGCCGTCAGCGGCAACACCTGTAGTCAGAATGGCTGGACTGGCCAGCAACTACTGAAGTATGTTTTTACATCGAGAGGTTGCCTAGTAGGCGGTCCTTAACATCCAATCGGGAGCAAGCCGATGACAAGTGACTCGACGCCTCCATCAAGGAGCGGCGCTGACCTTCGCAGAACGTCGATTCGACGGACCCTGCACGCGTTGCTGGCGTTATCCATGGTCTTGGGCAGCGTCGCGACTGTGCCGGGCGTCGCTGGCGCTGCGCCCGGCTACCTGAAAGACGTGGACGTAGCTCACGTTGACGGCGACCTGTACATGACAGCGGCGCTGTCTCAAGACGGCTCCATTCAAGTTCAGCCGATGACTTGTAAGACGGATACGTTCGAGGAGACATGCAATCCACGGGGCTGGGCCACGGTTGGCCGAAATGCCACCGCAGTTCAGATCACTACCCTGAGGTACGACACGGTCCTGCTCGTCGCACGCTTGACCAACGGCCAGACCTGGTACCGCAAGGGTGCATGCGATGGGGTGGGGTGCAGCTGGCAGAGCTGGAACAACCTGGGTGGCAACGTGGTATCAGTCTCCACGGGACAAGACTTCGGCACCCCGTGCGCAGACATTGCTGGATTAAGCCCCGGACATAACGTGTATACGGCCAGAGTTTGCGGAAAAGCGTGGGACGGGTATGAACACTCTCCGGCTCACGGCTGGAAGAGTCTTGGCGGAAAGCTCACGCAGGTTTCCGTCGGTAATGATTACGTAGTGGGGGTCAGCGCCAATAAATCACTCTGGTGGTATGACCCATATGTTGGTGATCATGGTTCCTGGCAAACAGGCGGGGGTCAAATCCGCCAGGCCGTTGCCGCCCCCAACCAAGAGTTTTGCGGGTTGGCTTCAAGCAACCAGATGTGGTGTTTCGAGAAGGAGGCACGACGGTGGTACCGGGTTGGCGGGGACTGGCGCAAGCTGGATGATGACCAGCCAATCGGAATTTCGCGTAACTGGAGTTTCCTGGAAAAGGGCGTGAAGGACGATTTTGCGGACATCGGCGGCACCGTCAATCAGGTGGCTGACGATCGGTACCTGCAGGTCGGCGTGAGCGGGTCCGGCCGGCTCTGGTATCGAACGAGCTACTGCGGCTACAACGTTTGGTACCCCGGCTAGGCCGAAACACGCCGGCAAGCAGCTGCTGCTCGGCCGACTCGGCGTGGTAGCCCAAGTTGACCAGCTCGAAGGAGCCCGGTGAGCGACTCGTCGAGGCGGGTACCGTTGCGGGACACCTCGGTGTGTCCCAGATGCGCACGGAAATGTCCCAGATGGAGGCCCGCATCATCACGTCGATGGATGCGCGGTTGACGTCGCTCACACGATGGACGGTCGGCATGATCATCGCCGTCCCCGCACTGACGGTCGCCCTTCAGGCGTTCATCAAGTAGCCCCGTTGGCGAACAGCCCGACGGGCGAACGTCCCGCTCGAACTTCTCTCCCATAGGCTCGCGTCGGTGAAACCCGGCGCCCGGCTGGCCGCCTCCCTCGTGTCGCTCGGCGTCGTGGTGTTCGTGGGCGCGCTGGTTGCGTCGTGGGCCCAGGACGCCATCGCTCCCTGGAGGAACGTCGGCGAGGCCGAAACCGGCTCGCCAATCACGTTCCATGCTGCCGACACCACCTACCGGGTGCTGGCCTCCGGGCCGAACCACCCCAAGGTCGACCGCATCGGCTGCGACATCAACCTGAGCGACGGAACGACCCAACGCATCCTGGGCGGAGAGGGTTCGGTGGCGCCTAACGACCGTTTCGGCGTCTCACGGGTGATCGAGTTTGAGGCGCCGGCCGGCGCCCCGACCACGGTGAGATGCGAGGACCGGCTGTCGCCCCGCTCGACGGCCGGACGGATGCAGGTGGTCGACGCCTCCGGGGCGATGTCGTCGGTGGCACTCGTCGGCGGCCTACTCGGCACCGCGCTGGTTCTGGTGGGAATCGGCATGCCGATGTTGGCCGCCCGGAGGGCTTCAGGCTGACGCCAGCCGCACAGCGATCTACAGCGGCCTGACCGACATCACCGACGAGGACGCAGTCGAAGATGCTGACCAACTTCCCAGCCCGAGACATCGACGAACCGGTCACCCGAGACTTCCTGGCCGCCCAGTTGTCCCAAATGGAGAGTCGCATCCAGGACCGCCTCGCCACCCAAACGCGATGGATGGTCGCCATGATCATCGGTATCCCCACAGTGACGGTCGCCCTTCAGGCTTTCCTCACCTGAGCTGACCGGGCAGCCGTCGTTCGTCCGGCCATTTCAAATGGTGCCCGACTTGGGCTACCGGTGGTTCGGGCCCACCAGGACGGCCAGCACCCGGATGAGCGGGTCGCCCTGGGTGCGCATCGACTCGATCAGCTGGGCAGTGTCCGAGCGCACCGCAGCGATCACCTTCTGGCGATCCCGGCGCCGGTGCTCCACCAGGTCCATCGCCAGCGCTTCGGACTGCATCTGCCACGCATCCAACCGCACCTGGGGCTCGGCCAGCCGCTCGGTCAGCTGCGCCTCGTACGCGTCACGTCGCACCTCGAGCTCGCCGCGCACCTGCTCGATGACGTCACCCAGCTGGTCTTGGAGCACCTCGACGTCGATGGGTGTGCCGGGGTTGGCCATGTCGGCGTCGACGTTGGCCCGCTGGAGCACCTCGAACAGGTCGGCGATCACCGGCGTGCCGAGATGCTCGGTGACGGCCATCCACTCGACCAGTTGGGGATGCCCGCGGCCGTTGGAGTACATGCCTTGCACGCAGAACACCGGGGCATCCACGTCGGCGACGATGATCGGCGCCTCGTTGCGGCCCACGGTGGCCAACACCTTGTCGACCAACCAGTCGCCAAAGGGGTGCAGCGGTGCGAGGAAGCCCACGTCGGGCCAGCCCGAATCGGTGGTCTCCCGGGCCTTGTCCAGCTGGGCGTTGGCCAGGGTCTCGTTGCCGGTGAGCTTCAGCCGCTCGGCCACCCGCTGCTCGACCAGGTAGGTGCGGGGCAGGGCCTTCATGCGGCCGATCAGGTCCTTGGGCGGCACCAGCGACAGGAACGTGTCGTCGCCCGGGTCGCGGCGCACGTCCATGGTGGTGTCGGCATCGTCGAAGGCCTGATGCAGCGCCTCGTCAACGAACGCCCCATCGCTCTCGAACAGGCTGGGCGGCCGGTGGACGGGCACCGCCTGGGTGCCGGTGGCGCCCGACAGCACCGCCATCAGGTCGAAGGCCGCCGTCGGCTTGGCCGGGATGGCCTCGTCCGGGTCGGTGCCGGCACGCAGGCCGGCCATCACCGCCTCCTCCTCCAGCGCCTCGGTGTGCACGCCGAGCAACGACGACGAATCGCCGAACGCCCGATGGGCCTCGTGCTCACGCTGGAGCAGCTTGGTGAAGATGCGCACGTCGCCGTTGAGGTGGGGATGGTCGGGGTTGAGCAGCAAGGCCCGCACGTCGGGGGCGTGACGCTGGCCGTAGCGGTCGATGCGGCCGTTGCGCTACTCGATGGTGATGAGCGACCAGGGCAGGTCGAAGTGGATCAGGTGGTGGCATTGGCGGTGCAGGTTGACGCCCTCGGAGGCCATGTCGCCGGTGAGCAGCAACTTCACGCCCGACTCGGCCAGGCCGAACTCGGAAATCACGTCCATCTGGCGCACGTCGGCCATGCCACCGTGCAACACCCGGACGTCGGAGTCCTTCAGCTTGAGGGCCTTGGGCACGGTGGCGGCCAGCCAGTCGAGCGTGGCGATGCGCTCGGAGAACACCACCACCCGGGTGTTGCTGCGGGGGTCCACGCCGATCTCCCGCAGCTGCTCGATCAGCGCCGTCAGCTTGGAGGCGCTGGTGTCGTCGATGGCGGCGTTCAGCTCGCCCAGACGTTGGAGTGCTGCGTCCTCGGTGGCGATGGCGGCCGTGTTGGTGCCCTCGTCGGGGGTGTCCCGCTTGGCGAGGGTGTTGCGGCGGGCGACGATCGTCTCCCCCAGCGCGCGGTGCGACGACAGCGCCGCCTTGAAGAGCGTCCACGGGAACAGGGTGCGGCCCTTGCCCGACGTCGGCGCCGTGCCCGACGCTGGGTGGATCCAGGTGTTGGCCAGCTCGGCAAACATGGCATTCTCGGCGTCGGAGGCCTCGATGAGCAGCGGCTGGGGCTGAAGCCGGTCGGCCCAGTCGGCGCGCACCTCGGCGGCCACCTCATCGTGGGCCTTATGGCGGCGCACGTACAGGTGGTCGATGTCGGCCGCATCGATGTTGGTCGGGTCGGCGATGGCGGTGGGGTCGAGCAGGCGGATCAGCTCAGCGAAGCTCTCGGGGTCACCGTTGTGCGGGGTGGCGCTGGTGAGCAGCAGCGCCTCGGTGCGGGGCGCCAACACCCGGGCGAGCTGGTTGTTGAGCGTGCCCCGGTTGACCAGGTTGTGGCACTCGTCGATGACCACCGCATCCCAATGAATGCCTTCGAGGTGGTGGCGGTAGCGGCCGGCGTTCTTCAGCGTGTCGATCGAGATGATCGCCCGGCGGTAGTGGCTGAACGGGTTGCGGTTGGCGGGGATCTCGCGGCGCACCTTGGCGATGCCGTCGGAGTCGAGCCGCACCAGCGGGATGGCGAAGCGGGTCCACAGCTCGTGCTGGAACTGCTCGAGGATGTGGCGGGGCGTGACCACCAGGATCCGGTCGCCCCGGCCCCGGCGGATCAGCTCGGCGAGGATCAGACCCACCTCCAGCGTCTTGCCCAGGCCCACCGCATCGGCGATCAGCAGACGGGGGCGCAACCCGGCGATCGCCTTGTGGGCGGCCCGGCGCTGGTAGTCGAGACGCTTCAGCAGGTGACGGTCGGCCAGGGCCAGGCCGGTCTGGTTGGCCGGCACCGGGGTCTTGCGCAGCACCGCCTCCAGGTACAGGCGCGAGGCCCGGAACCGCGGGGAGAGGTCTGCGGTCAGCCGGGTCTCCTCCGGGCGGAGGGGCGCGACGTTGTCCAGCTTGGTGAGGAACGTGGCCTCGGCGTCACGCACCAGCGTCGATGTGCCGACGCAGCGCACCTTCACGCCATCGGCCGACGTGGGCTCGATCGCCCGCACCAGCCACTCCTCGTCACGGACGACCACCTGGGCACCGGGGGCGATCAACGACAACAGCTTGTCCGGGGTGGCGACTGGCATCGGCGGGGTTCCTCCGTAGGCGGTCGCTCAACAATGCCAGGCACGGCGCCACGGCGCCGCTTTGCTCACCCCGGGCGATCCGCTGTGTCCACGCTTCACAGGTCAGTTTGGTGAACCGGGCGAGGTGTCGAACAACAGCACGACTATCGGCGGTACATGCCGCAAGGGCTTCCACCCTTCCTGGTCTGGGAACTAGCCAGCTCGATCTAGCGGCGGCTTCTGCTGCAGCGCCGGCGTCATCGGGCTGACCGCCCAGCCACTTCCCTGGGCCAAGGTTTGCAACGAGCACTACCGTTCGCAGCACATCGAAGAGGGGCTACTTGATGCCGGCAACAACGACCTACGACCAGAGCGTGCTCGATCAAGCCGTATTGGTCCCCGACATGTACGGCGAGGTCGACTTCTCGATCGTTCCCGAGCGTCTCGACCACGACGCCGACATCGACGACGAACGCTTCGCGAGCATTCGCAAGCCGGTTGGCCGCGTGTTCGACCGGCCCGAGCTGCTGAAACGCATGCGCAACTACACGATGACCGGCGACCGGGTGGCCGACGCCTACGCCGCGCTCATCCCAACCCACGGGTTGGCCACCCTGATCAGCCAGGTCGAGCAGGCCTGCGCCGAGGGTGTTGATGCTGTCGAGGACGCACCGCAGGAGCTGCGCGACCTGATCGCCTCGATGGAGGCCACGCCTGACTGGCTCGACCTCGACCTGGTTCGCAAAGGTGCGGCTGAGGAACGGGTGCCGATGGCCACGGCCACACCGTTCGCCATCCGAGGCGCGTTCCTGGCCACCTTCCTCAACAAGTATGCGGCGTTGCCCATGACGATGACAGGCGCCCTCTCGAACGAGGCGGCGGTCAAGCGGGTGTTCGAGACCGCCAGCTTCTTCACGGCCACGACGATGCCGGGCGCGCTCGATCGCCACGGCAAGGGGTTTCAGGCGGCGGCCAAGGTGCGGCTGATGCACTCGATGGTGCGCTTCCACCTGCTGCGCTCCAATCGCTGGGACGTCGCCACCTACGGCATCCCGATCCCTCAGGTCGACCAAATGCCGGCGGGGCTCATCGGCGTGTTCATGCTGTCGATGAAGGTGCTGGGCTCGGGCCGCACCACCTTTACCGACGACGAGCGGGCGACCGTTGAGGTGTCCCGCTATCGGTGTTTCCTGCTTGGCCTGCCGGCGGACCTGCTTGGCGAGACGCCCCAGGGGATCGTCGATCTGCTGACCGCCCGCCACGTGTCGCTGCGGGAGGGTTACGACGACGAGACCTGCGGCACCCTGGTGCGCGGCACGATGGCGGTCGACCTCTTCGACACGTCGACCATCGGCGGCAAGGTACACGCGTGGCTCGAGGACGGATTCTCCCGGTTCGTGCTCATCCGTCAGTTCATGGGCGGCGACACCGACCGGTCCGACGAGATGGGCATCGAGTTCGGGCTCGACAAGCAGATAGCGGCCGGTCTTGCCGCTGCCGTCATGGGGAGCTCGATCCTCGGCTACCGCCTCGGCCTGCGTCTGCCGCTGGTGTCCAGCCACGTCGATGCCCACCTGAACAAGCGCCTGGCCAAACTGCTCGACAGCTACGGCCACGCCGATTTCGTCACCGACGCCGACGAGTGGGCGTAGGCGCCGAGTGGGCGTAGGCGCCGAGCCGGGCATCAGCCCACTCAGAAACCCTCGCAGCCCTCGATCACCGTCAAGCTTCCAGCGAGGTAATCGGAAATCGGCTCGTACTCAGCGAACACCGACTCGGGCGCAGCGCCGGTGAAGCTGACGTGGAAGTCGCCGTTCTTCACCACCCGGCGCGTTTCCATCATGGGGTCGGCGACGTAATCCGTGCTCATCACGGGCACCCGCCAATCTTTCAAGCTGTCGTCCTCTCCCGTCCCTTCCACAAACGAGCCCGGCGAATTGTTCGACTCGGTGATGTGCCAAAGCCCCGGATCCTGTTGGAGGTAGGACTCATACTCGTCGCCACTCTCCAAGAAGGTCTCGGGGTAGTCGAACGCGAAACAGAATCGTCCGTTGGTCTCCGAGAGCATCCCGGGTAACGGTGACGGAGCTTCGGCGGCGGCTCGTGGCCTCGCTGGGGGCGGAGCGGTGGGAGGTTCGGAGGGAGGCCGCTGAGTTGATGACGTGCTCTGTGCCACCGCCGAGCTGCTGGGAGCTGCCGATACCGCTGGGTCCGCAGTCACATCATTCCCGCAGCCAACCAGAAGTGTGGTGAACGCCACAGCGAGAGCGCCCAGCCGAACCACCAGACTCCGCTCAAGTCACCGATCGGCACTCCTACCGTCGGCCTTACCTGCTGCAGGTGTCACCCGGATGCCTCCATCGTGCTCAACGACCATGCCCACCGGTGACTCCAACGAACCATAATCAAGGTTACGGATCGCGAGTACCTCGGGTTGCGCTTTTCGTCGCACTTTCCGCCGAGGATCCAAAGATTTGGTAGACCTCAGAGTCGAACGGGTGTACGATTTTTTCATGTTCTCCGGCGGGAGCGACTCACACGAGTCCGAAGCGATTGGCAGCGGCTCAGCCGTCCGCGCCGAGTCGACCGAGCGGCTTCACTTTCTTCGCTCACACGACTTGAGCACCGAACTCTCCCCCGCGCTGACCGAACTGATCGACCTTGAGGCTGAGCAACGGCGAATCGACCACCGACGGGCAGAACTGTTGCTCGAAGTCACCGAAACCGGGGTGTGTGACACGCTCCATGGGCACACCGCATCGGCGTGGCTTGCGGATCGCACCCAGCTCTCCCCCAAGGCATGCGGCGCCCGGATCATGGTCACCCGCCGCATGACCGCACGACACCGACTGATCATTGACGCACTCGAAGACGGCCGAGTCGGCTGGCAACACGTCAAAGTGCTCGACCAAGTGTCGAACAAGCGGATTTGGTCCGGCCTCAACGACCTACTCCCGGAGATCATCGAATTGGCCCAAGTGGCCGGATTCGAGCGGTGGGCCCGGGAACTGCGTGGCATCGGCCACCAAATGGACCAAGACGGCGGCTACGACCCGGCAACCGACTCAGCCAACAACGAACTACGGCTGGTGGCAACCGCCGACGGTTTCACCTACGTATCCGGCAAGCTGGTGGGCGAACTGGCCCTGACAATCCGCAAGTTGATCGAGGCTGAGACCGACCGAGTGCTCACCCGTTACCGCAGCGATGCCGAGGCTTCCGACGACGAAACTCCAGTGCCGAGAAGGGCGCAGGCAGCCGCTGAGGCCCTGGCGGAACTCCTCGAACGTGGGTCTGGTGTACCCGACGGAGAAGGCAGGCTGCCCGAACCCGAGCTTGTCGTGATCCTCAACGAGGAGACCGGCAAACTCACCGACGACGAAGGCAACCACCTGTCGCTGGAAGTGCTGCGGTTCGTTCTGGCCGCCGGGCTGATCCGACCACTCGATGTGTCAAATTCCGGCGACCCGCTTCGCATGGGCCGAGCAATGCGCTACGCGAACCGGCAGATGCGCCGAGCGCTCCTCACCCGCGACGGGGGCTGCATCTTCCCTGGGTGCGACCGGCCCGCAAGCTGGTGCGACGCCCACCACGTCGACGAATGGGAGCACGGCGGCCCGACAGACGTCGAAAACCTTGCTCTGATGTGCAGGCATCACCACAGAGTGACCCACCGTCCATCGTGGGTGATGACCCGCGATCCCGACCAGACCAGCTACGTCGGCTTCCGATGGCGGACTCCATCCGGTCACTTCATCTACTCCCAGCGGCACCAGCAACGTAACCCAACAGGCCGCTGCGCGAGTCCCTGACCGGCCGAGCCCCTCGCCTTCCAGTATCCACTCCTCCTGCAGAGCATCACCGCCATCTTCTTCGTCTGTTTCCGCGGACCTGCGTGTCCTCATCGGACCATGAACGACGCGGTCGGGCAGAATGGCGGCATGGAGAATCTTGACGGCCGAGTCGCCGTGGTCACCGGCGCCGGCAGCGGAATCGGGCGGGCCATCAGCCTCGCCCTGGCCGAGCGCGGCTGTGCCATGGCGTTGGTGGACGTCAACCAAGCAGGCCTCGACGAGACCGGTGCGCTCATCAACACCTACGCCACGACGCATATCGCCGATGTCTCCGACCGTGCCCGCATGTCCGAGTTGCCCGACGAGGTGGTCGCCGCCCACGGTGCCTGCAACATCCTGGTGAACAACGCCGGGGTGACCGCGGCCGGACGCTTCGAGGCCGACGACCTGGACGTCCTCCGCTGGATCACCGACATCAACGTGTGGGGCGTGGTGCACGGCTGCCACTACTTCCTGCCGACCCTACGCAAGTCCGATGAGGCCCACATCGTGAACATGTCGTCGATGGTGGCGTTTGTCGGTTTGCCCCAGAATGCCGCCTACGCCCTCTCAAAAGGCGCGGTTCGCTCATTCACCGAAGCACTTCGCGGTGAGTTGGCAGGATCAACGATCGGGGTCACGGCGGTGTTTCCCGGCTCGATCCGCACCAACATCATGCATGCCGCCCGAGGTGCCGAGAGTGAGCGACTGTCGGCCATGGCCTCGTCGCGCCTGGCCCCGCTGATCCTGCGCCCACCAAGCACCGTCGCCAAGGGAGTGGTGCGCGGCATCGAACACAACCGGGCCCGGGTGGTGGTCGGTCTGGACGCGCGACTGCTGGACATCACGGCACGGTTGGTGCCCGGCCGCACCGGCCTGATGGGACGCGTGCTGGACAAGCTGACCTGACTGGACCTGCCGGTGAGGTCGATGGCGTCCTCCACCAAGGCCACCGGGCGAATGCTGCCGCCCCGGTAGGACGTGAGCACGCCGAAGTAGCGGTCAGCCCGGCTTCCCTCGCGACGTTGTTGCAGCCTCAACGCCGTGGACTTCGGGCCCGGTTGGGAGTTCTACGCCGACCGCCACCAGGAAACTCTCGGCCCCCACGACACCTGACCTGGGACCGCTGAGCCGGGCCGATCTACTCGGCCGCCTCGGCCAACGCCTCGGCGAGGGCCGGGTGCACCAGCAGGCTGTCGGCCAGATCCGACACCCGCAGCCCGGCGGTAACGGCGACGGCGAGCACCGAGATCAGCTCGGCGGCGTGCCGGCCCACGATCGAGCCTCCCAGCACCACGCCGGTGGCGGGATCGGAGATGATCTTTACGAACCCCCGGGCGTCGTTGTTGATCAGCGCCTTGGCGGTGGTTGCGAACGGCACCTTGGTCACCCGCACCTTGCGGCCCTCGGCGAAGGCGTCGGCCTCGGCCAGTCCCACGTCGGCGATCTCGGGCTGGGTGAAGATGGCCGAAGCGGCCTTGTCGTAGTCCAGGTGGCGGTGCTCGACGATGTGAAGGCCCATCACGTGCTCGGCGATCTTCTTGCCCTGCATCGAGGCAACCGATGCCAGCGGCAGCTTCCCCGACACGTCTCCCGCCAGGTACACCGTTGGAACGTTGGTGCGCAGGTGATGGTCGAGCTGCTTGGGCCAGAGGCCGTCCATGGCCACACCGGCCTCGACCAGTCCGACGCCCTCGGTGTTGGGGATGGAGCCGATGGCGAGCAGCGCATGCGAGCCAGTGACCACCCGGCCGTCGTCGCAGCGCACCGTGAGTGACGCATCGTCGTTGCGATCGACGCCGACGGCTCGGGCACCTTTCAGCAGGTGCACGCCTCGGGCAAGGAAGTCCTCCTCCAGCACGGCCGCCACCTCGGGATCCTTTTGGGGCAGCACCTGCTGACGGCTGACGATGAGCGTCACTCGGGAGCCCAACGAGCTGAACATGTGAACGAACTCCACGCCGGTGACGCCCGAACCGATCACCACCAGGTGCTCGGGCAGCTCAGGTGGCGGGTAGGCGTCGCGGGTGGTCAACAACCGCTCGCCGTCAGGCTCGGCCCACTCCGGGATTCGAGGGCGGCTGCCGGTGGACACCAGTACGGCATCTGCCTCGATGGTCACCTCGGTGCCGTCGGCGAGCGATGCCACCACCGTGTGCGGGTCGACAAGCCGGCCGGTTCCCTCCACCAGGTTGACGTGCTGGCTCTCGAGCAGGGTGCGGTTGGACTTGGCAAGCGACGTGGTGATCGCCTCGATTCGCTGGCGCACCGAGTCGAGATGCACCGACGCATCCGCCACGTCGACGCCCATCGAACCGGCCTCGTCCACCTGGTTGAACGTGGCGCCGGTGGCAATCATCGCTTTGGACGGGATGCAGTCCCACAGGTTGGCGGCGCCGCCCAGCACGTCCCGCTCGATCACCGTCACCTCGGCGCCGAGTCGGGCCGCATAGGTGGCCGCAGCCACTCCGGCAGGGCCACCACCGATGATCACAAAACGCAAGGGCATGGCCGCAGGCTACCGGGGCCCTCCGCAACGTCGGCGACCACTCAGGTTTGGAGGGCCGCCAGCAACTCGGTGAGCGGTTCGATGTAGTGGCGGCTCTCGGCAAAGCCGTGGTGGCGCCAGGCGAAGTTGTCGAGCACCGAGTTGGAGGGGCGGACCGCCGGGCGGGGTGGATTGAGCTGGGCGGTGGGGATCGGGCTGATGCGCTCGGCGTCGAACCCGGCCAGCTCGAAGACGGTGCGGGCAAACTGATACCAGCTGACCGCCCCCTGGTTGGTGCAGTGGAACGTGCCGGGCACCCGCTCGCGCCCCAGCTTGATGACCATGTCGGCCAGGTCGGAGGTGAAGGTGGGGTGGCCGATCTGGTCGTCGACGAAACTGAGGGGGCCGCTCCCCTCCCCCAGCCGCAGCAGGGTCTTCACCATGTTGTTGCCGTGCTCGCCGCACACCCACGAGGTGCGGACGATCGACCAGGCGGGATCGACCTCCAGCTCGCCGCCCAGCTTGGAACGGCCGTAGACCGATTGGGGATTGGGGCGATCCCACTCCAGGTACGGCCCGGCCTTGGTCCCATCGAAGACGTAGTCGGTGGAGATATACACCAGGTGCGCCCCCAGCCGGCGGGCGCCGTCGGCGATGAACCGGGTGGCCAATGCGTTGGCCCGCCAGGCGGTCTCGGCCTGTTCCTCGCACAAGTCCACGGCCGTGAACGCCGCGCAGTGGAGGATGACGTCGGGTTGGAACTGCGTGACGACGCCGAGGGCCGTGTCACGGTCGGTCAGGTCGAACTCGGGCAGATCAACCGACACCACCTCGTCGCGTTCTGGAAGCCGGGCGGCGATGTCGGTGCCGAGCTGCCCCCTGGCGCCGGTGAGCAGAATGCGCATCAGACCATCCTGGCACGACCCCGTCACCCGTTGAGGTACCCGCTCTTCATCCCAGCCGTTGGAGGCCCGTTGACGTCGAGTACTCGGTGACCCCCAACCTGGACGGCACACCGACCGCACCCCGGAGGGGATCGGTCCGGTTCCACCTACCGACGATCTACATCACCAGAGGCCGCTCAGCCGATCGGTCGGAGCCGTGACCTCGGCTACTCCTCCATGCAGGCGTAGATGCCCAACCCCACGGCGGCGAGCGCGACGGCGCCCGCCATCACTGCCGACCGCTTATCCATCACCCCGGTCGTGCCCGCAGCCGACGCCGCCAGTACGTCGGCGGCGTCAACGGCGATGCCGCCCTGCAACGCCAGGCTGGTGACCTCGTCGGAGGCACCCAGCACGAACGGTGCCGTCATGAACAGCTCGCGCGCCCCGAACAACCGGAGGGGATAGATGGCCGCCTCGTTGTTCTTCACGTCGATGCCGAACAGCGCACCCAGCTTTCGGGGCGCCACCAAGGAGCCGATACCGACGCACGACCGGATGCCAACCAGCACCTTCCGCGCGTCCCGAGGTGAGAAGGAGATCTGCATGTCGCCAGTGTGTCACGACGCACCAGTCGACGTTGGCGACTCAGCCAGGTGGAGCGCACACCTCGAGCTCCATTCCATCGATGTCCCGAAAGAACAGCGACCAGGCGTCTCCCAATTCTTGGATCTCGCCGATGTCGGCGTCCGTCTCGAACACGTTGAGCGCCGCGCCACCACCCAGGTCGATGACGAACATGCGCGGATGCTCGGGCCGGGCCTCGATGCGGAAGGCCACCTCAGCCCCAAACACGGCCTCGTAGAACTTGGAGAAGCGGTCCAGGTTGGGGGTGAGCCTCGCGATGTGTTTGAAGCCCGACCCCAATGCCAACCGCAAACTACCCACCGGGGTGCCGAACGACGGTCGCTACCCAAGGTTGGCCCTACCCTGGCCACATGAGCGCTGCCACGCAGGATGTTCGCACGAGGACCGAGTCGCTGGTCCGGCTGGAGGCGGCGCTGGTCACCCCGGAGTTGGCTGACCGCATGGAGGTGGTGGTGTGGTCGCCCGGGCCCGACCTCTACAGGGCCGCGTCGATCGACGGGTCGGTTGGCTTCCGTCGCACCGACGTCCACGGCCGCTGGAGCTACCAGGTGGTCGAGGTGTCGGGCGACAACCCGCTGGCCGACCAGGCAACCGACCGGTTTCTCGGCCTCGAGGCCGAGAAACGGCACCGCTTCCACACCCGGGACAAGAACGCCTACCCGCACGCCTTCGACTCGATCGCCCAGTTCTTCGACGGCGCCCATGCCCCCGATCTTCTCGCCACCCACACCGGCGCCCACTCCAGCGACGCCAACATCGGCCAGCACGGCTCGCTGGGCGCCGTGCAGGGCCGTGCGCCACTGATTCTGTCGGGCTGCGGCTTCCCGGCGCTGGGAACGGTCGACCGGGCCACCCGCATGGTGAACGTGGCGCCCACGCTGGCCGCCCTGCTGGGAGTTGAACCACATCCGGCCGGGGTCGGGCCCACCGGCCGGGGTCGGGCCGACGCGCTGCTCGCCCGCCAGGACGGCGATGCGGAGGCCGACCTGCTCACCGGCGACGCCCCCGACCACCTGGTCGTGTTCCTGCTGGACGGATGTAACGCCAACCTGCTGTACGACGTGATCGCCTCGGGCGAGGCACCCAACATCGCCGCCCTGGCCGCCGCCGGCACCACGATGGGACGTGGCGTCTACGCCTCGTTGCCAACCGCCACGTTGGCCAATCACACCACCGCCCTCACCGGCGCCCATCCCGGGCACTCCGGCATCATCCACCACGCCTGGTACGACCGGTGTAGCGACAGCGAAGTGGATCTGTTGGCCTTCGATCAGATGTTCCACTCGTCGAGCCACCTCGACCCGAACGTCGAGACGCTGTTTTCCGCGGTCAAGCGAAGCCGTCCAGACGCGTTTACCGCTGCATCATTTGAGTTCTGCGACACGGGTGCCGACTTCTCTTCATTCGCTCTCGTCCGGGGTGGCGCAACCGGCGGCCTGCCCGAACTCGACGAGGTCGCCCACCTGACCCCCAACCCGGCGTTGCGCAGCGATCAGTACAACTTCATGTCCCAGGTGGATCAACTGAGCGTGACCCACACCATCGACGTCTGGCGTCAGGTGAACGGCAACCCGCTTCCCACCCTGAGCTGGTGCAGCCTGTCGTTGACCGACGAGGTTGCCCACGAGGTGGGGCCACATGCGCCGGCAGCCCGCGCCGCGGTCCGAGACTCCGATGCCAGGGTTGGCGACGTGCTGGCCGTCATCGACGCCGCAGGAGTCCGCGACCGCACCGCCGTCGTCGTGCTGGCCGACCATGGAATGGAGGAGAGCGACCCGGCGGTCTCGGCCGGGTGGACGCCGGAGTTGCAGGCCACCGGCGTGGCCCACCTGGAGGTCGGTGGCGGCCTGATCTACCTCACCTGAGGGCCACCGGGCTACCAGCGGGCTCGTGACTCCTCGGCGAAGCCCTGGAGCCCCTCAAATTCGATCCGCCGCCCATCGTCGCCGGCCACCCAGCCCGACCAGTCGCCGAACACCTGGTGCGTCGCCCGCTTCAGCACGCCTGCGTTGATGTTCGAGTACTTGTCGAAGCGGGGCGTCAGAACGAGATCGAGATGACCGCTTGGGTCGGTGATCTTCCACGGCCTCATCGGGTCGTCCCAGGAGTAGGCCCAGGCGAGCTCGGCGCCGACCTTGGTGAGTCGCCCGTCGATGATCACGCCGTTCTCGGTCAAACCGGTGCCGTCGGTCCACTTCGCCCCGATCTGAATGCCGACGACCGGTCCATCGTCGCCAACCCGACCGGCGCCGCCGCCCCAGTTCCAGCGGGTGGAGTACGGCCAGCGCCCACGTCCCACGTCGAGAACCCCCCACGCGCCACGGGACGAGTCCTCCAGCCGTCGGGTGACGCCGCCCGTGGTCAGGTGACCGGTTGCGGGCCGGGCCTGATGCTTTGAGGTGTACTGAAAACGTCGTTCGCTCCAGGGGATCACCACGTTGAGCGACTCATGACCGTCGGGCAGCGCGATCTGCGCCTCGAGCTCCGCCGGCGAGCCGTCGGACTCGGTCCAGCGGGCCGAGATGGTGGTGGTGCCGTCGTCTGGGTCGTCCATGGTGAGGTCGAGGCGTTTGTGGTGAAAGGTCAGCGGCGCCGTGCCGGGACGCTCCGGCAGTTCCAAGCCGCGTCCCAGCGGGGAGGCTGCCGCGGCGCCCCCTGAGGATCCGGTGGCCAGGTCGACCCAGTACACGTCCGCGATTCCCAAATAGTCGATGTCGGCGAACGTGGCGGCCACCACCAGATCGCCCGCCAGCACCGCCCAGTAGTCCCAGCGCTTGTTGCGACCCCAGCTTCCCCGCAGGTTGGCGCGGTGCAACGGGGCCGACGACCAACCGACGGCGTCGGGGTTCAGCCGTGCGCCGTCGGGCGTGGCCAGGTTGACCTGGTCGTGTAGCCGTCGTTCGTGGGTTGGCTGAGCGGACTTATCGGACATGCCCGGGACGGTAGCCGTCGCACCCCGACTTCAACGCCGAACGTGACGGCAACGTCAGGTCGGGTAGGATCGTCGCCTGTAAGCGCTTGTGGCTCAATTGGATAGAGCACCTGACTTCGGATCAGGCGGTTGGGGGTTCGAGTCCCTCCGGGCGCACCAAGGTGATACCTCTAGAGTCGAACCATGGGTATTCATCCGGTCATCGGGGTCGATGTGGGCGGAAGCGGCGTCAAGGCCGCCCTGGTGGACGTGGAACGCGGCGAGTTGGTGTCGGACCGGCCACGGCTCGAGACACCTCAGCCGGCAACGCCGGACCGGGTTGCCCACACGGTGGCACAACTGGTGGACGGTCTGGGCGGGTCGTCGGTGATCGGCGTGACCGTGCCGGGCGTGGTGAGCACCGGCGTGGTTCGCACCGCGGCAAACATCGACTCCACCTGGATCGGCACGGACGCCTGCGGGCTGTTCTCGAAACAGCTGGGGGTTCCGTGCACCGTGATCAACGATGCCGACGCGGCAGGATTGGCCGAGATGCGCTTCGGCGCCGGGAGGGGCCGAGACGGCGTGGCCATCATGGTGACGCTGGGCACCGGTATCGGCAGCGCCGTGTTTGTTGATGGGAACCTGGTGCCCAACACCGAACTGGGCCATCTGGAGTTCAAGGGGCAGGTCGCCGAGCACCACGCCGCCGCCGCCGTGCGAAAAGCCCAACACCTCACCTGGGAGCAATGGGGCCGGCGGGTTGGCCACTACCTGACCATGTTGACCACCCTGTTCTCGCCGGAGCTGATCGTGGTTGGGGGTGGCGTCTCCCGAAAGTTCGACCGCTTTGCCGACGAGATTGCCGCGTTGGTGCCCACAAACACCGAGGTGGTGCCGGCGGCACTTCAGAACAAAGCGGGCATCGTGGGGGCAGCGCTCGTCGCTGCGGGTGACCGTTGACCGGCGCACGAGTTCTTGGGCGCGGAATAGACCCGGGGCCCCACTCGTTCGAGCCAGCGTGACCTCACAACACTCAACCCCCCTCTCCGTCCTCGACCTGGCGGTCGTCCGCGGCGGCTCGACGGTACGCGAGGCCCTGGAGGCCAGCGTGGCCATGGCCCAATGCGCCGAACGCACCGGCTACACACGGGTTTGGTATGCCGAGCATCACAACATGGCCTCGATCGCGTCATCTGCGACCAGCGTGTTGATCGCCCACGTGGCCGCTCACACCAGGAGCATCCGGCTGGGCTCCGGCGGCGTCATGTTGCCCAACCATTCGCCCCTGACCATCGCCGAGCAGTTCGGCACGCTGGCCACGCTGCACCCCGATCGGATCGACCTCGGTCTCGGCCGGGCACCCGGCACCGACCAGCCGACGATGCGGGCGCTCCGGCGTGATCCGATGTCGGCAGAGTCCTTCCCCGAGGACGTGCTCGAGTTACAGGGGTTTCTCGGTGACGACAGCCGGGTGCCCGGCGTGCGGGCGATCCCCGGCGCGGGCACCAAGGTGCCGCTGTACATCCTGGGTTCATCAACGTTCGGTGCGCAGCTCGCGGCGCACCTGGGGCTGCCCTACGGGTTTGCCTCGCACTTCGCCCCCGAGGCGTTGACCCAGGCCGTCGACGTGTACCGACGTGGATTTCAACCATCCGAGCAGGCCACCGAGCCGTGGGTGATCGCCGGCGTCAACGTCATCGTCGCCCCGACCGAACGTGAGGCCGCCGACGAACTGAATCACGCCACACGGTCCCGCGTCGCAGCTTTGCTGGCACCCGGACGGAAGCTGTCCGACGCCGAACTGGACTCGGTAATGTCCTCCCCCGGCGGACGACAGGTGGCCTCGATGATGCGTTACACCGCGTCGGGAACACCCGACACCGTGAAGACCTACCTCGACGATTTTCAACAGCACGCAAACGCCGACGAACTGATCGTCGTGCCCGCATCACGTTCGGTGGAAAACCGGCTGCAGAGCCTGGAACTGCTGGCACAGGTTTCCAGGCTCGGCTGAGCCTCAGGTGCTGTAGGTACCCACGATGCGCGCCTGCTCGATGATGTGGCCAGCGATGGCCGCCATGGCTTCGGCCTCGGTGGCGCCGACCGGCAGGCCCGACGGCTGATCGACGGCGTACAGGTGGAAAAAGTAGTGGTGGGTGCCGTGCCCGGGAGGCGGTGCGGGGCCGCCATAGCCCTCCTCGCCGAAGGTGCTGGTGCCCGCCACCCCGACGTCGGTGCCTCCGTCCAGGCCCGAACTCTGCGAGTCGATACCGGAGAGCACCCAGTGAGTCCAACCCCCAACCATCGGGGCGTCGGGGTCGTTGCAGACGAGCACCAATTCGGCGGTGCCCTCGGGAACATCGCTCCAGGTCAGGGGAGGCGACACGTTGTCGTTGGCGTAGGCGAACTTGTCGGCCAGCCGCTCGCCGTGTTGGAAGGCGCTGGAGGCGATCGACAGGTCGCCGAGGTTCATGTCCGGCATAGGGACTCCCTGAATCGAGGTGCTTGCTGGGCGGGATGGTGTGCTCGCCTTCGACGGTAGCGCTTTTGTGTCGGGCCGACATCAGGCCGTTTGTCGCTGGACATCGATCGAGACTTCGTTATCCTCGGATTGTCGACCGGCGGGGTCGACGACGAGGTTCTGGCGGGCCTCGTTGAACAAGGGCGGTCGCTTGACGAACGCCGAGCGAGGGTTGATGGGCGGCTACACAGGTTCGAACGGCAGCGGGGCAGCCGCATGGATCTTCTTGGCGCTGGTTGTCGCCCTCGTGGCCGTCGCCTGCGGAGCGCGTGAGGACCCGGGCATCTCACCGGTTGCCACAGGCTCGACACCGACCATTGAGCCGTCCGCCGTGCCCGCAACAACCACGGCACCCACGACCGCCTCCATAGCCTCCACCACCACGTCCGGGGCAGGCAACGGGTCGCTCCCTCCCACCTCGGCCCCATCGGCAGAACGCCGGGCCGACGGCACCGTCGTCTCCGCAGGCGGATACCGGGCCAAAACCCCGGCCGTCGCACGCGGCCTGCTCTTGGAACCCACATGGACCGACGAGCAGCAGGAGGCCGCCGACGTCATCCACCGGTACCTCGACGCCATGGTCATCACCATCACCGACCGGAGGCCCGACACGACGATTCCCACCTCGATGACCGACCTCGAACGCCCCGACCTGAACCCTGCCGGGTTGAGGCAGCTGCAAACCCAGAACGTCGTTCGTGGCAACACCAGGATCGGCCAATACTGGGTCGAACCTCCCGAGTCGGAATCGGCCTTCTGGGTGTTCGGCCTCACCGAGCTCAAGAAGGATCGCCTCCAAGTCGCACTGTGCGAATACAACGACTTCCGATACCAGAGCCTGAAGACCGACGAGATACTCGACAGCGGTACGTCATCGTCCTTCTGGGACGGCCAGATGGCTCCGACCGAGCCGGGGTGGCGAGTCGTGGCGTTCGTGAAGACACATGCCAAGAATGGGAGAACAGGATGCGCCTCCAACGAGCCGTCGTTGCAGTTGCCGGAATGATGGTCTGCTGCCACGCCCCCGCAGCGGGGGCCGGTTCCCCCGAAACCGACGGGCAGATCGAGGTGGGGATCGTCGTTCCCGGGAACGACGGCGGCAACGGCGCTCCATCCGGGTCGGGCGGTGCGTATCCAGCACTGGGTGGAGGCAGAGCGACACCTGACGACGGGTGGGACTGCCGGTTTTACCGGCCCGTCGACAACGACAACGGCGCCATCATCCGAGGCGAGGAGGTGTTTGATCTCGTCCGTGACAGCAACTACGCCCGGTACTGCTCTTACCACGGCGTGCTCCGCGAGGCCATGATCTTCACCTACAACCCCAACAATCCCGGCCAGCCCACCCGTCCGGCCGACCCCGAGCGACTCTCCCGGGTGGCGATCGATATCGCCAAACTGCCCGGCCCAGATCTCACCTCGGCACCACCCAAGGGCGGCATCACCCCGGTCAACCTGCCGGTGTGGTTCTGGGCCGACACCCCGGCACCGAACGTCGCCACCGCCCGGGCCGACGCCAACAACGTCGCCACCGCCACAGCCACGCCAACCGGCACGGTTGCCATCGACCCCGGTGACGGCAGCGCCACGGTCTCCTGCCCCGGCGGAGGCGTGCCCTGGGCCAGAGGCCGAGCCGACACCACACCTGGAGCCTGTCTGCACACCTACCTGAAACCCGGCAGCTACACCGTCACGACCACGATGACCTGGTCGGTGCGCTACGAGGCCACCATCATCGGCCTGCACCTCACCGGGGTCCTTCCGGACGAGACGACCAGGTCCACCCGCACCATCTCGATCACCGAACTGGAAACCCGCCTCCGCCCGAACTGAACCACACGACGTGCCGAGGGTCAGCCCTCCGCCCGATCGATGGTGGCCCGCTTCCAGTGCGGCAGGACATCTCCGTCCCAACTGTTGACGCCCGCATCGGTATGACTGCGGTAATAGCGCGCCTCGTCGGTGGGGTTGGCGCTGTCGGCATACCACGGCAGGTGACGGGCCACGTAGGGCCAACCGGTTCGGGCCGCCAGGCCCTCAAAGCCGGGGGTGCGTGCCCGGTTGAGCGCGAACGTGGTGTCGACGTCGGCCCTGAACAGACCGGGCTCGATCAACGTTCGCCAGAACTGCGCCTCCCACGCCATCACGTCGTCGCGGTGGACGTAGTGGGCCGGAAGGTCGTCGATGCGAAGCCCCAGGCCCACTTTGGTCAGCGACGGGTGCCGGCCCACCACGTCGTGCAGGTGGTGAAGCACCTCGAGCGGGCAGTCCTCATCGGGCACCACATCCGGGTCGGTCACCACATAGTGGCGGCGCCACCCCAACTCCTGGGCCACGCCGGACAGCCAGGGCGAGCGATGGCCCAGGTTTCTACCCAGCAGGCGCACGTCATGAGGCGAGGCGGCCAGATACTCCACCAGGGGCGGGTACGTGGAATCGTTGTCGAGCAGGACCAGGTGCCGCGCACCTGCGCGCTCCAGCCACTCCACCAGCAGCTGCAAGGGCTCCAGACGGTCGCGCACGATGATGATCACCGGCGTGGTGGCCGGGTCTGAGCGCCGACCGAGGATCACGGGGTGCCTCGTCGGCCCTGCACCCACCGCTTGACGGGCCCCAGACCCCGCCAGGCCTTGATGGCTTGACCGAGGCTGAGGCCGGAGCCGACCTCGACCAGTTGGGTTCGGATCGCCTCCGCCTCCCGGGTAACGGTGTCGCTGCGAGCACGCAGCGCGTCGTTCTCCAACTCGGCGCGATCGGCCCGAAGCTGCTCGCCGGCCAGCTTGTTGGACAGTTCACCGAGCTCGCGGCTGCCGTCGCCGGGAACCGCCTTCACGATGAACCGGTAGGTCAGCGCGTCGGGGTCCGCCTCCAGCAACTCCCGAACCCCAGGCGGCGCCGCCTCCAGCGGAGGCGCCAGCTCGCTGGAGCCCAACGGACAGTGGGTGCGCCGCCAGTCCACCCCGACCAACCCGGCGTCCTCCAGCATCGATTCGAGCGACCTGCGGGTGAACATCCTCAGGTTCGCAGCGTCGAGCAGGCCGTCCCGGCGATAGTCGAACCGGCCGGCCAGCAACTCGAGACGCACATCGCCATGGGCGACGTTCGGTACCGACACAACCACGACACCGCCCGGCGCCAGCAACCGTCGCGCCGCCACCAGCATGCGTGTCGGGTCACGAAGTTGTGCCGCCACGTCGCCGCACAACACCACTTCAAAGGTGCGGCCCTCGAACAACTCGCCAAGGTCCAGGTGGTCGAGGTCGGCACCGGCCCCCTCCGAATCCAACTCCGCTTCGGTGACCTCGCACCCGGCCGCGGCGAGCCACCGGGTCATGTGCTCATCGGCACAGCCCAGGTGAAGGACGCTGCGACCCGATCCCACCAGCTCCAGCATGATCGCGTCGGGATTGTTGGGATCGGTCGGCCGCTCGTCGAGGTGGTACCGGCTGGTGGTCATGGGCTCACCGTACCGAACCTGGCACCAACAACGAGGGCCCTGGGCGCAACAACCACGCCAAGTAGTGTTGCGGGGTTGAGGCGCCATGCCGGCGTCCGCATGCGCACCGTCCCGCCCCCCACCGTTTGGATCAGAGACTCCACCCATGACCAGCCCTGCTGTGATCATCAGCCACCGAGAGCTGATCAGCAACCTCACCCAACGCGACCTGAAGGGTCGCTACAAGCGCAGCGCGTTGGGCTGGGCCTGGTCGTTGCTGAACCCTGCCATGTCGCTGGCGATCTACAGCCTGGTGTTCGGGGTCTTCTTCAAGGTGCAGGCGCCGATCGGCGCCAACGGTGAGCTTCAAAACTTCGCCATGTACCTGTTCTGCGGTCTGGTGGTGTGGAACGGATTCTCCGCTGCGCT
This sequence comes from Candidatus Microthrix parvicella Bio17-1, assembly GCF_000299415.1. Lineage (NCBI taxonomy): Bacteria > Bacillati > Actinomycetota > Acidimicrobiia > Acidimicrobiales > Microthrixaceae > Candidatus Neomicrothrix > Candidatus Neomicrothrix parvicella. The sequence goes on from NZ_AMPG01000002.1 coordinate 670,022, forward strand.
GGACGGTCCGCTGGGTGCCTTCTCCGACGCCGGCAAGCTGCTGACCAAGGTGTACTTCCCGCCCGAGCTTCCCGCGTTGGCATCGGTGGCGGGGGTGGCGTTTCAGTCCGCCATCGAGCTGGGCATCCTGGTGGCCCTCATGGTGCTCTTCGGTAACGCCACGTGGACGATGCTGCTGGCGCCGATCGTGGTCCTCATCACGCTGGGCTTCGGCCTGGGAATGGGCATGGCGGCCAGCGTCTGGAACACCCGGTTTCGGGACGTCGGGTACCTGATCACGCTGGTGCTGCAGCTGATGTTCTATGCCACCCCGATCGTGTACCGGATCGATTCGATCGACGCGAACATCGGGCCCTTCACCGCCCAACAGCTGCTGAAACTCAACCCGGTGACGCAGTACGTCGGGCAGCTGCGTTCGCTGGTGTACCTGGGGCAGTTGCCGAGCGCAACCAGCCTGCTCTACGGCCTGGCCTGGGCGGTTGCGTCGATGGTGTTCGGCTGGTGGTACTTCTCCCGAACCGCACCCCACGTGATCGAGGAGCTGTGAACATCGTGCACCTGTTGGGTACCACCGTTCGCCGGCAATTGGCAGGAGCGTAGACAGCCATGGGCCTCTTTGACTCCGTCCCTGGACCCGCCGAGGCAACCGGCGACTCGTCCATCCACCTCCATCACGTCAGCAAGGAGTTCCGCCTGCGCACCGAGGCGGCCAGCTCGCTCAAGGAGCGCATCACGGCCCGCAAGAAGGCCAAGCAGGAGGACTTTCAAGCACTGACCGACGTGACCTTCACCGTGCCCGCCGGGTCGATGTACGCCCTCGTCGGGCACAACGGGTCGGGCAAGTCCACGCTGTTGCGTTGCATCGCCGGCATCTATCGGCCGACGTCGGGCACGATCGACGTGTCCGGCCGCGTGTCCGCCCTGTTGGAGCTGGGGTCCGGCTTCCATCCGGACCTCACCGGGCGCGAGAACGTGTACCTCAATGCCGCCATCCTGGGCCTGACCCGGGCCGAGGTCGACGAACGCATGGGCGCCATCATCGAGTTCGCCGACATCGGCGAGTTCATCGATGCTCCGGTGCGGGTGTACAGCTCGGGCATGTATGTGCGCCTCGGGTTCGCCGTGGCCGTCAACATCGACCCCGAGGTGCTGCTGATCGATGAGGTGATCGCCGTCGGCGACGAGGCCTTCCAGCGTAAGTGCTTCGACTTTCTCTACGAGCTGCGCAAGGGCGGCGCCACCGTGGTGGTCGTGACCCACAGCCTGTCTGTGGTGGAGACCATGTGTGATGGGGCCGTATGGCTGAGCGGTGGCAAGGTGCAGGAGGTGGGCGACTCGTCAGCGGTGGTCGCCTCGTACCTGGACCGTGTCAACCGGGCCGAAGACTCCCGCTCGGCCGGAGACGGCAGCACCGGTGTGGCACACGGCGGCTCGGGCGAGCTGGAGGTGATCCGCATGGAGCTGTTGAACGGCGACGGCGAGAAGGCCAGCTCGCTCATCTGCGGCGAGCCCGGCACGCTGCGGTTCAGCTATCGCTCCAACGCCTCGGTCGAGGCGCCCGTCGTTGGGTTTTCGGTCCACCACGAGTCGGGCACCCACGTGGCCGATACGTCCACCTGGTTGGAGGACCGCCGTCTGGGCACCGTGAGCGCCGACGGTTACCTCGAGTGGCACACCGACAGGATGCCGCTGGCGCCCGGCACCTACGAGCTGAGCGTCGCGGTGCGCGACGAGCACAACCAGCACTTCTACGATCGGGTTGACAAGGGGTTTCGTCTGGTCGTTCGCCAAGGCTCACGGCCCGTGGGCGCCGGCCTGATCGACCTGGAGGGTGCCTGGGGCGAGGCCATCGCCGACGGCAGTCGCCGGTGACACGGTGAGACGCCGGGTTGGACAGCTGGGGCTGATCATCGCCACAGCCCTGGCGGTGACGGGGCTCTTTGTTTTTCACGGCACCGCGATCGCAGACCCGTCCTATTCCCTCAGCGACCCGGGTCGGGCGGCGGCAGCCGCCGCATGGAGCATCGGCCTGTTGTTTGTGGCCTACATGGCCGGGCTACCCGACGCCGTGCGCACCATGCGTCATGCGGTCGGCGCCTCCTTCGCCGCCCCGGCGGCGACCGTTGCGGTGGCCTCCCTGGTGCAGCTCGCCGCCGGGGATGCCCTGCTGCCAAGGTTTGTGGTGTTCGCCAGCGTGCTGGTGATGCCGGTGGTGAACCTGATGGTCACCCTGCCGCTGGTGGCCAGCCGGGGTCGAGGCGTGTCGACCGCCCTGGTGCTGGCATCGGCGGACCAACTCGCCGACATGGCCCGGGTCACCGAGCGCGGCCTGCCGACCATGATGCGAATCGCCGACACGCTGCCGTTGGACCCCGACGACCCCACCATGGCCGATCGGCTGCGCGCTGCGGTGGACGAGCACGAGCCCAACATCCTGGTCGTGGCCGACCAGCTGCTCGACAACCACGACCTTGCGCACGTGGCCGCCGACCTCCACGCACACGGCATGAGGGTCCGCACGCTCCTCAGCTTCTACGAGGACTGGTTTCGTCTCGTTCCGCTCTCGGAACTGGCGGAGGTGTCGCTGCTCTTCGACATCGGAGAGGTGCACTCCCCGGTCTACCTGCGGCTCAAGCGGTTGCTCGACATCGCCTCGGGCATCACGTTGGGTATGGCGCTGGTGGTGGCGGTTCCGTTCGTGGCCCTCGGCAACCTGGTGGGCAACCGGGGGCCGCTGATCTACTCCCAGCCCCGGGTGGGCAAGCAGGGTGAGCTCTTTCGTATCCACAAGCTGCGAACGATGGTTCCTCGCCCTGAGCCGAAAACCATCGACCATGGGGCTTCCACCACGCCGTGGACCACCGAACGCGACCCGCGGGTGACGCCGTTTGGGCAGGTCCTGCGCAAGCTGCACATCGACGAGTTGCCACAGGCCGCCAACATCCTTCGGGGTGACCTGTCGCTGGTGGGCCCGAGGCCTGAACAGCCGGCGTACGTGGCCGAGTTGAGCGACGTCATCCCGTTCTATGACTACCGCCACCTGGTGAAGCCGGGCCTCACCGGGTGGGCCCAGATCAACCTCGGATACACTTCCGATGCCGAGGGTGCCCGGGAAAAGCTGCAGTACGAGTTCTACTATCTGAGGAACCAATCGTTGCCCTTTGACCTTCGCATCGTCATCCTCACCCTGCGTAGCCTGGTGGCACTGCGCAAGGCGCGCTAGCTCAACCCAACCCCTATGCCCCCCGACGTCACCCCCCCACTTCGCCCCGTCGCCGCCCAAGAACCGCTGTTCACGTACCTGCGGCAGATGTGGCAACGCCGAGATTTCGCCACGGCGCTGCCGATGGAGGAGGTGCGGGCACGGCATCAGGACACCCTGCTGGGCAACCTGTGGCACATCACCAACCCGCTGCTCACGGTGTTGGTGTACTACGTGATCTTTGGCGTCATCCTCAGCGGTTCTCGGGGCGTCGATCACTACCTCCTGTGGCTGACCATCGGGGTGTTCGCCTACAACCTCACCTCGAAGACCGTCCTCTCGGGCGCCGGTGCGATCACCTCGAACGAGGGTCTGATTCGGGCGGTCAAGTTTCCCAGAGCATTGCTGCCGGTCTCGGTGACCTTCAGCCACATCATCACGTTCTGGTTCGAGCTCGGCATGCTTGCGGGACTGGCCATCGTGATGGGCCTCTACCCCAACCCACGGTGGCTGGCCATCCCGTTCTTCCTGGCGATTCAGACGGGTTTCAACCTGGGCTTCGCCATGATCGTGGCCCGACTGAACGACGGTTTCCGTGACGTGGCCCAGATCGTGCCGTTTCTTTTTCGCCTCGGGGTCTACGCGTCCGGCGTCATGTTTCCTCTCGACAAGATCGCGGATCGCGTCCAGGGACCCCTCCTCCTGCTGGTGGAACTCAACCCGTTTGCCAGTTACCTGAACCTGTACCGATGGTCGTTCCTCGGCCTCCCCCTCTCCGTCAAGCAGTTCGGCGTGGCCGTCGGCTGGTCAGTACTGGCCCTCGTCTGGGGATTCCGGTTCTTTCGGCGTGCCGAGCTGCGATATGGGCGGGGGTAAGGGTGACCACCGATCCTCAGGCCGAACGGCCAAAGACCCCAGCCGAGCACGGCCCCATGGTGTTGCTCATCAACGAGGTCGACATCGACTACGAGGTGTGGGAGGACCGTCGCCGGGGCCTCCGAGAGCGCTTCACCGGCATGCAGGGCGCCGGACGAACGGTGATCCATGCGGTGAAGGGCGCCAGCTTCGCCGTCTATGAGGGCGAGTCGGTGGCCATCATGGGGTCGAACGGCTCGGGCAAGAGCACCATCCTCGCGGCGATCGCCGGCCTTCTGCCGGTGACCGGCGGAGAGATCTACGCCTCCTACGAGCCCCGCCTGATGGGCGTTGGCGCAGCGTTGTTGCCCAAGGTCTCAGGCATGCGCAACATCCGCATCGGTTGTCTGGCATTGGGCATGTCCGTCGAACAGATCGACGAGCGCCTCGACTCGATCATCGAGTTCGCAGACATCGGCGAGGCGATCAACCGGCCGTTGCGCTCGTACTCATCGGGCATGAAGGCACGGTTGCTCTTCGCCATCGCCACCTCGATTCGACCCAAGATCCTCATGATCGATGAAGCTCTTTCAGTCGGCGACAAGGAGTTTCGTGCCAAGTCCGAAGGACGAATTCAGGACATGCTGAACCACGCAGGCACCCTGCTGATGGTCAGCCACAACATGAACGAACTCAAACGCCTTTGTACACGCGGCATCTGGCTGGAAGAGGGCGTCATCCTGGCCGATGGTCCACTGGACGAGGTCATCGCCACCTACACGGAAGGCACGTAACCCCATGGCAGTCGCCACCAACACCGAACGGGCGTTCTTTGTCGCCTTCGTCGAGAATCGCTCGAAGGTCCAGCGCACCGCGCTGGTGGTCATCGCTGCGGTGGCGGCCACCCTGTTCAGCCTGCGCGCAATCGCCCAGCAGGCTCTGAACATGTGGTGGTTTCGGACGGTGAGCGATGTGCCGATCTGGCGCACCAGCATGCTGGCCCGAATTCAGCTGGGTGCCCTGGCGATGGTGGTGACCTTGGGCGTGGTGGGCACCTCGGTGTGGTGGGCACACCGTCAAGGCAGCGCAGAACCGGATCGGCCCAAAGGGCGAATGCTGAAGTGGTACGAAGCCAAGATGGGCCCCGGCCACCGCTGGCTGCTCGTGCTTGCGCCGGTGGTCTTCGCCCTGTGGGAGACCCGCAGGGTGGCCTCGAGGTGGCAGGTCTGGCTGCTGTACCGCGAGGGTCGGCCCACGGGCGCCAAGGTGCCCTACCTGGGTGGCGACGTCGGCGACTACCTGTTCAAGTTGCCGTTCTGGAATCTGGTGACCACGTGGCTGAGCTGGATGTTGGTGGGTGCGGCGGCGCTCTCGCTCCTCGTGTATCTGGTGAACCGACGGATCAGCCTGAGGCACTTCGTCAGCCGTTCCGAGCAGAAGGCCGTCGCCCACATGGCGGTGCTGCTGGGCCTGCTCGCCATCGTGAAGGCCATCGACTTCATGGTGGTACAGCGGATGTCGCTGGCGATGTCCACCAGTGGGTCCTTCGTCGGCGCCGGCTACACCGAACTGCACGTGCAGTTGACCACCCTCAACACGCTGGCGCTGATCGGGTTTCTGGTCGGCATCCTGTGTCTCGCCAACGTCCGCTGGCGGGTCAGGCGACTCGCCGTCATCGCAGGGGCCCTCTGGGGCATCGTTGCCGTGATCGGTCTGTACCTCATGCCCGGCATCATCCTGCGCCTCAAGGTGAACCCTCAGGAGGCCATCGTCGAGCGGCCCTACGTCGAGACCAACCTGGCGGCCACCCGCGCCGCGTTCTCGCTTGACGAGATCAAGGAGCACTCGCTGGAGGACGCCCCGACGCCGCCCCCGTCGCTTCAGGTGCCTGGTTCCGCCGGTTCCGCCAAGGGCCTCCCGGCCCGCGTCCCGCTGCTCGACTCTGACCGCTACGCCCCCACCTTTCAGGTGCTGGAGGGACGCACCGCGGTGAGGGTCACCAACGTCGACGTCGACCGCTACGACATCGACGGCGCCATCCGCCCGGTGCTGCTGGCCGCTCGAAGTTCCGATGCCGGAGGACTTCCACAAGGTGGCTGGGAGCAGAAGCATCTGGTGTTCACCCACGGCGACGGCCTGGCCGTGGCCCCGGCGGACGCCGTGCGGCCCGATGGACGCCCCGACTTCGATGTGCTGGCCGACAAGTTGCAGATCGACCACCCCGAGCTGTACTTCGGCGAGGGGGTGAAGGGCTGGTACGCCATCGTCGGCACCGGACGGGCCCAGCAGAACGGTGCCACGTTTGACGCCGACACCGGCATGGAGATCAACAGCCTGTGGAAACGCGGCGCACTGGCGTTCTCCCAGAGCGAGTTGGACCCGCTGTTCAGCGACTACATCACCGAGGACTCCCAGCTGTTGTATCGGCGCGACATCAACGAACGGCTGCACGCGATGGCACCGTTCTTGAAGTGGGGCTCCGACCCGTACCCGGTGGTGTCCGATGGTCGAATCACCTGGGTGATCGACGGCTTCACCTCCGCCGACACCTACCCCAACTCCCAGTTCGCCAGCCGGCTGAGCCTGGACGACGACTCCGATCTCAACCAGGGTCGGTTCAACTACACCCGTGCCTCGGTCAAGGCCACCATCGACGCCTACGACGGTTCGGTCACGATGTACCGAACCGAGCGTCAAGGCGGGAACGACCCGATCCTCGACGCCTGGAGCCGGGTGTACCCGGGGGCGTTCACGCCGATCGCCAAGATGCCGGCGGGTATCCGCTCGCACCTTCGCTACCCGATCGACCTGCTCAAGGTACAGACCAGCCTGCTCGGTCGATATCACGTGACCGACCCGGATCTGTTCCTCGACGGCAGTCGCAACTGGATTGTGTCGGGCGACCCGGGCAGCAACATCGACGGCACCGATCCGGCACCCGGCGGAATCCGACCGGCCCCCCAGGTGCTGGACACCGCCACCGGCCAGGGTCCGCGCTGGATGTCGGTCCGACCCTTCAACCTGGGTTCGGCGGCCAACGCCAACTCGCCCCGCGCCGCGTTGTCCGCCTATGCGCTTGCCGACAACGACGACGCCGAATCGCTGGCCCTGTGGACCGTTCCCAGCCCCGATGGATCCTCTGCACAGCAGCAGTTGGGCGGTCCCTCGGTGGTGCAGGCCGCGATCAACGGCGACACCGAGTTGAGCCAGCAGTTCACGCTGCTGTCCGCCGGTGGATCAAAGGTGAGCTTCGGCCCCATGACGCTGGTGCCCAACGGCGACGACGTGCTGTATGTGCGTCCCGTGTATGTGACCGCGACCGGTAAGGACGCCACCCAGCAACTGGTGGAGGTGCTGGCCTACGCCGACGGCCTCGTCGGCCGCGGCGCCAACCTGAACGAGGCCATCAACAATCTTCGGGAGCCGGTGAGCACGATACCGGTGACGCCGGCCGACAGGCAGCCGGAGGCGGTCGCCCCCGGCTGACACCGGTCAGGTGGGCTCCACCTTGACCACGAACTGGTAGGCGAACATGGTGGGCCATGCCTGGGTCATGGCGCCCTCGGCACGGGCCAGCATGCCCGGGCTTGCAGCGGTCGGCGCCTCGCCGTCGGCCCGCTCGGCCAGGACGTTCAACGGCAGGCCAACCTGGTCGAAGCGCACCACCCGCAGCTTGGCATCGGTCAGCATGCGGGTGAAGCTGCGCCTGGTGAAGAATCGCACGTGGGTGCGGTCGAGGATGCCCCGCATGTCGTAGTCGAAAGCCCCCACGGCGGTGCGGATGCGGGGATACCAGTGACCGAAGTTGGGCACCGAGATCAGCATCGATCCGCCGGGCACCAACACCCCACGGGCATCGGCCAACAGACGGCCGGGTTGACGGACGTGCTCCAGCACATCTCCCAGAACGACCACATCGAAGCGTTCTTCGCCCAACTCGGTCAGCAACGATTGGTCCATGCCGGAGTCCAGGTCGGACTGGATGAAACGATCGACGCGATCCTCGACACCCGGCGCGGTCGCCACGTCGACGCCGGTGACCCGATGCTCGCCCGCCCGCGCCGCTTCGGCGAAGTGCCCGCCGGAGCATCCGAGGTCCAGCACCTTGGACGCCGGCATCGAGTCGAGCCAGCGCAACATCACGCCGTGGCTGCTGTCCGGCGCCGGCTTCAGGTCGTACTCCACCCCGACGTCGGCAAAGCGACCCTGACCGAAGCCCATCTTGTTCAACCGCCAGGTCACCACATCGGTCGCCACATCGGCGGCGTAACGCATGCCGTTGACCCGGCAGATCTCGTCGCCGTAATAGGTCGGGATCGGAATTTCCTTGATGCGAAGGCCGGCCTCGACCAACTGGATGATGATCTCGGTGTCGAAGTCGAAGTCGTCGCTGTTGGACTCGAAATCGATCGAGGCCAGCGCCTTGGTGGAATAGGCGCGGTAGCCCGAATGAAACTCGGACAGGTTGGTTCCAAGCATCGAGTTCTCGAACCGCGACAGGATCTTGTTGCCCACGTATTTGTACTTGGGCATGCCGCCCTTCAGCGCCGCGCCCCTGGTCATCATGCGGCTGCCAAAGACCGCGTCGGCCGACGCGGTCTCAAACGGGGCCACCATGTCCGGCAGCTTCTCAGGCGCATACTGCCCGTCGCCGTGCAACAGCACCACCACGTCCATGCCGTCGTCGATCGCCATGCGGTAACCCGACTTTTGGTTGCCGCCGTAGCCCAGGTTTCTGGGCTGGCGCACCATGGTGATCGGAAGGTCATCGCGGGACTGGCTGTAGCCCAGCCCAATCAGATAGGTGTCGTCGGTACTGAAATCATCACAGACGTACACCTTCTCGACGCGGGACCTGAACCCCTCAGGGATGCGATCGAGCACCTGGCGAAGGGTGGATGCCGCGTTGTAGGCGACGATCAGGATGCCGATGCGCAGGTCGTCGCTCATCGTCAGGACAGGTCGGCGAACGTCGTCTCGGCCTGGGCCAGATCGGTGGGAAAGTCGACCTCCATGCACCGCGCGGCCGAGATGTCGACGGCCCGGAACTTGCGGCGGTCACGGGTGATCGAAAGCTCGATGCCCCGCTCGAAATAGTCCTGGGGTTCGCAGTCCTCCAGGCGGGCGGCAAGGAACGGCTTGTCGGAGGAGCCAACGAAGTTGATTCCGACCGCCTCGCCCAGCCCACCGACCACCTGTTTGGAGATCTCGTTGATGAAACCCCGATCGTCCAGGGTGTACTTCACCTCTTCATCGGAGACCGACTCGGTGTTGACGGCAACAAAGCTCTGGTCCCGGTCGATGTAGGGCTGCAGGATCTCCAGCACCGACGGGTCGAACACCACGTCGCCGTTCAGCCAGAGCACCGGGTCCTTGCCGGTGAGCCGCAGCGCCCGCTGCAGGCTCTTCGACGTGTTCGTGTCACCGAACTCGTCGTTGTAGATGTAGGAGACCCCCGGGTGTGCCTCCATGATCATTTCCTTCTTGAACCCGACGACGATGGAGATGAGGTCGGAGTCGAAGCGATCGCTGAGGTGCCTCAGCTGCAGGTCCATGATCGTGTGCTCGCCGGCGATGGGCGTCAACGGCTTGGGATGCGGCTTGCCCAGTCGGGAGCCAACACCGGCGGCCAGAATCACTACTCGAGGGCTCACGTGGTGCCTTTCACAGCTCGTCGACATCTCAGAGGGTAGTTGAACCGCGACGCTCCTCCCCAAGGGCGGTGGCTTCCACCAGTGCCGACCAGAGCTACAAAATTGGGGGCCGGCCGGCTCGGGTCAGCCGCCAGACGGTTCGCCACCGTTGGGCGCAACTCGGAGGGTGAGGCGAATGCGGGGCCTCGGACCAGCCGGCGCGCAGGCCGCCGGCAATCGATACGAGGCCCCCCACCGACCGGGATCTCGCGACGCCGATGGCCGTCCACACCATCAGGTGGAGCATCGCCACGCTCAGCGGCAGGTTGCGACGGACGAGCCAAACCCGGTTGCGCATCGACCGTTCGATCGCGCCGCGATGGCGGGTGGTGGGCAACATCGGGTGGGTCACCACCAATGACGGCGCGTAGGTGAAGCGCCAGCCGGAGCCGACGGCCCGCCATGCCAGGTCGCTTTCCTCGTGGGCATAGAAGAACTCGGCGCAGTACCCGCCCACCGAGCGGAACATGGGGCCGGACAGCGCTGATGCACCGCCCAAGAACGACGTGACCTCACCCTCGCGCTCCAGCCCTGCGCCGCCGGGACGCGGCACGTGGCGCTGCGCCGTCGCGCCGGAGTTTGGGTCAACAATGCGAAACGACACCCCGCCCAGCCTGGCGTCCGCAGCGAAACGATCCCGAAGTTGTCGGCCCATGTCGTCGCTGCGGACCACGGCGTCATCATCGAGAAAGGCCACCACGTCGGCCTCGCTCGCCGCCGCGCCCACGTTGCGCCCGCCGGGGATGCCCAGGTTCTCCCCGGCATGGATCACGTGCAGCGCATCGGCCACCGCATGCTCCAGGCGCGAGGGACCCGGGGGTGTCAGCCCGGCACCGTTGAGCACCAGGTGGACGCGCTCTCCGGGCTGCAGATGGGTGGCAAGTGAGTTCAGGGCGGCAACCAGATCGTCGTCGCGGTCACCGGTGGTCAAGACCACCCAGTCGATGGTGGGCCCCATCAGATGCTCACTCTCGAGGGGTTCGGGACGGCGGCACGGTCGGACCCCGCATCATCGGCCAGGGTTCGGGCGCAGGTGGCTGCCCCGCCGACGAGCAACGCCCATGGCAACAGGTTGGCACCCACGTAGGTCTCCAGTTGGTTGACGGCCACCACGTACCCGACCAGGCCCAGGGCGACCACACCCAAGCGGCGATCCCCACCGCTGTGCGCGGTCAGCTGGACGGTCGGCCAGATCAAGGCACCCACGGTGGCCACCAACAGCAGTGCGCCGAACACCCCGGTGGCGAGAAGCATCTCGATCACCGCGTTGTGGGCCGTGGAGAAGTCGACGTTGAAGCGGGCGACCACCTCAGCCTCCAGGGCCCGGTCCTCCCACACGCCCAACCAGCCCCAGCCGCCAAACGGTCGGCGGCTGATGGCGTCGATCAGCCAGCCCCACAACTCGGTGCGGCCCGACAGGGTGGAACTGCGGTCCAGATTGGTGGCCACCTGGGAACGACCGACCATGGCCACCACCGCCACGCCGGCCCAGGTGGCAACCACGGCGGCGACGAGCGGCCACGGGGAAACCTGCTCGGTAACCGGCCCGCCCGAAGCGGCTCGCCCCGACGCGAACCGTTGCTGCAGCGCCGGTACCAGTACGGCGACGATCACGGTGAGCACCGCCACGACCGCCCCCACCACCGGGGTGAGCGACGCCGACCGCAGCAGCGTGTGGACGTCCAGGACCACGAGCACGACGAGCGCGCCGCCGAGAGCGGCACCGAGACCGACGTCCCTCGACGAACGTGATGTGGCGCCGTCTCGATCCTGCCACCACAGGGCCATGGCACCGAAGGTTGCAAGCAGCGCCAGCATCGCCACCGGCCCCAGCGAGTTTCGGTTGAGATAGATCCCGGACCAGTCGCCGTTGCCGTCGATGGTGTTGGGCCAGGAACGACGCACCGCCAGTTGGCTGAGCACCACGCCCACCTGAGCGGCCACGGCCAGTGCCAACAGCAGGCCCCGGACACCGATGCGGTCGCCCACCACCACCGCCGTCATCGTCGTCAGCGCAAACAGCAGCCCCTGCGTTGCGGAACGTCCCGGCGCCAGCGACCAGAGGGCCGAGGCGATCACCAACACGTGGAGCGCTACCAGCAACACCGTGGTGGGCCGCGACAGCCGGGGGACACGACGCGCCAAGGCGGCGATGACCACCAGGTACAGAACGACGAATGCGGCGTTCACCCGCGCATCGTCGATGTACTGGCCCGCCGGAAGGGGCTGAATCCGGTTGCGGAGCGTGTAGATCGGACCCAGGCCAAGGGCGAACATCCAGCAGGTGGCCACGATCAACCCCCACCGATCGCCCCAGCGTCGATCTGCTCCGGTGGTCGTTGAGGTCGAGGAGGCTTGGGTCACCGGTTCTTCACTCGTTGCAGAAGCGGCTGCCACCAGTCGGGACGATCGACGTAAAAGGCGATGGTGTCGGCCAGGGTGTCGGCGAACGGACGGGTGGGGCCCTCCCAGCCGAGCGCCCGGACCTTGTCACAGTTGACCGAATAACGGCGATCGTGGCCCAGTCGGTCCTCGACGTAGTCAACCGAGGACTCGTCCTTGCCCAACAGCGCCAGCACCCGATCGGTCAACTCACGGTTGGTGCGCTCGTTGTCGGCGCCGATGTTGTAGATCTCGCCCGAGGTCCCCTGCCGCAGCACCAGATCGACGGCGACGCAGTTGTCGGCGACGTAGAGCCAGTCGCGGACGTTCAGGCCGTCGCCGTAGAGCGGCACGTTGCCGCCCTGCATCAGGGTGGTGGCGAAGTACGGAATGAGCTTCTCGGGAAACTGGTAGGGACCAAACTGATTGGAGCTGCGGGTCACCCGCACCGGCAGGTCGAACGTGGAGTGATAGCTGAGCGCGATCAGGTCGGAGCCGGCCTTGGCCGCCGAGTACGGCGAACGTGGATCCAGCGGATCACCCTCGAGGAAGCTGCCCACGTCGATCGACCCGTACACCTCGTCGGTGGAGATGTGCACCATGGCCTCCACCTCGGTCTGGCGTGCCACGTCGCAGATCACGTTGGTACCGGTGCAGTTGGTGCGTACGAACACGTCGGGTCCCAGGATGGAGCGGTCCACGTGGCTCTCGGCGGCGAAGTGCACCACCGCGTCGTGCCCGGCCATCGCCGCCGTCACGACATCGCGGTCGCAGATGTCGCCGTGGACAAAGCGATAACGGGGGTCGTCGGCGATGTCGGCCAGGTTGGCGAGGTTGCCGGCGTAGGTCAACGCGTCGAACACGGTGACCGAGTCGTCGGTGTTGGCCAGCACGTGACGCACGTAGTTGGAGCCGATGAAGCCGGCACCGCCGGTGACAAACAGTTTCATGTGAGGTTCCTCGGATTCACGTGGAGCCGCGCTTACGTGCGAAGTGCGGCATGGGGCCGCCACTGGGGTTCCAATGCGCTCCGGGCGGGGTTGGCGGCGTCGCGCTCGGACACCAGCGGCGTCTCCAAACCCCAGTCGGCGCCGATCGCCGGGTCATCCCAGGCCACGCCCAACTCGTCAGCGGGGTTGTAGTAGCCGTCGACGAGGTAAGTGATCGTCATGTCGGTCAGGGCGGCGAACCCGTGGGCCACGCCCGGCGGGATGTACACGCCCAGATGGTTGTTGTCGCCACCGTTCACCTGACCCAGATCCAGCATCATGGTGACACCATCGGTGGGCCCACCGGCGCGCAGATCGTGAAGCACCACCCGAGCCCAGCCGGTTGGCACATACCAGTAATCAGACTGGTGAAGGTGATAGTGCAGGCCCACCAGCGACCCCTGTTGGCGATCGCCCCGGTTGCCCTGAATCATTTCCCGCTGGCCCGGAAACCAACTGCGCCGGTAGGTCTCAATGAACAGCCCCCTGGCATCGCGATGAAGATCCGGTGTCACCACCACCACACCATCGATTTCTTCTGACGCATTCAATTGGGCCATCGGCATGCTCCAAGGTTGGGTTCGGCTCGGCGGCGAGCCGGATCACACAGCTTCTCAGGCCAGCTCGACCGTGGAGTGATCCCCCAAGGTCACACGGGTCGCCTGTGAACGTCGTGCGCCGCGGGTCACCTCGCTGTCGCGCCCCATCAGCGAATCGGTCAGCCGGGGCACCGCCCGGATGCGGGCACCCTCCATGATGACCGACTGATCGATTTCCGAGTCGGTCACCTCGCAGTTCGCGGCCACCGCCGTGAACGGCCCGATATAGCTGGAGGTGATGACCGAGCCCGCACCGATGATCGCCGGGCCACGGACCTCGGAGTTCACAAGTCTGGCCCCGGCCTCGATCACGACCCGGCCGTCCACCTTGGAGTCGGCATCGACCTCGCCGTCGACGCGGGCCTCCAGGCTCTCCAGCACCCGCCGGTTGGATTCCAACAGCGGGTCCTTCTTGCCGGTGTCCAGCCACCAGCCGTCCAACAGGTCATGATGCACCGGCGCCCCGGAATCGATCAGCCATTGGATGGCATCGGTGATCTCCAACTCGCCACGGGCGGACGGGGCGATCGCCGCCACAGCCTGATGGATGAGCTTCGAGAACAGGTAGACGCCCACCAGCGCCAGATCCGACGGCGGATCCTCCGGCTTCTCCACCAAGGCGACCACGTTGCCCTCATCGTCAAGCTCGGCAACGCCGAAGCGTTGGGGGTCCGGCACCGGCGTCAGCAGTATCTGAGCGGCAGGCGCTCCGGTTGGGCCGTCCGGGGCATCGCCGAGTGCCGGCTGCAGCGCAGCCGTGTGTTGGGACTCCCACCGTGCGATGAACCCACCCAACCCCTGTTCCAGCATGTTGTCGCCCAGGTACATCACGAAATCGTCGTCGCCGAGGAAGTCGCGGGCGATCAGCACGCAATGCGCCAGGCCCAGCGGCTCGTCCTGGGGCAGGTAGCTGACGTGAACCCCAAACCGTGAGCCGTCACCGACCGCCGCCTCGATCTCGGCGGCCGTCGAGCCGACGATGATGCCGATTTCGGTGATTCCGGCCTCGGCCATGTCCTCGATGCCGTAAAACAGGATCGGTTTGTTGGCCACCGGCACCAGTTGCTTGGCGCTGGTGTGAGTGATGGGTCGCAGACGAGTGCCCGCGCCACCCGAGAGGATCAGGCCCTTCATCACCGCGGTTCTAGCAGGTTGGCGGGCGATTTCCCTCCCTGGCAGTATCGTCGGCACGTCATGACCGCCTCACCTCCAAGCCCCGCCCCCCTCGTGCAGGTGATCGTCTTGAACTGGAACGCCGCCGACCTGACGTCGCGGTGTGTGCGGTCGATCGAGGCCACCGACTGGTCCCGTGAGGCCTTGGATCTGGTGATCGTCGACAACGGAAGCATCGACGGATCGGCCGAGGTGCTGGCCCGGCGCCACCCCGGATGGACCCTGATTCGCAACGGCGCCAACCTGGGTTTCGCCGAAGGGATCAACCGGGCCCTGCGACGTGGCCGGTCGACCTTCGTTGCGCTGGTGAACAACGACGCGGTGGTCGATCCTGACTGGCTGGATCCCCTGGTCGGGGCGCTGGAAACGCATCCGACGGCCGGCGCCGCTGCGCCCTTGATCCTCTTCGACCGCTGGTTCGTCGACGTGCACCTGCACGTGCACGACACCGGGGCGCGGGGGAGGGTCACCAGCGTCGAGGTGAACGGCCACGATCGTTGGGCGCAGGTGTTGTGCCTCGAGGGCGTGGTGCGACCGCCACACCCATCGATTCCGCTTCGCCTGGAGATCGAGGTGGCACACGACGGCAAGCTGGCCGTGCCCATACCCGCACCGGACGAATCCGGCGACGACCCCGAGTTGACACTGACGCTTCACAGCGATCGGCCCGTCAGCGCCCGCTGCGGTGCGAACGAGGTGACGGCCAACCCCGTCGATGGGCTGGTGCACCTCAGCCTGGCCGCCGACGACCCCCCGCAGCGGCGCATCAACAGCCTGGGTACGGCGCTGACCACCTGGTGCGAGGGCTACGAGCGGCATCTGGGCGACCCGGCCGGCCCACTTCTGGAGGGCGAGGCAACGGCGGGGGTTGTCCCCGGGTTCACCGGCGGGGGTGTGTTGTTACGGACCGCTGCGCTGGAAGACGTCGGCCTCTTCGATCCGCGGTTCTTCATGTACTACGAGGACACCGACCTGTCCTGGCGAATGCGGCGGGCCGGTTGGGACACCGTCACCGCCGCCGACTCGGTGCTGTACCACCAGTTGGGCGCCACGGCCGGTTCATCGTGGCCTGGCTTCTTCTTTCTGAACTACCGAAACTGGCTGCTGACGGTGGCACGGAACGGCTCGTTTGGCGACGGCCGCCGCGCCATGGGTGCCGCCTGGGGAAACTCGTGGCCGTTTGTTCGTCGCAACGTGGTAGGCAGGGTGCGTCGCTTTCAGCGACCAAACACCGCCATCGCCGTGCGCTGGGTCAAGGTGTGGGCCGGCACCAAGGCGGCGCTCCCCCGCACGCTTGCCTCCCGGCTGGGTGGCCGATGGCGACGAATCGGCCGAGCACCCACCGAGGTTGTTGGAAGCCGGTTCCTCAAACCGACCGGACCCGGCCTGCCGTCGCCGGAGCCCGATGGGCCCACGGTGGTGTTCGTCGACGTCACCGACACCCTGGCGTCCCGTTGGAGGGCCGGCATTCAGCGCGCCGTGTCGGAGTTGGTGACCCGGCTGATACTTGAGCACCCCGAGGTTTCGGTGGTGCCGATGCGGTGGAGCGCGCTGGACCGGTGCTACCGACGCCTTGATGGTGCCGAAACCGAGGCGCTGTTCGACCCCGAGGCGATGCCCAACCACCCGCCGGCACCAGCCGCCGCCGATCCACCGGGGTGGCGACGCGTCATCACCCGGGTGGCCGCGGTCCCCGCCGTTCGGGAACGCATCGACGAGGCGCGACGGCTGCGAGCCCTCCGCCAACGACCACCGCATCACGCCGACCTGCTCATCGACGCGATCCCGGCCGGTGCCACCCTGCTGGATCTCGACGCCACCTGGAACCTCGATGATGCTCCCCGCTCCCGCTGGTACCCGCAGCTTCAGCAGTCCGGGGTGCGGGTGATCAGCCTGCTGCACGACGTGCTGCCCGTGACCCACCCCGAGTGGTTCGATCCCAACCTGGCCCGGGTGTTCCAGGCCCATGTCGCAGCCGCAGTCGGCCACGCCGACGTGGTGGTCACCAGCTCCGCCTATTCGGCCGCTCAAATTGCCGGCCTGGCCGCAGGTCCCGGCCGTGGCGCCGCAACGATCGAACAGATCGCGCTTGGAGCCGACCCGGTGGCCCGCGCCGAACAACCGGCCGACGCCGCACTGCTGGCTTCGCTTGCCGGCCGGCGGGTGATCCTGGTGGTCGGAACGCTCGAGCCTCGCAAGAACCACTCGGGTCTGCTGGATGCCTTCGACCGACTGGGCACCGACTCCACCCTGGTGGTCGTGGGGCGCCAGGGTTGGAAGGCCGACGACATCGCCCAGCGAATCCGCGGTCATGAGGCCTTCGGTGAGGCACTGCGTTGGCCATCGGAGGTCAACGACGCCACGTTGGATGCCCTGTACGACCTTGCCGACGTGGTGGTGGTGCCCTCACACGCAGAGGGCTACGGGCTGCCGGTGGTGGAGGCACTCCGCCACGGCTGTCTCGTGGTGTCATCGACGGGCGGATCCTTGCCGGAGGTGGGCGGCGACGACGTCAGCTACGTGGACGCCACCGCCCCCGACGCATTCGCAGCTGCAATCGATGCGGCGCTCGGCGAGCGCGAATCGACACCTTCCGCGCCGACGGCACCCCGGGACTTTCCAACCTGGGACGACAGCGCCGACGCGCTGTGCACCATCCTGCGAGGGTGACCGCTCAGGCGGCGGCGGGCGCCTCCAACGGGGCGGGCATGCACTGATCGGTCAGCTCGACCACCTGGATCTGGTCGCGATTCTCCCAGGTGATCTGATTGGCCGGGTCGGGACGGATCTTGAACTCACGAAAAGTCATGTCCAGCGCGTCGAACGCCAGGTAGCGACCAATCAGCGGGTCGCCCAGGTCGAGCAGATACTTGATCGTCTCGATCGCCTGGATGCAGCCCACAATGCCCGGGAGCACACCCAGCACGCCCGCCTCGGCGCACGACGGGGCCATCTCGGGCGGCGGAGGCTCGGGCAGGAGGTCGCGATAGGTGGGGCCGCGCCTGGGGTCGAACACGGTGACGTTGCCCTCGAAGCGGAAGATCGACCCGTGGATGACCGGGATACCCAACTTCACCGAAGCGTCATTGAGCATGTAGCGCACCGGGAAGTTGTCGGCACCATCGACCACCAGGTCGTACCCGGAGATGATGTCGGCGATGTTGTTGGCGTCCAGGCGGACATCGTGGGTGATCACCTTCACGTCGGGGTTGAGGCTCTCGATCGCCACCCTGGCCGAGTCCACCTTGCGCATTCCCACCCGATCCAGCGTGTGCAGAATCTGGCGTTGCAGGTTGGACTCGTCCACCACATCCATGTCGACGATGCCGATCGTTCCCACCCCGGCGGCCGCAAGGTACAGGCCGGATGGGCTGCCGAGACCCCCGGCGCCCAGCAACAGCACCTTGGCGTCCAGCAGCTTCATCTGCCCCTCCTCCCCAACCTCGGGCAACAGCAGATGACGCTTGTAGCGGTTCTTCTGGTCGGGTTGCAGGCTCTGTGGCACCTTCCAGTCGCGCCCCTCGTCCTTCCACTTGCCGAAGCCGCCGGCCATCGAGGTGACATCGGTGTAGCCCAGCTGTTCCAACGTTTTGGCCGCGAACGCCGAGCGCACACCACCGGCGCACTGCACGATCACCGGTGTGTCCTTGTTGGGCAACTTCATCTCGATCTGACTCTCGAGGTGACCCCGGGGGATAAAGAGCGCGCCGGGCACCGCGCCGGTTTCAAACTCGTCGGCTTCGCGCACATCGAGGATGAGCGAGCCCTCGTTGCGCAATCGGTCGGCGGTCTCGGTGTCCACCTCGCGGATCTCTTGCTTGGTGGCGGTCAGCAGTTCGCGGAAGTTGGCCATGTGTCAGGCTTTCGATCGATGTTTCGGGGTGAGACCTGGGCGGGCACCTGGGTGCTCCGCCGAACAACCTAAACCCTACCAACTTGGTCAACATTCCTCCACGTCGTGGCCACTCCCCCATTGCCACCGAAGCTGCTCGGCGCAACGGCTCGGTACATTGGAGCGATGGCGAGCACCCATCCAGCAGCCGATGCCGAGGCGATCCAACGGGCCAACGCATTGATCGCATCGGCACGGCGCATCGTGGTGCTGACCGGCGCCGGCCTCTCCACCGACTCGGGTATCCCCGACTTCCGAGGCCCGGACGGGGTGTGGACCCGCAACCCCGAGGCGGAGCGCCTGTCCACCATCGACACCTACCTGGGCTCGGCCGATGTGCGCGAGCGCGCCTGGCGGGCTCGGATGGACCACCCGGCGTGGCAGGCGGACCCCAACCCCGGCCACGACGCCATCACCGGGTTGTCGCGCACCGGCCGGTTGGCCCTGACCGTGACCCAGAACATCGACGGGCTGCACCTCGAAGCCGGCCTGCCCGCCGAAGAGTTGGTGGAGATCCACGGATCGATGCGGCGCGTGCGGTGCGTTGGCTGCGGGATCACCTCGCCCATGCAGGCCACGCTCGCCAGGGTGCGCTCCGGGGAGCCCGATCCGCCATGCGAGCTGTGCGGCGGCATCCTCAAGTCGGCCACCATCTTCTTCGGAGAAGCGCTGGTGGCCGCCGACCTCAACCGGGCGCTGGGTGCAGCCAAGGATGCCGACCTGCTGCTGGCCGTCGGCTCAACCCTTCAGGTGTATCCGGTGGCCGACATGGTGCCGATTGCCGCATCCAACGGAGCGTCGGTGGTCATCGTCAATGGTGAGCCGACCGCCATGGACGATATGGCGGATGTGGTGGTGCTCGGCTCGATCTCGGAGGTACTGCCCGCCATCGTCAACCTCTGACCCACCGCACCACGACACGGGCACGCGTTCAGGTGAGGCTTGCGTTCGGCCAGACAAGCCTCCGCGCCCGAATCCACACTTCCTCGACCAGTAGCAGTGCGAGCACCACGGAAAGGCATTGCACCCATTGGCCGCGCGTGAGCCCAACGGTGTCGAACACCTTCTGAGCGAATGGCACCTGCACCACGACCACCTGGAGCGCGCTCACCGCGGCGATCGTCAGCCAGAGGGCCCCGTTGGTGAACGTATAGCGGTGGAACACCCCACGCCCGTCGGAGCGAACCACCAGGGAGTTGACCAGCTGGGCGAACACGAAGGTGGTGAACGCCATCGTCGAAGCCAACTTCGGGATGTCGCTGTGTCGATACTGGGCGAGCAACCAGACCACCCCGGCAGCCATCAATGCCGTTGTCGTCAGAATGCGTCGAAGACGGGTGCCGGTCAGAATCGGTTCGGTGCGACCCAGCGGTTTGCGTTTCATCACGTCGGGCGACGGCGGGTCGACACCCAGGCTCATGGCGGGAGGGCCGTCGGCGATGATGTTGACGAACAGGATCTGGATGGGGCTGAAGGGCGTCGGTAGGTCGAGAATGCGAGCGACCAGGATCGTACCGACCGCCGCCAGGCTGGTGGTCAGCTGGAAGCGCACGAAGTGAACGATGTTGGAGCGGATCGCCCGACCCCGCTCCACGGCGACGACGATGGTTGCGAAGTTGTCGTCGGCGAGCACCAGGTCGCTGGCCTCCTTGGTGACCTCGGTGCCGGTGATGCCCATGGCCACGCCGATCTCGGCACGGCGGAGGGCGGCGGCATCGTTCACCCCGTCGCCGGTCATCGCCACGATCTCGTCGTTGGCCTGGAGTGCCCGGACCACACGCACCTTGTGCTCGGGTGAGACGCGGGCACACACGGAGATATCACCGATGCGACGGGCCAACTCATCGTCGGACATGGCATCGAGGTCTGAGCCGGTGACCACCTCGCCGTCGAGGCCGAGCTGCCCGCCGATGGCTGCGGCCGTGGTGGCATGGTCCCCGGTGATCATTTTGACGTCGATGCCGGCATCGCCGCACTCGGCGATGGCCACGCCGGCCTCCTTGCGGGGAGGGTCGAGAATGCCCACCAATCCGTAGAGCACCAGCTCGTTCAGTTCGGCTTCCGGGTCGCCATCCCAGTCGGAGGCCAGTTCCTTGCCCGCCACGGCGAGCACCCGAAGGCCCTCCACACCGAAGCCAACCATCAAGTCGTTGACCTCGGCGGTTCGGCTGTCGTCCAGCGTCACCACGCCATCGTGGGTGTCCATTTGTGTGCACCCGTCGAGCACCACGTCGGTGGCACCCTTGACCATCAAGCGACGACCCGAGCCTCCGAAGGGGTCATCGGTGACCACCGCCATCATTTTGCGGGTGGAATCGAAGGGCATGTCCGCCACGCGCGGGTACTCGGAGCGCAACGTCTCGCCGTGCTCGCCGGCCTTGTTCGCCAGCACGATGACCGCACCCTCGGTCGGGTCGCCGACCAGTTCGGGCTGTCCGCCCTCACCGGTTCGCAGCACCGCGTCGCTGGCCAGGGCGCCGGCCCGCACGAAACGACGCAGCGCCTCATCCGGCTCGGGGCTGATCTCACCGTCCGGTCCGTATCCCAGCCCGGAGATCTCGTAGCTGGTGCCACCCGCCCAGGCCGTGATCGCCGTCATCTGGTGAAGCGTCAGCGTGCCGGTTTTATCCGAGCAAATCACCGTGGTCGAGCCCAGCGTCTCCACCGAGGCCAGTCGTTTCACGATCGCATTGCGCTCGGCCATGCGGCGGACCCCGAGCGCCAGGGTCACCGTGACCACGGCGGGGAGCCCTTCCGGGATGGCCGCAACAGCAAGTGCAACGCCGCCGAGGATGGCATCGGCGGCCGCGTCACCACGCAAAAGGCCGACGGCGATCACCAGGCCGACCGCCACACCGGCGATCATGGCAAGGCGCGTGCCCAGACGCTCCAGTTCCTCCTGAAGGGGGGTCAGGCCCGGCTCGTCGGCTGAGATCATGCCCGCCAGTCGGCCGATCTCCGTGGACATGCCCGTATCGGTGACGACCAACTCGGCGGTGCCTCGAACCACGGTCGTGTTCATGTGACCGACGTTGGACCGTTCGGCCAGCTCGAGCTGAGCGGCCGCCCCATACCCGTCGGCGGACGGGTGGTCCGGCAGCTCGATCGCTTCGGTGTCCTTGTCCACCGGTACCGACTCACCGGTCAGCGTGCTCTCGTCTACGGCCAGCGAGGTGGCCCGGACAAAGCGGCCGTCGGCCGGGATGCGGTCGCCCGCCCGAAGCAGCACCACATCGCCCGGCACCACCTCGGAGGATGGAACCTCGTTGACCGCGCCATCCCGGCGCACCCGCGCCTGCGTGGTCAGCATGGTCGACAACGCCTCCATCGCCTGGTCGGCCCGCTGTTCCTGCACGAAACCGAGAATGGCGTTGATGATCACCACCACGCCGATCACGATGGGATCCTTCAGGTCACCCACCGCTGCCGAGATCAACGCCGCCACGAGCAACAGCAGGATGAGCACGCTGCGAAACTGATCGACCAGGCGAAGCCACCATGGCCGTTTGGGTTCGGACAGCAACTCGTTTGGACCGCTTCGCTCGCGACTCTCGAGCACCTCGGCGGAGCTGAGGCCGGACTGCAAGTCGACACCAAGTCGGTCGGCGGTCTGCGACGGGCTCAGGCGATACCAGGGCGTCGGCGACACCTCGGACGGCCCGCCACCCGGGCTTCCGGCGCCCCCGATCGGCCCTGTAGGACTTATGGGGGCGGTCATCGATGAGGATTCTATCGGCGGCCGGGTACCTCAGCGACCACCGACCGCTGAGGTAACTTGTCGGGGGCGGCGACACTCCGACCAACGACGATGACCGACGCCTGCCAACGCACAAACACACACCCCAAGACGCTCAGGCGACACCACCAACACGTGATCTGCCCCAACTGTTTCACCGACACACTCGACGACGCCAGGTTCTGCACCGGCTGCGGGGCATCACTTGCGGACGTCCGTTCCGGAGCCGGTCCGGCGACGACGGAATCGCTGCGAACCGAAGCCGTACCCGCCGTGAACACACCGGCCGTGGGTGCCCCCCGGGCCGATGACGACCTGACCGGTACCGAGGCCGTCCCGGTGGTCACGAACGCTGATGGGCCTTCGACGCAGGTCAACCCCGGCGTGGCGGCCCCTCGCCCGGCAGGAGCATCGGCCTGGGATCAGCCCGATGGAGGCGCCGCGACCGCCGTCCATGACCTGGCGGCGCCCGATCCACCCCGAAGCGCACCACGGCCGCTCCCGGCACCCGCCCCAAGCACGATCTGGTCCAGTCCCAACCCCAGGGCATCCTCGGCCCCGGCGGAGCGAACACCCGTCAGGTCGGGGCGCTGGGCACGGATCCTCGCCGGTCTCGTCTCGTTGTGGCTGCCGATCAGCGCCTTGATCTACGTGGTCGTCGATCAAGGCGAGTTGCTGGGCCGTTCTGCTCTGGAGTTCCTGGCGATCATCACGCCCACGAGATTGTCCTGGGTTGTGTGGTCATCGACCCACAGCCAGTTGGCGTGGACGATTCCGCTGCGCGCCATGTCGCTGCTGGCGGCGTTCGGAGCCCTGGTGATCCTTGCGGCGTGGATGGCTCGCAGCCGCCAGGCCATGCGGGTGGGCCTCCTTGCCACCGGCTTGGTGGTGACCATGTTCGGCGTGGTGCAACTGCTGTGGGTGGCCGTCGGCCTGGACCTGCTCGGTGGGCTCACCACCGGCCAGGAGTTGCGCCAGGTCTACGTACCGGCGGGGGTCAGCATGGCGGTTGGGGTCCTCCTGGTGGCACTCGCGCCCGCCGCCGGGCGAACTCGGACCTGAACAGCCGCAGAGCCGGATTGCCTTGCTGGGGAGCAGCGAGCGCGTCGGCCGTGTGAAAAATGGCTGTCACGTACTCCTTGAATACGGTAGTTTCATCGCTGGCCGCCCCCATCGCACCAAGGAGGCCCCCGTGCCCGTCCCCCTGGTCAACGGCCCGCATGATCATCGCGGCAAGGCCAAAAACTACCCCTCGCCACCCCCTGGAACGGTGCTTGTCGCCGAGCACAACCACGGCGGATACGACGCGATCCTCCCAGCCGAGCGGGTTGGCGCCTGGCATGCTCGCGGCCTGCGCCGCTTTTACCTGGTCCATCGTCGGAGCGGCCTGAACGAGGACGAGCACCTGACCTTGGGCAACGACATCCTGGTGCAGTTTCGGATTCGCTACTCGTTCTACATCGAGCTGATGGAGCCCGGAACCGAACACGGCAGGTTGGCCAAGCGCAAAGAGCCGGCCGACGGCAGAGATGCGGCGCTGCGCAAACACGCGGTTTCGGCCGTGCGCTACTACAGCGAGTACGCCGACCCGATGCCACTCTTCCGGAGCCGGTTGCGGCAACGGTTTACGTGGCTCGCCCGCAGGTTCAACACCAACTCCACCGGCCAGTTCTACGACGCCATCCAGGCCATTGCGGTTGGTCAGGATCCCGAACCCGCACTGGCCGCCCCGGGCGACGCCAACAGCCTGATCATTCCAGCGATGAGCCAGCACGGCATGCGGGTCAGACTGGAGCAGTACGTCGTCTCCCCCAGGCCCAGGCGCTTCGACGACGGCGGATGAGGCATCTGGCCCGTTGCGGAGTGTCGCTAGCCTGCGGTCCGTGACACCAGCGGCGCCATACGTGATCGGCATCGCCGGCGGTTCGGGATCGGGAAAGACCACGGTCACCCGCTCGATTCTCGCCGCCGAGGGGATCACCGACGTCACGATGATCACCGTGGACAGCTACTACTTCGATCAGGCCGGGCGGCCGATGTCGGAGCGGGCCAAGGTGAACTACGACGTACCGGACGCCTTCGAGTGGCCGCTGGTGTTTGCGCACCTCACCAGCCTGCGATCCGGCCGTGCGGTGGACGTGCCGGTGTATGACTTCACCACCCACACCAGGTCGAAGGAGACCGAACGGGCCGAGCCGGGCGCAGTGGTGGTGATCGACGGCATCCTGGTGTTACACGATCCGGCCCTTCGGGAACTGATCGACCTGGCGGTCTACCTCGACGTGGACGACGACCTGCGGTTCATCCGCCGGCTGGAGCGCGATGTGGCCGAGCGCGGCCGCACCATCGAGATGGTGGTGGAGCAGTACCTCACCACGGTTCGCCCCAGCCACGTGAGCTTTGTCGAACCCACGCGCCGCTTCGCCGACGTGGTGATCCCCCACGGCGGCCACAACACCCCGGCGACCGCCATGCTGCTGGCCCTCATTCGCGAACGGGTTGCCATGTCGACCACGGGGGCGTCCGGCTGAACTCACCCTGGCCGATCAACCGTCCGTATCGACGACGACGACCTCTCGCTCCGTGCTGTAGGCGAGGCGGCCATCACCCAACGAAACCACCCCGTAGCGACAATCGTCGGCCACGCGGGGCCCGGTGCCGCCCTGAGGGTCGTCTGGATCGACCAGCATGAGGTCACCGGTTTGGTAGTAGCAGATGGCCAGGGCCCCGTCATCGGTCACCGCCAAACCCGAAGGCACGCGGGTGTCGACCCACGAAGCCACCACCTCGGCGCGGGCGGCGGTGACCCGGAGCAGGCGCTCGGGCTGCTCGCCCGGTGAGTTGTCGGCGACCCAGATGGTGTTGGTTTCGTCGCTTCCAAGCGCAAACGGGTTGTTGAAGCCCGAAGCCCACGGACCGGCACCACCTTCCTCGTCGATGCGAAGCAGCTTGCCGTTGGCCGTGTCCGGCCGAGGGGTTTTGGCCGGATCGAGGAGGTCACCGATGCCGATGATCAGGGTGTTCTGATCGTGAGTATCGCCTCCAAGCACCGCCAGACGGCCGCCGTTGGCCCGCTCTGCGGTCTTCGGACCATCCCAACGACGAGTGAAGTTGCGCGCCGAGGCGTCCGTCTGGTCGATCACGATGTGTCCGTCGGAGGACGTGTAGGAGACCAGGATGCCTCCCTCGGAGGTGAGCGCCAGGCCGAGCAGTCCTCCCTGGGTCATTCCCGTATCCAGGTCCTTCACCGTTGCCAGGTTCGAGGTCGTGGCGGAGTCCGGGTCGGCGCTGAAGATCCTGCCGGTGAGCCGCTCACCGACCAGCAAGGTGCCGTCCGGCCGAACTGCCAGCGCGGTGGCCGACGGTGCCGAAAAGCGGGCCACCTCGGTGACCGGAGCATCGACGACCTCGGGGGTCGTCTCGTTGGCCGGGCCGGCCTTGACGCTGTCGGACGCACAGCCGCCGACCACCAGTAGCGCCCCGAGTAGCCACCATCGGCCCGGACGTCGGACGGAACGACGGATGTCAGGTGACCGCTGCCGTGCTCGATCCCGCAACGTCGGCTCCTCCTCACTTGGCCGCGCACCCGGCCGGGCGCCGGCTGGCCGCTCATGCAACCTACCGGGCCGCCTCGGCCTCCGGGGTCGAGCGTCGGGAGAGGGCGCGGATACGGTGGCTCGGTGAGTGATGCCACCCGACCTCCATCGATTCGCGGGACCGCCGCGATGCCCACGGCGGGATACGTTGCCGCGGCGACTGCGTCGCGCCTGATGGCGCGCCTTCCCGGCCTGATTCCGGGCGGTGCCTCGCGCTGGGAGCGCACCAACCACCGCGGCGAGACGGTCACGTTGTTGGAGGGCCCTGCCGCCGTCGGCGGGCTCGTCGCCGGGCTCGCATCAGGTCGGCTCATCAGCGGCCCCCAGGGCGATTCGGTGTTGCCCGCCCTGATCGCTACCACCGGCTCCGGCATGGCGGGCGGCCTCGACGACCTGCTGGGAGCGACCAACACCAAGGGTCTGCGCGGCCACCTCAAGGCCCTGTTGCGCGGCGACGTCACCACGGGGTCCCTCAAGATCGCCGCCATCGGCGCCTCGGGTCTCGCAGCAGCCGTCGCCGTTGCGAACGACCGCGTCGCCACCAAAACCGGTTGGCTACAGATGTCGTTGGATGGTGCCTTCATCGCAGGGTCGGCCAACCTGATGAACCTGTTCGACCTTCGTCCTGGCCGAGCGCTCAAGGTGGCGATGTTGGCCGCCGGCGTATCCTCGCTCACCACCCGTCAGGTGGCCCTTGAGGCGGCTGCGGTGTCGGGCACCGCCGCATCACTGCTGCCCGACGATCTGGCGGAGCGCGCCATGCTGGGCGACACCGGGGCCAATGCGCTGGGCGCAGTGCTGGCCGTGGGCGCCGTGCGTCGCTGGTCGCCTCGTGGGCGCCGCGTCGCACTCGGCGCCGTGACCGCCGCAACGCTGGCCAGCGAGCGGGTGAGCTTCACCAAGGTGATCGCCGACACGCCCGGGCTGCGCCACCTCGACCAATGGGGTCGTCGCCCGACACCGACCACTGCCACACCCGCCACTACGCCATCCGGCGCTGGAGACCTGTGATGCACGAGACGACGCCCGCCACCACCCCCGTGCCCCCGCAGGCACCTGCCGGGTTGGCGTCCCGGGCGCTTCGTCCGGCGGTTGAGCTCCTGACTCAACGGCCTGCAACCGTTGGGGAACTGGTCAGCGCCGGCGGAGTGTCCCGCCGCGGCATCGAGGCGCTGTTGAACGGCTGGCGGGCAGGCGACACACCCGGCCTCGACGTGGACGCCGAAACCTGGTCGCTGAACGACCCACTGCGATCTGAGGTCATCGGCACCTGGGGTCTGGAACAACCCCAACCAGCGGGTCGATTCCTTGAACCCGAGGTTCGGACCCGACTTGAGGGCTGGGCGCGGTCGTTGCCACGACCCCGCCGCGAGTTGGACCACCGTCCGGCCACCCACGACGGGGTGGCAGCGAGGCTGGACCTGATCGATCGGCAACTCGATCTGCGAGGCGCCAACGTGTTGGTCCTGGGCGCCCGCGACCTGGATGCGTTGGCGCTGGCAGCCGACGGCAGGGTTGGCGCCGTGGCGGCCCTCGACGTCGACGACGCCGTGCTGGCCGCTGTCGGCGCCGCCAGACTTTCGACAGCGTCACCAACCCGTCGCTGGTGCGACGTGCGGGTGGGCCTTCCCGCCTCCCTCACCGGGTGGGCCGACCTGGTCGTGACCGATCCGCCCTACACGCCGGCCGGAATGGCGGCGTTCCTGGCGGTCGCCTCCGCCGCGCTGGCGGGTCCGCAATCCAAAATCGCGGTGAGCTACGGGTTCGGCGAGACAAGGGCCACCTTGGGCTGGCAGGTGCAGCGTGAGATGTTGCGGGCCGACCTGGCCCTGTGCGCCATGTGGCCCGGTGCGGTGACCTACGACGGCGCCGAGGCCATCGGCGGCCGTGCCGATCTCTACCTGCTGGCACCCACCGGGCGCGACGGCAACCACACCGAGGCCGCCCACAACCTCTACACCCAGGGGCCCGCCGCAGCCCGTTCGGCAACCGAACCCGATGCACAACCGGCGGACATCGCCAACAAGGTGGCCAATGACCTGGCACGCGCGGATTCGGCCACCACGGGTGCAGCCGGCTCCGCTCAGGCGATCGGTGTGCGCCGCCTGCTCGGCGGCGAGCAGGCCCCGAAGCTGCAGGTGGGTGCGGTGCCGGTGGTCGACCTTCGAGGCGATCCCGGCGGTTGGCTGCCCCGGGTGCTGCTCGCCCTGCAATCCGAGGCTGCGGTGCTGGTGTGCGACGTGGACTCGCACGACCGCAGCCCCGATCCAGCCCCCCGCAGCGACGTTGACGGACGGGGCTGGGTGGAGGCGCACCTGCGGGCTCACTGGCGGCTCACCCCCGCCGACCGCGCC
Source organism: Candidatus Microthrix parvicella Bio17-1 (assembly GCF_000299415.1). Classification (NCBI taxonomy): domain Bacteria; kingdom Bacillati; phylum Actinomycetota; class Acidimicrobiia; order Acidimicrobiales; family Microthrixaceae; genus Candidatus Neomicrothrix; species Candidatus Neomicrothrix parvicella. The sequence goes on from NZ_AMPG01000002.1 coordinate 698,493, forward strand.
ACCGACGGCGCCGACCTGCTCGTCGCACGCCGCATTGACGGTGCCCCAACGCCACCAGCCGCTCTGGCAGACGACGCGTCCGCCGACCGGCCGCAGCTGCCGCCGCTGGTGGGACGAGGTCACGCCAACCCTCGAAACGTCATCGCCGAATGGTTGACCCGAACACCCGACCCCGAGGCACGCCTCACCCGCCGTCAGGCACGGGTGGCGTCAAGCGATCACCTGGCGTCGCTGGGTATCGAGGTACGCCCTGGCGACTCGCTCATCGATCTGCCACTAGACGCCATCGCGGCGCTGCTCGCCGACCCGGTCCCGGGTTAGGCGGCCCGCTCCCGATCTCCCGGTGTCACCCGAGACGGTCGAGGGCGGAGGTCAGGTCTGCCACCAGGTCGGCGGCATCCTCGATACCCACCGAGCAGCGCACCAACGAGGCCGGGACCTCCAACGGCGACCCGGCGGCTGACGCGTGCGTCATGCGACCCGGGTGTTCGATCAGGCTCTCGACGGCACCCAGGGACTCGGCCAGCGTGAACAGCTCGGTGTGGGTGACCACCTCCAGCGCGGCCGCCTCACCGGCGACGCACTCGAAGCTCACCATGCCGCCAAACCCCGACATTTGCCGAGCCGCAACGCCGTGGGTGGCATGCGCCTCCAACCCGGGGTACAGCACGCGTCCCACCCTGGGGTGAGCGCTCAGCGCCTCGGCAACCGCTGCGGCGTTGGCACAGTGCCGCTCCATCCGAACCTCCAGCGTCTTCAGGCCTCGCAGCACCAGGTAGCAGTCGAAGGGCGACGGTACGGCGCCAACGGCGTTCTGCAGATAGCGCAGCCGTTGGGCCAGTTCGTCGTCGGAGGTGGCGACGATGCCCCCGACCACGTCGGAGTGACCGCCGAGGTACTTGGTGGCCGAGTGCACCACCGCGTCGGCGCCCAGCTCGAGCGGGCGCTGCAGGGCGGGCGTGGCGAAGGTGTTGTCGACCACCAGCAGGGCATCGTGGCGGTGAGCCACCTCGGCGATGGCCGTGATGTCCAGGCAGGTCAGCAGCGGGTTGGTGGGCGTTTCCAGCCACACCATCGTGGCGTCGTCGGGCCAATTGGCCTCCAGCTTGGCAGGATTGGTCAGGTCGAACGCGGTGTGGTCCCGGCCCTCGGCTCCGTGCACCGCGGAGATCAGCCGAAAGGTGCCGCCGTAGGCGTCGTCACCCAGCACCACGCGTGACCCGGTGGGCACAAGCCGCAGTAGGGCGTCCTCGGCGGACAGGCCCGATGCGAACGCCACCGCATCGGTGCCGCCCTCCAGGTCGGCGAGGCAGGCCTCGTAGGCGGCACGGGTGGGGTTGCCGGTGCGCCCGTATTCGAACCCACCGGGGAGGTGGCCCACCTCGGGCTGGGCGAACGTGGTTGCCAGGCTGATCGGAGTCACGACGGCGCCGGTGACGGGGTCGGGCGGCTGTCCTGCGTGGATGGCCCGGGTGGCGAACCCGTGAGACGACGCCGCAGCACCGTTCGATGTGTCGTTGGGATCGCGGTTCTCAGTCACCCTCAACTCCTCCTGAATTGTCTCCAAGTTCCAAGAACCCCAGCACATCGCTGCGGGTCAGCACACAACACGGACGTCCGCCACCGAGCACCAGCAGCGCCGTGGCGGTGCGCAGCGCCTCGATCGCCAGGCCGACCTCCTGGCCGATGCCGATGGTGGGCAGGCGTGGGCCCAGCACCTCCTCCACCGGAAGGTCCAGCGTTGCCCGGTCGTCGGCGGCCGCCCGCATCAACACCAGCTCGTCGACCGCCCCCATCACCTCGGCCTCGGCAAACGGTGGCGTGTTCTTGCACACCGGCAACTGGCTCACACCGTTGGTGCGCATCAGGTCGATGGCGTGGCGAACGGTGTCGTCGGGGTTGACGTACAGCAAGTCCTGCATGCCACCGGCCTGCTCCAACGCGTCCGCCAGGGTGCGACCGCCCGATGTGGTGAAACCGAAGTTCGCCATCCAGTCATCGTTGAACACCTTCGACAGGTAGCCGCGGCCCGAATCGGGGTTGAGTACCACCACCACATCGTCGGGTCCGGCCGCCTTGGCAACCTTGATGGCTGCGGCCACCACCATGCCGCCTGATCCCCCCACCAGGATGCCCTCGGTGCGGGCCACGCGGCGGGCCATCGAGAAGCTTTCGGCATCGGACACGGCGATGATGTCGTCGTAGAGGTTCTCCTGCCAGGCGTCAGGGAAGAAGTCCTCTCCCACGCCTTCCACCAGGTAGGGCCGACCGGAGCCACCGGAGTACACCGAACCCTCGGGATCGGCGGCGATGATCCGAACACCCGGGTCCTGTTCCTTCAGGTAGCGGGCGACGCCGGTCAGGGTGCCGCAGGTGCCTGCGCCTGCGATGAAGTGGGTGAGACGGCCATCGGTCTGTTGCCACAACTCGGGCCCGGTGGTGGCCACGTGCGCTGCCGGGTTGGAGGGGTTGGCGTATTGGTTGGGTCGGTACGCGTTGGGGGTCTCGGACACGAGTCGCTCGGCGACCGAGTAATAGCTCTCCGGATCGTCCGGTGGGACCGCCACCGGGCACACGACCACCTCGGCACCGTAGGCCCGCAGCAGGTCCACCTTCTCCGGTGCCACCTTGTCGGTCATCACAAAGATGCACTGGTAGCCACGCTGCGCCGCCACGATCGCCAGCCCGACGCCGGTGTTGCCGCTGGTGGGCTCCACGATGGTGCCCCCGGGCAACAGATCGCCGGAGGCTTCAGCGTCGAGAATCATCTGCAAAGCGGGGCGATCCTTCGATGATCCGCCGGGATTGGTCGTCTCCATCTTCATCGCCAACGTGGCGGTGATGCCCTCCTCCTCCGACAGGCGCTTGAGGCGAACCAGCGGTGTGTTGCCGATCAACTCCAGCACCGAGGGCGCGATTCCCGTCGGCAGGTCGGTTGGCTCGCCTGTGGTCATCTGAGGTCCCTCGCTCCGGCCGGTCCGTCGAGTGGCCGGCGTCAACGCCAGCCTGTCACCTTCGACCCGACGCTCCCACCCGAGCGTCCGCCCAGTTGATCAGAAGCGCATGCTCACCATGATGATGCCGGCCATCAAGGCCGCCAGGCCGAGGAAGATCGCCAGGAGGGTGACCACGCCGACCAGCGACCGATCGATGTCCTTGCTCGAGGCTCCCGACACGTTCATCTTCGATCCCGCCACCTCGGTCTTGCCGTCGTCGGACGTACGGGTCACGCTGACCTTCTCAAACGCGTCGGAGGTCACTTCCCCCAGGGGACTGAAAGCCAAGAGAGCGGACACCGCCGCAATCAGCACGGCACCAACCAAGACACTCCGTCTGATCATCACGGCAGCGACTCCAACCCCTCGAACGATGTACATCGTCACGCTACCTCACGGAAACGCTGTATGAAACGACGATTGGTCAGGCCGCACCCGACCCAAGTCGCAACGCCCACTCGCAGAGCCACCGACACGACGTCGCGGCGGCCGAGCTGGCTGCGTTCAACTCTAAGCTGCCCAAATGTCTCGTGACCGACTCGAGGAGTTACTGGACGACCTGCGTCGGCGCGGCGGGCGCGTGACGTCGGCGCGGCGGCTGGTACTGGCCCAGTTGGCCGACGATCCCAAGGCTCACATCAGTGCCGAAGAGCTCGCCGAGCGCCTCCAAGGCGACCACCCGGAACTCCACCTGGCCACCGTCTACCGAACGTTGCGAACCCTGAGCGACCTGGGACTGGTACAACACGTCCACCTGGGTCACGGCCCCGCCGTCTACCACCTGGCCGAACACCACCATGGCCATGTTCAGTGCAGCGAGTGCGGACGGGTGTTTGGGCTTGACCACGGGGTGGTCGACCGTCTCAGGAACGATCTGCTCATCGCTCATGGCTTCGAGATCGACGACCTGCACTTCGCCCTCACCGGACGCTGCGAGGCCTGCCGGTCGGCCGGCGAGACCGGTTAGATCCTGGGAACCGATTCTCGCTGAGCGAGATAGTCCGCCAGGTTCATGCCGGCGATATCCGGGTAGCTCACGATCACGCTCTCAGGAACTTCGAACCCCTCGGGCCTGAGGCGTTCGAGAGATCAGCGTGTCGAAGATTCGAGAAGTACAGTTGAGCATCATCCAGAACGATGCCTCGGAGGTTGGCAGCCACCAGCGTCCGCGACGGCAGGTAGATCCCCGCAAACCTCTGACCGCGCAGGTCAATCCCGGTCAGCTCAAGCGTGGTAGAGATCTGCTGCATCAGGGCTGCCCGGGATTCCCGTTCCGAGGTCGCGGCGACCAGCATTGCCTCGACAACAACGATCGCACCGCCGACGACCCCACCGCCGACCACTGCCAGCCCAAGCTCGCGTAGGACCGACCCCGAAGTACCGGCCAAGGTCATGGCAACGCCAACCGCGAGTAGCAGCGCAAGTATGGCCAAGGCCGAAGCTCGTGCCCGTCGCATCAGCGTTTCCGTGTCCGGCACCACGACCGAAACCATAATCCGGAGCCGTAACGACTAGGTCGAGCGACGACGAGCGACACCAGCAGCTCGCTGCGCCGCGCCATGTAGTCGTGGTGGGTCCGGGCGTCAGCCCTTTCGGGCGTTGAGGAGTTGGGTGACGACCTTGCCGTCGGCCTGGCCCTTGGTGGCACGCATCACCTGACCGACGAAGAACCCGGTGACCTTGCCGTCGCCCTCGCAGAACCGCCCCCATTCGGTTGGATGGTCTTCGATCAGCGTGTCGACAAGGCCCTCCAGCTCCGAGGTGTCCATCGCCTCGAACCCGGCGGCCGCAGCGATGTCGGCGGGATCGCCGCCTTCGGCAACCAGCGAGGCCAGCACCGTCTTGGCCTGCGTGGCCGACAGCTTTCCGTCAACCTCCAGGTTGACCAGCTTGGCAAACGCAGCCGGGTCCAGCTCGGCCGAACGCTCGTCGGAAAGGTTGTGCTCGGCGTGGGTCAGCGCTCTGGCTGCGTTGGCACCGGCCTCGATCGCCGCGAGCACCAACGCGTCCAGACTGCGGTCGACGACGATCGCGATCCCCTCCGGGGAGCCGGTCGGGCCTCCTGCCGAAGTGACGGCCTCGGCCAGGCGGACACGGCGGGCGGCGGGGAGGGCGGGCAGCGCGGCCCGAACCCGCTCGATCCACTCCTCGCCCGGGTCGCACGGCACCAGGTCGGGGTCGGCAAAATATCGATAATCGTCGGCCTCCTCCTTCACCCGGAGGGTGTGGGTGCGACCGTCGTTCTCGTTCCAGTGGCGGGTCTCCTGGCGCACCGTGCCACCGCCCTCGATCAGGTCCACCTGGCGGGCGGCCTCGTAATCGACCGCCCGGCCTAGCGAACGCAGCGAGTTGACGTTCTTGATCTCGCAGCGGGTACCAAGTGTCTCGGAGCCCTGGGGACGGACCGACACGTTGCAGTCCACCCGCATCGAGCCTTCCTCCATCTTGCCGTCCGAGGCTCCGACGGCCACCAGGATCGAGCGAAGCTCCGACACGTAGGCCCGAGCCTGGTCGGCGTCGCGGATATCGGGGCGGCTGACGATCTCCAGCAGGGGCACCCCGGCCCGGTTGTAGTCGATCAGCGAGGACGAGGCGCCCTGCAGGCGGCCGGTGTCGCCTGCGTGGGTGGACTTGCCGGTGTCCTCCTCCAAGTGCGCGCGTTCGATGCCGACGTGCTTGCCGCTGGGCAACTCCAACCAGCCGTCGATATCGATCGGCAGATCGAACTGACTGATCTGATAATCCTTGGGCAGGTCGGGGTAAAAGTAGTTCTTACGTGCGAACACCGAGCGCTGCACGGTGCAGTTGAGCGCCAGACCCACCCGGATGGCCAGCTCCACCGCCTGCTCGTTGAGCACGGGCAGGCTGCCGGGCAGACCGAGTGTGAGCGGGTCGATGTTGGTGTTGGGCTCGGCGCCGAACAACTGCGGTGCGGAGCTGAACAGCTTGGTGGCCGTCGACAGCTCGGCGTGCACCTCGAGGCCGATGACGATCTCCCACTTGGCGAGATCGACCGTGGTGCTCGTCGGCGCCGGAATGCTGAGGGCCGTCGCAGAGTCGTTCATTGCCTGCCTCCGTTGTGCGAGTCGTTTGCCACGTCTTCCCGAGCGCTGTGTTCCAGCACCGCCGCGGCCCGGAACATCGTGGCCTCCCCCAGCGTCGGGCCCAGCAACTGCGCACCGATGGGCAACCCTGCGCCATCGGTGCCGAATGGGATTGACGCAGCGGGGTGTCCGGCCAGGTTGGCGGGAATCGTGCAGATATCGCTCAGGTACATCGTGAGTGGGTCGTCGGTCTTCTCGCCAAGGCGCCAGGCCGGGGTCGGCGACGTGGGGCACAACAACAGATCGTGGTTCCCGTACACCGCGTCAAAGTCGGCCCGCAGCTTGGTGCGCACCTTCTGGGCGGTGGCGTAGAACGCGTCGTAATAGCCGGCCGACAGGGCGTAGGTGCCCAACATGATGCGCCGCTTCACCTCGTCGCCAAACCCCTGGGTGCGGGTGGCGGTCATCATGTCCGTCACGTTGGCTGCCTCCACACGGTTGCCGTAGCGCACGCCGTCGTAACGCGACAGGTTGGAGGACGCTTCCGCGGTGGCAACCATGTAGTACGCCGAGAGGGAAGCCGAGATCGATGGGATCGACACCTCCTCCACGGTGGCGCCGGCCGCCGCCATCACCTCGGCGGCGGCGCGCACGCGGGCGGCGACCTCGGGGGCGATGCCCTCGCCCATCAACTCGGAGATGACGCCGATCCTCAGACCGTCCACGCCGTCATCCAGGTGAGCGCTCACGTCCGGGGCCGGCAGGTTGAGCGACGTGGAGTCGCCGGGGTCGTGCCCACCGATGACCTCCAGCAGCAGCGCCGCATCGGCGACGGTGGTGGCGAACGGGCCGATCTGGTCGAGTGACGAGCCGTAGGCCACCAACCCGAGACGGGACACGGTGCCGTAGGTCGACTTCACGCCGACCACGCCACACAACGAGGCGGGCTGACGGATCGAGCCGCCCGTGTCCGAGCCGAGCGCCAGCGGCACCATGCCCGAGGCCACCGCCGCCGCCGAGCCACCTGAGGACCCGCCGGGCACCCGCTCGGGGTCGTGGGGGTTACGGGTGGGTCCGAACGCCGAGTTCTCGGTGGAGGAGCCCATGGCGAACTCGTCCAGGTTGGTCTTGCCCACGCTGATCGCGCCGGCGGCGCGCAGGCGCTGAACGACGGTGGCGTCGTAGGGCGGCACCCAACCGGCCAGGATGCGGCTGGCACAACTGGTGGCGACGCCACGGGTCACCAGGTTGTCCTTCAGCGCGATGGGCACGCCGGCGAGCGGGCCGGGATCCTCCCCGGCCGCCACCTGCGCATCGACCGACTCGGCAACGGCACGGGCTTCGTCAGCGGTAATCACCAAGAAGGCGTTGAGCCCCGGGTTGGCCGTGTCGATGGCGCCGAGGGACTCGTCGACCACCTCCAGCGCGGAGCGTTCGCCCGAGCGAACGGCGGCGGCGATTTCAATGGCGGTGCGGGCGCTCATACGCCGTCTCCCAGGATCGACGTGACCTTGAACTTGCCGGCCTCGGCCGCCGGGGCGGACGCCAGCACCTCGTCGCGGTCCAGGGTCTTCCCCGGCACGTCGGCCCGCAACACGTTCTCGAGTGCCAGCGGCGTGCCCAACGGCTCGATGCCGTCCAGGTCGATCATCGACAGGTCGGCTGCATGATCGAGGATGTCGGCCAATTGCCCGGTGAAGGTTTCCAGTTCGGCCCGGGTCAGCTCGAGGCGGGCCAACGCGGCCACCTTCGCCACATCATCGGCGCTGATCGGGGGTGATCCGTCATTGGTGGTCACAGGGCGGGGCTCCTTGTTGCGAATACCGCAACATCGGGTGGGGGGTGAGGGCGTGGGGCTTCTGCAGCGGCCGCCAAGCTGGAGGCGAGCGCCGACCGGCCTGCGATGGTACCGAGGGCCGAGGCCATGACGGGAATACCCGAGAAAACCACGATCGACCATCACCGAAAGGGGGACCGTCGTTCCATCGGCTCTCGAAGCCCCCGGCCGGCTCCTGGCGATCGGTCATTGGCGCCGAGCCACGCGAGGTTCCCCCCTATCGTGCGCCAGGGGATGCAAAACGGGGGAACTTCGGGAACCGGTCGCCCGGGCGGAAGCTGCGTGGCCGGCTGCGGGGTACTGGCCCTACGGAAGCTGGAGTGCTACTCGCCCGCAGAAGTGGCGATGGCGTCGGCCATGGCGAGCACGCGCCGGGCGTTCTCAACGTGCAGGTTTTCGATCATTCGGCCGTTGACCGTGACCACGCCCTTGCCCTCACGCTGAGCCGCCTCAAACGCCGCGATGATCTCGCGGGACGACTCCACCTCGGCGTCGGCCGGAGCGAACACGGCATTGGCGGCATCGAGTTGCCCCGGGTGAATCAACGTCTTGCCGTCGAAGCCCATCTGGGCACCTTGGCGGCATTCGGCCTCGAAGCCCTCGGGGTCGCGCACGTCGTTGTACACACCGTCGAGAATGACCTTTCCGGCGGCCCGCGCACCCAGCAGGCACAGGCCCAACCCGGTCAGCAGTGGTTGGCGGCCGGGGACATGTGCAGCATGCAGTTCCTTGGCCAGGTCGTTGGTGCCCATCACCAGCACGGTGAGGCGCTCGGACGCGGCGGCGATGTTGGCGCAGTCGAGCATCGCCTGGGGCGTCTCGACCATGGCCCAGATCTTGGTGTGTTCGGGCGCCCCGCCCGCCTGGAGCCCGGCCTCGATGGCCGCCACATCGGCGGGCGAGTTCACCTTGGGCACCACGACGGCGGCGGGCCCGGCAGCCGCAGCGGCCGCCAGGTCGTCGGCGTGCCAGTCGGTGTCCAGCCCGTTCACCCGGATGGTCAGCTCGCGGTTGCCGTACTCGCCGGAGGTCAGGGCGGCCACGACGTTGTCACGGGCCTCGGCCTTGGCATCGGGCGCCACGGCATCCTCCAGGTCGAGGATCAGCGAGTCGGCGGACAGCCCCTTGGCCTTCTCGAGCGCACGCGTGTTGGCGCCGGGCATGTACAGCACCGAACGTCGGGGGCGCAGAGCTTCGGTGTTGGTTGCGCCGCTCACTGGCCGGACCCCGCGCCCAAGACCGCGTCGGTCGCTGCCTGGTAGGCCGCAGCCAGGTCGGGGTCGCTTGCGCTGAGCGCCTCGGCCAACTCCACGACCACCTTGCACTGCTTGACGGTGGCGTCATCCTGCATCTTGCCGTCGATCATCACCGCGCCGGTGCCGTCGCCCATCTGGTGGATGACGTTGCGGGCCCAGGCCACCTCGGAGGGCTCGGGGGAGAACACCTTCTTGGCGATGTCGATCTGCACCGGGTGCAACGACCAGGCGCCAACGCAGCCCATCAGATAGGCGTTGCGGAACTGGTCCTCACACGCCACGGTGTCGCGGATGTCTCCAAAAGGGCCCCAATACGGGAAAATGCCGTACGTGGCGCACGCGTCCACCATGCGGGCCATCGTGTAGTGCCACAGGTCCTGTTGAAAGGTGGTGCGGGGTGCCTCGGCATCGTCGGGGTTGGGGTCGGCGCGCACGACATAGCCGGGGTGGCCGCCGCCCACGCGGGTGGTCTTCATACGGCGGTCGGCGGCAAGGTCGGCCGGGCCAAGCGACAGGCCCTGCATGCGGGGGCTGGCGCCGCAGATCTCTTCAACGTTGGCCACGCCTCGGGCCGTCTCCAGCAGCGCGTGCACCAGGATCGGCCGCTCCAGGCCGGCCTGCGCCTCGAGTTGGGCAAGCAACCGGTCGATGTAATGGATGTCCTCGGCGCCCTCCACCTTGGGCACCATGATCACGTCAAGCTTGTGGCCGATCGCCGGCACCAGACGGATGAGATCGGGCAGGCACCAGGGCGAGTCAAGGCTGTTGATGCGGGTCCACAGCTGGGTCTCACCGAAGTCGGTCGCCTGCGCGATCGACACCAGACCCTCGCGGGCGGCCTCCTTCTTGTCGGCCGAAATGGCGTCCTCAAGGTTGCCGAGCACCACATCGGCCTTCTTGGCGATGTCGGGCACCTTGGCGGCCATCTTCTCGTTGGACGGATCGAAGAAGTGAATCATGCGAGAAGGCCGGGCGGGCACCTCGCGGACTGGCATCGGGGCGCCGAGAGCGAGCGGGCGGAAGAAATCCTTGGGGGGTTGCATCGAGACCTCCTGGGGGTCGTGCCGGTGCCCGTCAGCGGGCGCGAACACCCTACCGAGTAACGAATCCTCACCGGGAAACCGCCCTCGATGCTAGGTTTGCCGACCGGAAACCGGCGCCGGATCGGTACATGAAGGGGAGAGTATCCACGTGGAGAAGCACAAGTTCCTAACACCCGAATGGGTGGCTGCGGCCACCCAGTTGCGCGAGGACCTCGGCGATGAGGTGCCGCCTCCAGCTCACGTCGTTCGCATGAACCAGGTGGTCACCGACGTGCCGGCCGACGTGTCCGACGGCGATGTCAAAGCCTTCATGGACACCTCGGACGGCGAGATGAAGATGGGCCTGGGTGAACTGGAGAACCCCGACCTGACCGTCACCCTTGACTACGCAACCGCCAAAGCCATCCTGGTCGACGGCAACCCCCAGGCGGGGATGCAGGCGTTCATGGCAGGCAAGATCAAGGTGCAGGGCGACATGACCAAGCTGATGGCCATGCAGGCCGGTCCGATCGACCCATCCGCCCAGAAGTTGGCCGAAGCGATCTCCGCCATGACGGAGGAGATCCAACCGGCAGAAGGCGCCTGAGCAAGATCGCCGACGCTCTGAACGATCGCCACCGGTGGGACGGGAGGGTGGCGTTCGTTCTTGCCGTGCGCAATGAGGAGGCCGACCTGGCGGCCACCGTCGAATCGATTCGCGCCCAGGTGGGCGGTGCCGGCCCGCTGGCCATCGCCGTCGCTCCCTCCGACGACGACACCTGGGTGGTGGCGCAGGCGCTGGCCGCCACCGATCCACAGATCGCCGTGGTCAGCAACCCGGAAGGCTGGGTGAGCCACGGGCTGAACCGCGCCATCGCCGCCACCGACGAAGAGTTTGTGGTTCGGGTGGACGGCCACTGCACCCTTCCCCCCGACTACACCTCTCTCGCCCTCGAGGCTCTGGATCGAACCAACGCCGACGTGGTGGGTGGCGTCCAGTCGGCCGTCGGCGGGCCGGGTACGCAGGAGGCCGTCGCCGTAGCCATGTCGTCACGCCTCGGAGTCGGCAACTCGCGATTTCATTACGGCGGCGCCGAAGGGCCCTCGGACACGGTGTATCTGGGGGTGTTTCGCCGAAGCGGTTTGGAGCGGGTGGGAGGCTTCGACGAGACGCTGCTGCGAAACCAGGACTACGAGCTGAACTGGCGCATCCGCGATACCGGCGGAACGGTCTGGTTCGTGCCGTCGATGGTGGTCACCTATCGGCCTCGGCCCTCGTTCGGCGCTCTCGCATCCCAGTACCGCCAGTACGGCACCTGGAAGCGAGAGATGCTTCGCCGGCACCCGCGCTCCACCAAGCTGCGCCAACTGGTGGCGCCGGTCATGGTGCTGGGCGTGACCGCCACAGCGGCGTTCGCACTCTGGGCCGAGGATGTCCGTTGGTTGGTGCCGGCCGCCGGCTACGCCGTCGCAGTCACCGTCGGAGGCCTCAACGCCGGACGCAGCACGTCGATGAAGAGTCGGGTCAGGGTGCCCGCCGCGCTGGCGGTGATGCACTGGGCCTGGGGCCTGGGGTTTCTGTTCGGCCGCCCGACACCACCGCCCGACACCACGGCCTGAAACAACGGCCTGAAACAACCGCTTACCGGGTGACGAGACGGATCGAGGTGCCCTGGGGGACCTCGGCGCCCACCTCCGGGTCGGTGCGCTCCACCGTGCCGCCTGCAGGCCCTTCGATGCCAAGCACGGTCAATCCCACCGCGCGCACCTCGGCGTCGGCCTCGGCCGCGGTCCTGCCGACCACGTTGGGCACGGCGACGTTCTCGCGAGCTGCCGACACCCGAACCTTCACCTCATCACCGATGGTCACCTGTGAACCCTCGGGTGGCTCGACCGACACCACATAGTTGAGCGCCACCGAGGGTTCCTGCACCGGTTCCACCACCGGCTTCAGTTGTGCCTTTTCCAGTTCGGCCACCACGCTCAACGCGTTCTTCCCCACCAGTTCCTTGGGGATCTGGCGGGGTTTGGCCCCGTCGGAGACCACCAGGTTGACGGTGCTGCCCTTGGACAGCTTCGTTCCCTCGGCGAATTCCGCCGAGATCGACATCACCGTGCCCGGTTTCGCGTCGGCGTTGTAGTCGCTCTCCACGTCACCCAGCTTCATTCCGGCGAACGTGATGATGTTCTCGGCGTCCTTCTGGCTCAGGCCCTCCAACTCGGGAAGCGCAACCAGGGTTGGTCCAAGCGACACGGTGACATCGAGAGACTCGCCCGCCCGCAGTTTGGTGCCGGCCGCCGGATCCTGGGTCAGCACCTCGCCGGTCTTGGTGTTGTCCCGCCGCACCTCGGTGGTGTTCAGCCGCCAACGACCGTCGGCGGCCTGGGCTCGAACCTCGTCCACGGTGGCGCCCACCACCTGCGGCACCTCGGCGGCCGAGGACAGCACAAAGCGTTGGACGCCAACGAGGAGCGCCAACACCACCACCAATGCGACGATCAGCCCGATCACCCAGTTGCGCCGAACCGCCAGTTCCTCTGGGGTCAACGGGTTCGACTCGACACCGGCGGCCGGATCATCGGGCGGTTGCTCGGCAGGCGGTTGCTCGGCAGGCGGTTGCTCGGAAGGCGGTTGCTCGGCAGGCACGGACGAACGCAGCGCAGCGGCCGGCTGCCGGCGCGGGGCCGGTGGCGGCTTGGGCGGGTCGGTCGGTTTGGCCTGGTCGGCGGCCGCAGCGCGGTGGTCGTCGTTTGCTCGACTTGGAGTCGTGGCCCCGGCCGCCAGGCCGACCGAGGTTCCGGGCGTTGCTGCGGTCTGTGCCGCCACCGTCGGCAGCCGATCACGAAGCGTCAGGCGCATGGATTCCAGCTCATCGCTGCGAGCGGTTGGGTCCATGCGGGGAAGCTCGACCTCGCTGCGATCCATCTGTGCGATCAAAGCCATCAGGCCGACGTCCAGCTGTCCGGCGGGCACCCGGCGCTCGGGGTCCGCACGGCCGGTCGCCCCGACCGCCCGGCCGATCCGCCCCCACCTTCCGTCAAGAGTGAGGTCGGTTTCGTGGCGCAGGCCCAGCGTGGCGTTGACGTCCCCGGCCAGCAGCGGAATATCGCCGGTGAGGGCCTCAGCCATGATCATGCCCAGGGCATACACATCGGTGGGTGGACCGGTTGTTCCGCTCCCCGCCTCGGGAGCCAGATAACGAAAGTCGGAGAACTGATGACCAGACTCGTGCGCCAGGATCCACGCCAGGGCTGCGTCGGACACCATCACCCTGCCGTCGGAGGCGATCAACAGGTTGGACGGATGGAGTCGCCGGTGGACCAGGTTGCGCTGCGCCAGATAGGCAAGGCCACGAGAGACGTCCACGGCCAACGCCGCAGTCTGCCCTTGCGACAGACCCTTGCCGGGCAGCATCAGTGCCCGAAGCGGACCGACGGCGGGCTCGGTCACGACGAACAGCTCGCGTTCCTCACCCCAGGCAATCACCCGCACCACGTTTGGATGGTCAAAGGAGCAGGCGGAACGCATCACGTGGCGGAAACGACGCATGAACCCGACATTTCGGGTCAGTGAGCTGGCCAACAACTTGATGGCCACCTCGTCGCCGCTGGTGAGGTCCTCGGCGGTGTACACCAGCGTTGAGCGCCCGCGACCCAAGAATCGCTCAAGCCGAAATTGGCCGGCGATCTCACGACCTCTGAGGGTTTCCGGCCGTCTGGGCGCCATCAGGTGAGAATGCTACCGGGCCACGCGACGGCGGTGAGCGCCCGTGCCCGTGGGAGACTGACAACCATGCTGAGGCCATACGGACCCAAGATCGCCATTCTCGCCATCGTGGCGGCCCTCGTCGGTCTCGTCTGGGTTGCGAACACGGCCACCACCGGCTCGGACGCTGCCAGCCAAAGCCTGCCCGACGAGGTCGACCGGCTGATCCCGGTGAGCGGTGGCACCATCCTGCGTCAGGCGACCGTCGGCATCGACGTCGCCGATGGTTACACGGCCAACCTCACGATCGACGGGGTCACGATTTCCGACCCCATCGAGTTCGCCGAGGGTACGGGCAAGCTGGTTCGCGATGGTTTGGTGATCAACGCCGAAACCGGTGTGATCACCTACACCCCACGGCCCGACGGCCTGGTCGAACGC